>JAFGBZ010000067.1 GCA_016932875.1 Candidatus Iainarchaeum sp.
ATGAAAATTGAAGTGCTGAATAAAGATAAAAATATGGTTGAATTCAAATTAATTGGTGAAAGACATTCTCTGCCTTCGCTTATTAAATCAGTTTTGCTTGAAGACAGTTCAGTTGAATTTGTTTCATATAAATTAGAGCACCCATTGGATTCTGATTCTGTTTTTGTTTTAAGAACAAAAGGAAAAGAACCATCAAAGGTTTTAGAATCAGCAATAAAAAAAATTGAATCAGAATTAATTGATTTTGAAAAAAAAGTATTGAAAGCACTTTAACTGATTTAAATGCAGGGAATAAAAGAAAAACTAAAATGGCTTGACCCGTTTACCTATGTTGATGAATTTCTTCTGCCAGTAATTAATCCAAATAAAAATGAATTAATTACAAACATTGTTTACTTAATTTCAGCTTTTGTTTTTGCTTTCCTTGCATACACTTTACTTGGATTTTTATTTAATTCTCCGAGTCCAATAGTGGTGATTGTTTCAGGTTCAATGGAGCCAGCACTTCATCGCGGAGATGTAATGTTTGTTTTCGGCGCAAGCCCTGAACAAATTAATGCTCCTTTAATTGAATTAAATAAGTCTTCATTGAAAGGAATTGCATATACTGAAATTGCTAAAACAAAAATTGATTCAGTTTCATTTGAATCAAAGCAAATAGAGTTTTTTGACGGGCAAGTGCTTGACATTGAAAAAACAGGAGATATAATTGTTTATAATTCTGTTTACAAACAAAAACCAATAATTCATAGAGTGATTGCTAAACTGAAAGTTGATGACGGCTATTATTATTTAACTAAAGGAGATAATGATAAAACAAATTTTTTCCTTGATGAAGAATGTGGAAAAATAACCAATGGAATTCCTTCTATGGACTGCATTGAATTATTTCCTGTTCAGCCGGCTCAATTAAATGGAAAAGCAGTGTTTTCAATTCCTTTAATTGGGTATGTTAAACTTTTATTGGTTGATGATCTGCTTCTTTTACTGCAGGGATGTCCTGCAGGCGAGCAATGCTATTTTCCTTAAAGTGATTTCATTGAATGAATTTGTTCTGCTTAAAGACGTGCCTGAAAAAAAGGAATCTGTTCTTTATGGTAAAATTGCTTCATTTAATTCAGATAACGCAGTTGCTGAACTAAATTTAAAGGACTCTAAACTGAAACTGGTTTTTTCCTCTAAATCCCAGCTTAAAAAAATCAAAGCAGGAGAAAATGCAAGGGTTATTGGCACACTGATTTATAATAATAATGAACCAATTTTTAATGTGAAAACGATTTCATTAATTGAATCATTTGATTTAAATTTATTATTGAAAATAATTGAATTAGAAAAAAAGGTGTTATTAAATGAAGCTTGAATTAAAGGAAGCAGTTGATTTCAAGAAATGCATTGATGCAATAAATGTCTTGATTGATGAAGCTGAATTAATTGTTGGAGCAGATGGACTGGAATTAAAAGCAACTGATCCAAGCCAGATTTCAATGATTGATTTTTCAATGCCTAAAACTGCTTTCGCCGAATATTCTGCTGAAAAAGAAATTCATTTAGGATTAGATTTAGATTATTTAAGCCAGGTATTAAATCGAAGCAAATCAGATGATTCTTTAACAATTGAATTAAATGAAGGAGACTCTTCATTAAAACTTTCTTTTAGTGGTTCAAGTAAAAGAAATTTTTCAATTCCATTAATTGATGTAACTGCAGGAAAGCTTCCTACTCCAAGAATTGATTTTGATGCAGTAATTGAAATGAATTCAAATATTTTAAGCGATGCATTAAAGGATGCTTCACTTATTTCAACTCATATTACTTTAGAGGTAAATGAAAAAGAATTCAGAGTTTATGCTAATTCAAGCAAAGGAAAAGTTGAGAATAACACTTCAAAAAAAGAATTCAAGGAATTCAAAGTAAAAAATTCAGCTAAAGCAATGTTTCCATTGGATTATTTAAGCGACATGCTTAAAGGAAGCGGAAAAAACTTAACTCTTTCAATGAAATCAGATGCACCAATTAAACTTAATTACAAAATAAATGAAGCAGAACTCACTTACTTTTTAGCTCCAAGAATTGAAAGCGAATAAATGGTGAAAAAATGCCTTTCAAAAAATTGCTTGAAAAACACGGGCTACAAAAGCATTTTCCTGCTTTAACTGAAAATTTTAATTCTTTAAATAAAAATACATTAAAACCAATTATTGAGGAAATGTATTCAAAAGGAGTAAATCCTCAGGAAATGCATTTAATTTTTCTTCAGAAACTTTTAGGAAATGCAAAAGCAAATATAACAATTAATGAAGTAAGGCAGTTAATTCATGAAATTTATAAAGAAAAAGCAGAAGGGGTTTTAAAACCCCAGTACTCTTTTATGCACCCAGATCATGCATAAATTAACTGATTTTTTAAACTAAAAAAGCTCATATATCTATAGGCTGACCTTTACGTTTTTTTCTTGATTCTTCATATTTTTCCTGCATATTCTTGGGGTTTTTATTCATAATTGCATCAACCCTTGGTCCATAATAATATTCTGTTACTGAATCTCCTTTAGGTATATTTTCTGGTTTTTTTTGAGGGATAGGTTTTCCTATTTTAAATCCCTCAAAAAATCTTTTTATTCTAGGAAATCCCATTTTCTCACTCCATTATTTTTGCTATAACCATTCCACTTAATGCATAGTAAAGTATTCCTGAAATTATTTGAGTTATTGTAAATCCTAAAGGATAATTCATTGAAGTTAATACAACCCAGATGCTTGGAATTCCTGCTAATACAAAGCAAAGCAGTCCAAAACGAGTTCCTTTTTTTCCAATTGTTCCTTGTAAATTAAATAAAGGATATGCATAAGCCATTGTGAATGAAATCACGAAAGGATACAAAAAGAACAGCATCATTAAAGGGTCTTCAACTGCACGCATTCCATCTAAATTCATTGCATTATAATTCAAAACAGTTTGCATTACCATTGAAACAATCCAGAAAACAATTGTTACAACAATTCCGCCTAAAACACCGCTTAAAATAAATTTCTTAAAATTCATCAAATTCCCTCCTGAAGAGTAATGAAAAATAAACAGTTTCAGGAAATTTAAAGTTATTCTTTTACTAGTTCCTGAATGCATTTAATCACTATTGTTGCATATTCGCCTTTCTTTAAATTGAATTCAAGTAAACAGTTGTTTTCATTAAATTTTGCTTTAATTTGTTCTGGTTTGAAAAAAGTTTTTCTTTCAAGAATTCTTTTTTCAGGAAACACATTTTGAACAGTTATTTTTCTTTTTAATGCTTTATGCTTAAATAAAACAGGAAACTGCATTGAATCAATTTCAATTAATTTTTGTTTTCTTTCCTGTTTCATTATTTCTGTTTTCAGTTTTTCATTGAATTCATTTGATTGAGATGCTTTGCAAGCCATTGAAATAACTTTTCTTTCAAGCATTAAAACCGCGTTTTTGAAATCATTTTCTTCTTCTAAAAAACAGAAAATATTTCTTTTCACTTCAGGCAGTTCAACTGAATCGCATAGTTTACTCCATTTCTTCCAGTTTTCTCTGATTAATTTCTTTATTTCTTTTGATTTATTGCTTTCAAAATCAGTTTCAAGGGTTAAAGCTGTTTTAACTGCTTTTTCCCAGTTTCTTTCAATTAATGCTTTTCCTGTTTCAAGAGTGCTTTTTCTGAATCTTTGTTCATCAAAATAATTCGGGAAAAAAATTTTATTTAATTCATTTGAAATAAATTTTTTTTCTTTTTCAGTTACTTCATTTAATTTTACTTTAAATTCATTTGCTGAATGCATTCCGATGAAAATTCTTTTACTGCTTTTTCCTTTGAATTCCAGTGCAATTTCTTTTTCTTTTGATTTAAGTTTTTTTTCACTGCAAATCCATTGCTCGGTTAAAGCTTTAGCGTCCTTTAATCCTGAAGAAAAAATCCTTGCATTGTTTTCTTTTTCAAGCAGTTTAATTGCTTTACTGCTTCCAAGCCCTTTCTGCTGCATTAAATAATAATTAAAAATTCCTGTTTCATTTAATTCAGGAAACATTATTTCTTTTACTTTAAAATTTTCAGGGCTTTTAATGAATTTCATTCAAATATTGAATTAGAAAGAGTTTTTATTTGATTTCAATGAATTCAGTCACATTCATTTCTTTTGCCTGTTCTTTTGTAAGAATTGCTAAATATTTAGTGAATCGTTCAGTTCCATTCCATTGCTTTTTATATGGTTCATCTCCGATTCCTAAATCATAATACTTTAATTTATTTTTAATCGCATTTTCAATGTCTTTTTTTAATAAAAAAGTTGGAATGCTTTTGCTTTTATGTTCTCGATTCCACCAGCAGCCCATGTAATAAGCTGTATCCTTGTCTTTCATTGCAATATGCACTCCTAACAATTCGTTTCCATTGTAAGCGCTTAAAGTATATGCTTTTTCTTTCCATAATTCAATTCTTCTTTCTAATTCATCTTCTGGTTCATGCCATAATTCCTGAAACCATTTCTTGCTTTTTTCCAATGCATTTTCTTCGTTTTCAATTATTGTTGTATCTGCATTTTTTTTTTCGATTCTTTTCAAATCTTTTCTTAAATCAGAGTCAATTTTCAGTGATTCAAAGCTTTCAGTTAAAGTAATTATATTTGTAACTGAATCAGCTCTATTTGAAACAAAACCTATTTTTGAATCAGGATGCAAGTCAAACAGGAAAAAAGGGGTTGGAAGTGATTCAATGTCTTTTTCTTCCAGTTCGCTGTAAGGAAGAATTCCATAATCAAACAGAGTCCAGTAAAAAAGGTTTTCTTTAATTGGAACTTTTACGAATTTCATTTATTTAATCGCCGTCAGAACAAATGTCTGGCAGAAAATAATTTCAGCGAAAGTAATTTATTTGTTGCTGTTAATTCTTAGTTTTTTTAAAGAAAAGATATTTATATGAGGAAATTATGCTATTAACAGAATTAATCATTTTTAGAGGGTGTTATTAATGGGTTTAAGTAAATTTGAATTAATTTTTGTTTTTCTGATTATTTTTTCTTTTTCAGCAACAGGTGCTTCTTATATGAATTGTATTGATTCGGACGGAGGGCAAATATTTAATGTTAAAGGAGACGTGAATTACACTTATGCAAGTGTTCCAATGCAAGGCGACTGGATGACTTACAGTGATTACTGTAGTTATATTTCAAGCCCTATAACTGAATGCACAGGTTCAAATTGCTTTGTAACAGAATACAGTTGCACTGGAAGCAATTATAATTATGAAGTGCAGATTACAAACCAAAACTGTACTGAATTAGGTTATGAAGGATGCAGGAATGGTGCATGTTATGGTTTTAGTGCAAGCTGTTCAGATCAAATAAAAAACCAGACTGAAACTGATGTTGACTGCGGAGGCATTTGCGGTGCAACATGTGAATTAGGAGAACATTGTCTTTCTCATTCAGATTGTGTAAGCTATTACTGCAATGATGAAGTTTGTTCAACTGCTCCTGCAAGTGATGCTCATTGTTATAATGGAGTTCAGGATTTAGATGAATCAGGAATTGATTGCGGTGGAGCTTATTGTAATGCATGTGTTTCAGTTGTTTTTGAACGCGGTTCAAATGATCCTGGAAACCATTACTGGAATACAAGTGAGAATCCATTTAATGTAATGTACCAGTTAACTGCAACTGCTTCAAATGGAGTAGTAGAGCTTTATGGAATAAATATTTCCGGTTCAGGTTCAGGAGATGAATTAAATGACATTGAATCTGCGTTTGTTGCATTAGATAATGATTCAGATGGTAAGTACAATGAATTAACTGATACTTTAATCGGTAAAAGTGGTTTTAATGCTGATAACGGCAAAGCAATGATGGATTTCCAGCCAATGCAGTCTCTCAGCGGTTCTTTAACAGTAAGCGAGTCAAGGAATTTTATTATTGGATACAAAATGAAGTCAAGTCCTGAAAATAATGAAACATTCAGAATGCAGATTGATTCAGTTCAGGTAAAGTTTCCTTCAACAAATGTTTTTGAAAATGTTTTGGGAACAGAGTATTTTTCAAACACTAAAACAGTTTCAGCAAAACCGAAAGGAAACTGCTTTAACGGAGTTCAGGATTTAGATGAATCAGGAATTGATTGCGGTGGAGCTTACTGCCCTGAATGCAAAAAACCTGACCCGAGAGTTACCACAGAAAACAACTGTGTTCAATGCAATTGCTGTGAACAGAATTCAAACAGAGGAATATGCATTTCCTTTGACGGTTCATGTAATACTATTTTTTGCTGGCTTTTCTTTGGCGGAATAATTATTGCAGTAATAATATTGTTCCTGATTTTAATTGCATTAATTTTAAGCATTATTTTCAGGCCAGGAAGCAAGCAGATAGTTCAGGTTACAGCAGAAAAAACAGAATCAAAATCAACTGAAAACAAAACAACTGATTCAAAAGATAAAAAATCTGATTCAAAATAAAAATAATTTAGCAGGCATTAATGCCTGTTTTTTTTATTTTTTAGATTAAATAGTTTTTCTTTTGCGAACGTAGCTTTCCCCTTTCTAAGCGGAGCTTAGAAGGGCGCTGTAAAAGCTTTGCTTTTACTCGCGTTTTTTTTAAAAAGAAAAGTTCGGCTCAGAGTTGAGTTAACTAATCATTGCTTTCGCTCATTAGGTGTTAACCTCATATTTACCTATCTTCACTATAGGTAATAATAGGTATTTA
>JAFGBZ010000068.1 GCA_016932875.1 Candidatus Iainarchaeum sp.
ATAAAATAATTGAATAAGTAGTTTTAATGGTGTTTTAATGAAAAAGAAAGCAGTTTATGCAGGAACTTTTGATCCAATTACTTTAGGGCATTTGGATGTAATTAAGCGCGGAGCTGAATTATTTGATGAATTAGTTGTTGGAGTAACTGATAATCCTAATAAAAAGCCTTTATTTTCAGTGAATGAAAGAGTTGAATTAATTAAAGAAGCAGTTAAAGGAATAAAAAAAGTTAAAGTTAAGTCATTTAACCTGCTTTTAGTTGATTTCTGTAAAAAAGAAAAGGCTTTCACTATTCTTCGTGGTTTAAGGGAAGTAAGTGATTTTTCAAATGAATTCCAATTAGCAATGATTAACAGAAAATTAGCGCCTGAAATTGATTCTGTTTTTGTAATGACTTCACCTGAATTTTTTTACTTGAATTCAAGCACAGTAAAAGAAATTGCTTTAAAGAAAGGAAAACTTAAAGGACTTGTAACAAAAAAAACTGAAATTGAATTAAGAAAAAAATTTCATTAAAAAATTAATTAAGAAAAAAAAATTATAAAAAAAGTTTTTTTTCTTAAAACACAAGATTTAAATATTAATTAATTCCTTTTACTTGGTTATATCTTTATATTAAATTAAATGGAGGAAATAAAAATGGAGAATAAAGGACAATCCGCGTTAGAGTATTTGATGACTTACGGATGGGCATTAGTTGTAATAGTAATTGTAATTGCAGCATTGTTTGCATTCGGAATCTTCAATCCACCAAGCGCAGGAACATGCACAGGACTTGATAAATTAGCATACGAAGATCATGGATATGATAGTACCACTTTCAGTATTTCAGTTAGAAATGGAACTGGAAGCAGTTTATCGACTTTTAGCGCAGTTTTGAATAGCGAAGTAAGCGATATGAATGTTGATGCAACTGCATGGAATTTGGGAGACAGAAAAGTCTTTACATATCCTATTGCTGACTTAACAAGTCCAGCAACAATAAATTTCGAATACGAAACATCAAGCGGAATCACTCACACTGAAACAGCAAGTTGTTCATTCAGCAATTAAGTAAATTAAAGGGATTTTTTCCCTTTATTTATTTCTTTTTTTATTGATTTATATGAATCAAAAAAGTAATGAAATTGATTTAATTAACAAAAAACTTGCCAGAATTGATTCTGAAATTAAAGAAGGCAAAAGAAAACTTCTTAATGAAAAAGAAGCACTTGGAAAATGTTTTTATTTTTAAATCAATTTAAAGCAGCTGTCCAAAGAATTGTGCCATTATCCATCTTATTGCGAAAAATAATGCGAATGAAATTAGTAAAATTAATGGAATGAATTTTGCTCCGTTTGATTCTTTTCCTGAATTAATTACTCCGATTGTAAGAGAAGAAAAAATTGAAGTAATTATTAAACTGATTATTGTGAAAGTTAAAAGAAATTCAGTTGATAAAGCGCTTGCGCCTGAAATCATGTTTGAAACCATTCCTGCTTTACCGCTCATTGCTGCACCACTTAAATCAATTGAAGCAAAAGAATTCATTCTTGCTGAAAGAACTTCAGCAATAAAAGAACTTATTCCAAATAAAATTGGCGCACCGATTGCTGCAGTGAAAAAAATAAGCAGAACATAAATTGAAATATCAGCTGAAATTTCTGCTTTGGTTGCCTGTTGTTCTCGTAAATTATCGCTTAATTCAACTAGTAAATCGCTTAATTGCCCGCCTGATTTAATTCCTTCACTTAAAAGCCATAATGTTCTGCTTAATTCAATTGATTTAATTCTTAAAGAAATTTCTGCTAACGCTATTTCAATTTTTTCTCCTGCCATTACTAGTTTGCTTGCTCTTTTCAGTTCCAATTGAAATGGCCCGAATTCAGGGCGGGCTGAAACAAGTAAAGCTCTTTCAGGAGTTAATCCTGCTTTCAGGTTAGATGAAATTAATTGCAGGGCATCAGGTAAAATTGATTCAACGAATTTTCCTTTTGATTCAGAAGTATTTGCAAGCCATACATAGATTACTGCAAAGAAAATCAAGTAAAGAATTGGAAATGAAATAAGCACAGGGAATGCAAGGAAAAGATATAAATGCATTGTGATTCCTAAGCTTAAAAAGAATCCGAATAAAATAAAGAATCCTAAAAGTTTTTTTGAAGGAATTTCTATTCCTACATACATTAATTCTGATTCAAATTTTTCGCTTATTTTTTTTGGAATTAATGCAGTGATTCTTTCGTAAACCATTTTATGCCTCCAATAAATTAGGGCGTCTTGATTTAAGCATTCCAAGGTACATGAATTGAGCTAAAACAATTGAACCAAGTAAAATCCAGAAAAGAATTTCATTCATTTGAATTTGAGGAAAAGAAGCTAAAACAATCAAAAAAGTAAATCCCAGTGCAGGAACTATTACTCCAAGCATCATGTACATTAATGAAAGCAGTTTCATTTGAGAGCCGTATTTTTTTATCTGGTTTTTTTGTTCTTTTCCAAGAGAGTCAACTAAAGCAGTTAAAACAGTTGAAATGTCTGCTCCTGCTTTTAATCCGTTAACCAGTTGCCAGATTGTTCTTCTGAAGAAAAGAGAAGGATTATAGGAAGCCATTTCTTCCAATGCAATGTATTCCATTGTTCCTGAATTTATTTTATCAACTGCTTTTTTGAATTCTGTTTTTATTTCACCGAAGTCGCCTTTAGAAATTATTTCCATTGCTTGATATAATGCTACTCCGCTTTTAATTTCAACTAAAATTGTTCTTATGGCAAATAAAAGATTTTGTTCAATGCTTCGGACTTTTTTCATTACTTTGAGTTTAGGAAACAAACTTAACTGCATTAATAATGAAAACCATGCAAGCGCTCCAACAGTAAGAGAAGAAACCAATTCCATGCCGGGAAGCAAACGCATTGAAAAAAGATAAGTGATTAATGCCACAATTAAAAAATAAAATGAACTTAAAACAAACATCATTGCTCCATATTGTTCTGGTTCAAATTCAATTTCTGCCTGCTTTAATTCCAGTTCAAGATAAGGAAAAATTGAAGAAATTTTTTGCCCTATTCCAAGAAAGTTTGAAGAAATTACATAAAGAATTTTTGTCGGAAAAGGACTGAAAGGAATTTGTGTAGTCACTTTAATTCACTTGGAACCTGCTTTTTTTTCATCCAGTCAAGAACAGTTTTTTTATCTTTATAATATTCACTTAAAAGTCTTCCAACTTTATATATGCCGGTTATTTTTTGTTCAACCATCCAGTCAAGAATTGATTTTTTTTCAATTAAATCTTCATTTATCTCGCTTGGACTTAATCCTGTATGCAGTCCTAATTCATCAATTAATCTAATGCTTTCATTTGCTTTTCCAATTGAATCATCAGTTGAACGCCATCTGTATAATGTGTTTGCTTTAAGTGAATCCTGTTCTCCATGGTGTTCAGGAATGTATTCAGCTACTTCTAAAACACGTCTTAATCCTAATCTTCTGTTTCTGAACATTACTACATTTAAGTGAACTGATTCAAGCATTGTTGGTGCAATGCTTATTGGAGGATTAATGAATCTTCTGATTGTTTCAGTTGCATTGTTTGCGTGAAAGGTCGTGTAAACACTGTGTCCTGTATGCATTGCTTCAAACATTACTTCTGCTTCTGTTTGTCTTCTTATTTCTCCTACAATTATTCTGTCAGGACGCATTCTCAAAGAATTAACTAATAAATCAAGCAGTTCAATTCCGCCTTTTCCTTCAGGGTTTGGTTCACGGGAACTCATTGGAACCCAATGCATAAAATTAGGTAAATTTAATTCTCTGGTGTCTTCCATTGAAATAATTCTGTGATTTGGTTGAATAAATGGTAAACAAACATTAAGGAAAGAAGTTTTTCCTGATGCAGTGCCTCCACTTAGAATTATATTCATTTCATACTGCATTGCCAGCCAGATTAAAGCCATTACTTCGCTTGAAACTGTTTTGTTTTCAATAAAATCAGTTACAGTCCAAGGATCTCTGCGAAAACGCCTGATTGTTATTGTGTTTCCACCTGAAATAGGCTGAAGTGAAGAATTAACCCTGTCACCTGTAAGCAGGTGCGCGTCCAGTAATGGATTAAGGATTGTTACTTGTTTTCCTACTCTTCTTGCAATAATGCTTGCAAAATTATGGGTTTCTTCTTCTGATTTAATTAAAATATTTGTTTTAAGCCAGGCAAATTCTTTATGATAAACCCATACTGGTTCATGGGCTGAATTAATTACAATTTCCTCTAAGTTAGGATCATCTAAAATAAATTCAATTTTTCCTAATCCAAGCATTTCACTTAAAAGCAGTGCAATCAATGAATTTTTGTCTTTTGCAGAAAGGTTTCCTGCTTCTTTTTCAATTATTTTTAATGCACGGGAAGTAAGCTGTTTTTTTAATTCAGTAACTTCTTTTGCATCAAGCATTGTTTCAGCTTTTACTTTTGGATCAGTGATTAAGCTTATTTTAAGGGAATTTAAAAGGGCTTTTGTTCCTTCTCCCAGTTCAGGCAAATCAAGAATATAGTTTTTCACAAAATCTGTTTTAAGTTCATTTATTTTTATTGGAATGTTTATTCCTTGGGATTTTATTTCATATTCTTTTAAAATTGTTTCATCCAAATAAATCACTTTTTTGTTTTTGAACTGTTTTTTTATTTTTCTGTTTTTTTAATTCCTGTAACTGTTTTTTTGCTGATTCTTTTTCCTGTTTTTGATTCATTGCTTTTTGTTTTTTTAATTCCTTTTCTTCTTCTTTTTCTTCTTTTTTCTTTTTAATTAATTCTTTTTGATTTTCATTGAAATTTTTAATCATTAGCACAGGAGCGCCAATTGCAGGATAATTTATTTCAATTAATCCTGTTTTTTCAAGAATATGTGCGCATTCAGCAATTCTTTTTTGAGTAAGATTAAGCTGTTTTGCAACTGCAATTAATGAAATTTTTTGTTTTTCTTTTACAAGGGAATTGATTCTGTCAAAATCAGTTATAATTAAATGGGTTTTCACTTTTACTGCCAGCTCTTTTAATTCACTTGAATCAGAAGTGATTGATTCAAGCTGTTTTTCGGTTTCATTTAAATCAAGTTTTTTAAGAGAATTAATTTTTTTTGCTTCATTTAATGCAGTATCATGGATTTCTTCAGATGAATGGACTGATGCATTAATGAGTTCATCTGTTTTTTTATCCATTGCAGCCAAACGCAGGGCTTCCTGAATTGAAGAAACTTCTTTCAAGGATTTTTCTGTTTTTTCAGGGGTGGCTTTTTCATACTGCACCACAGGATGTGCTTCAATCCTGTTTTTATTTTTTTTACTTCTAAAAATTTTTTCTTTAATTAATTCAATCAAACCTTTTTTTTCATTCATTTTTTTCATCCCATTCAATTAACTTTATTCATTTATTTAAATTTTTAGTTCACCTGCACTTTAAGGGGTTCACTGTATTCAGACTCTAATCCAAAAGGATCCACTGCAGTAACAACAAAGTAATGTATTCCTTTTTCAAGAGAATCAAAACTAAAGGAATTATTCTGAGTTGAACCTGCAAAAGAATAACTTATATGCGTGCTTTGCACTGAAATGCTTTCATAAACATTAAATGAACTGGTTCTGTTTCCTAAATTCTGCCAGCTTAAATCAAGTGCATTTCCATAAACTTCTGCTTTCAGTGAAAAAGGATTTTCTGGAGGCGTACTTGTTTCTGAAATAAGGTTTGTTTCAAATGCTTTGGATTCAGATAAAATGCTATTTGTCAGAGGAAAAATTAATTTTATTGAAAAGATATGAACTCCTTCAGTTAAATCAGTTAAAGGAAAGGTTGCAGGTATTTCCAGTGAATTTTTTGATTTAATTGATTCCTTCAAAGTTATTTCCTGCGAGGAAATTATTTTATTTGATTCAATTAATTCTACTTTAAACTGTGTTTCAGCAGGAATTTCATTCAAGGAATTATTTTGAAGTGAAATTGTTAAAGGAATTGTTTTTCCTGCAAGTTTAGGAAAGTTGGTTAATTCCATTGAAATTGAAAAATCAGTTAAAATGCATTTATTTGAAATGCATTCAAATTCTTTTGCGCAAGAGCATTTAATGCAGTTGAATTCTATTTTTCCATTATTGCAGTAATTTCCAATTATTTTGCTGGAACATTCTCCAAATAATGTATTATCAAGGCATTTTTTTTCATTTACTTCAAATACTTTAATTATTTCTTTCATGGGAATTGATTCATTTTCTGAGTTAAGAATTAAAGTTATTTCCTGGGTTCCTGTTTTATTAAAAATCTGATTAAATGAAAACTCACATTCTTTTTTGTTTTTGCAGTCAAAAACCAGTGAATTAAATTCAATGGAAGTGATTCCTTTTTCATAAAAATATTTTCCTTTTAATTCTGCTTCTGAATTTACTGTAATGTTTTCTGCTGAAAAAAATATTTTCTGCGGAGAAGAGGTTAATTGTTTTTCAGAACCAGAAGGGAAGAAAACAAACAAAGCAAACAAAGCAAGAACTATTGTAATGAAAAAAATAAATGAACTGATTTTAAAATTTAATTCCATCCTGAAAAACTCCTTTCATTTATTTGTTCTCCGCTGCTTACTTTAAATAAAACATCATTTAATTCAAGCTGAGATGCTGCTGAATTGAAATCAAATGCAATATTGTATTGAATTCTGTTTTCTCCTGCGCGGGAAATTTTAATTTGATTTTGTAAATCAATCCTTAAAGGTTCTGAACTGCAGGAAGCGCCTGAACAAGAAAAAATAATGTAATTTGCTTCAGCTGAATTATAATGCGTTGAAATGATTGTTTCTTCTGGAAGAATACAGTTATTGCATTCAGCTGAATTAAATGAAATTCTCAGAAAAGGAAGAGAATTAAATGCATTAAAATCGTTTTGAACACAGGATTCAATTCCGTTTAAATTACAGTAAACTGAATTAAAATCTTCAACATATAATGGACTTATATTTAAATCTAAATTAATTTGTTTAATTGAATTGAAATCTGGTTCTTTACTGTTGCATTCAATGAAAGAAAAAATAAATGTATTTAAATCTTGAAAGGAGTTTTTTGCACAATGAGAGACAAGAAGGAAATTCATTTCATTTGAATCTCCGCCCCAAAATGAATTCTGCGATGAATTGAAATCTGTTTGAATTCCGTCAAATGCATTTAATCTGTTTGAATCTGAAATAAGTATTCGGAAAGTGTTAATGTAATCAAAGTAAAGATTCTGCGAGGTTTCAGTTAAAGGAATTTCTGAATTTAATGAAAAAATGTTTTCATCAAGAGAATAACTGAAAGGCAGTATTCTTTCTTTTGTTTCCTTAAGATATGAATCTGAATCAAGCAATACAATGTTTGAATAAATTGATTCAAATTTTGAATTAACTGCACTGATTCTTGAAATATCAGAATAAACAAGCGAAAAAGAATTAATTGAAGAATTAATTGAAGAAGAAAAATAAATTAATGAAAGAAGAAATAAAACAATTGAAACCGCTAAAAAAATTCCTTTATTATTCATTTTATTTCCTCCATATATAATAATCTATTACATATGCCTGAGTTATTGGAACAGAAAAACAATTTACTGCATCAGTGTTTCCTAAAGGGCATTCCTGCACTGCAGAATCATCATTAATTGTTGCATAAATTATTCCGCTTTCATTAAGTATTACTGGAGAATAAATATTGTAATTATTTGTGCATCCAAAAGCTGTTTCCTCTGAACCACATAACGCAGGAACAGTGCTTGAAAGAAGTGCTGATGTGTTTGTATCATTTAAATAAAATCTTAAAGTTGATTCAGGAGAAGCAAGTTCTCCTAAACTTGAAACATTTACATCTAAATAAACTTGTCCTGCTGAATAAAGCGTTCCGCTGAAAATATCAACTTTTAAATCTCGTTTAAAGAAATCCAGTGTAATTGATGAATTAAAATCAAAGCTATGAGTGTTTCCATCAGGGTCTGTGAAAACAAATACTGTTCCGTCCCCTGGAAAAGTTATTGCGTCAACATTGCAATTGTATTCTTCATTGCAGGGAAAATTTAAAGTATAAGAAGCAGTCCATTGCTGTCCTGGTTCTAATACACCTATATCAAAAACAATATTGTTGTCTTGGATTATTCCTATTCCTAAATTAATTGCAAGGGCTCCGTCAAAAAATGGAACAAAAAGATTTGAATTTGTTGCTTCTTCCTGTATTTCTTTTGCGATTAAAGCATAAATATCTGAAAGCACATTTGCATCAGTTGCATGATAATAATTTGCATCAGTATTTTCAGCAATTGTTCTTAATTCATCTTCATCTGCATCTTCTCCAAAAGCAATTGTAAAAATTTTTATTCCTTGAGCTGCTGCTGCATTGGCTGCTGCAGCAGAGTCTCCTGCATTTGATTGTCCGTCAGATAATAAAACCTGAAAAGGAATTGCATTGGAATTTGCACGAATTGAAGTTAATTCAGTTGTTGCAGCATAAATTCCTGTGGCAATATTTGTTCCTCCGCCTGCAGTTAAAGAATATAATGCTGAATTTACATCATTTTTTGTGCTTGTTAACTGCTGTTCAAGAACAGCAGAAGTATTAAATGAAACCAAACCCATTTGGTCTGAATTAAAATCCCAATTATTTGAATCAAGAAATCTGCTTGCAGCTGCTTTTGCATTATCTATTCTTGGTCCTTGAATCCAGTCAAAAGTTATTAAACCATAATTATCTGCTGCAAGAAAAGCATATTGGTTTTCAATCCAGACTGAATTAAAATAATAGGGGGTTGGAATTGATTTAACTAATTGTAAATCGCTTGGGTTTGAAACATCAATTATCTGAAGACTTGAATCATCTGACACAAAAGCATAATCTCCTGAAACAAATACATCCAGTGCATAATCAGGAGTATTATATGAATCCAAAATAGAAATATTATTTTTATCAGTTACATCAATTGCATATAAGCCAGCATTTTCTGCTGCAACAAATGCAGTGTTTCCTGAAACAAATACTGCTTTTGCTTCAGTTGAATCAGCTGAAAAATCAAGTGAATCTGTTTCAGAAGGAGAAGATTTATTTGAAATATCATAAACCCTTAACCCTGAAGTGCCGTCTGCAAGAAAAGCATAATCGCCTGAAACAAATATGTCTTCAGGATCAGAACTGGTAGCAACAGAAACATAGCTTAAAGAAGAAGGATTTGATGCATCATAAATTATTATTCCTCTGGTTGAATTATTTGAGGTTCTGCGTCCTGCAACAAAAACATAATCTCCGCTTGCATAAACTCCAGTAATATAATTCACTGATTCTCTGTCTAAGCGGTTTAAATTTGAAGGATTAGTAAAATCAACTGAAATTAATTCATCTGTTGAAGAAGTGTCAGCAACAAAAGCAGTACTGCCTGAAAATGAAACATCAATATAAGTTCCTGAATCTTCTGTATCTAATACTGAAGGAAGTAAAGGATTTGAAACATCAATTGATTTTAAGCCATAGCTTCCGTCTGCAATAAATACATTGTTTCCTGATTTCACTATTTTTGTTGCATCATTTGTTTCAACTCTGCCACCCCAGCTCATGCTTCCGCTTACATCCATTACAATCATTACATCAACTGCTTTTCTGAATGATTCAGGAATTGAAAGAGATACATTAACATCAATATTTTGATCACAGAAAATTACATCTGTTGGATTAACTGTTACATTGAAATCAACAATGAATTCATCTTCATTGAAATCAAAAAAAAGAATTGACTCAGGATTTGATTGAGTAAAAATAGTTTTTTTCTGCGGAGCATCAAAAAAAAGATAATTAAATTTTTTTGGTAATTCCTTTAATTCTGCGTCTTCATAATACTCTAAATTACAGTCTGCAGGAGGCTGATATTTTAAATAAGTTTTTCTTGAAGAAAAAACTTCTTTATCTGCAGGAATTCCTAAACCAGCAGAAGTTTCAATTAATTCATTTGCAGGAAAACAGGATTCAAATGATTTGTCTGAACGGCATGCATCTGAATTCAAATCATACTGCTTTAATTCAATTCTTGCATCAAAATTTTCAGGAATAAATGAAAGAATTTTGTTTCTTATTAATTCAGTTGCCTGTGAAGGAGAATTTAAATCAATTGTTTGCATTAAATAACCATTTTTAAGCATTGAATCAAAAGCAGAATCAATTAATTCTTTTGAAGAAAATGAATCATTCTGAGGAACAGTAAATGAATTAATTATAAGCGAAGAAGCAATCAACAAAATTACTGCTGCAACTGCAGCATCCAAAGAAAAAACAAATCCTTTAGATTTTGTATACTTTAAGTTCAACAACTGCTTCACTTCCTTTATATGAAACTATTCTTCTTAAAACAACTGAATCAACCTGCACATTTGCATCTAACTGCAAACCGCTTTCAATTGAATCTTCACCAGTAAAAGAAAAAAAATAATCCAATTCATTTAATCCAAGCAAATTTTTTGATTCTGTGTAATCAAGATTAATAAATGCCGAAAGTTTTTCTTCGCTTGCTTTTTTTTCTGAATTAAGCAATCCAATTGAATTAATATCTGTGAAATTTAATTCATTCCAGTTTTCAGGTTTTCCTTTCGTAGAGGTAAGAAGTTCCATTGCACTGAATGCTTTTCTTTGCAGAACAATTTTTTCATTTAAATTATTTGCTGAAACAAGTGCTTCAGAGTAATTTGAAACAACAAAACCTAAAACAATTAAAAAAATAATTAATGCTGCAAGCAAATCCAGTGAAAAAGACTGTCCTTTAGAATTAATTTGAAGCAATTAATTCACCTCCTGAAAAAGAGATGGTTATGTTTCCTGCAGTAAGAATAGCTTGATTTGGTTTTGAAGAAGGAAAACAAACTGCATTAGTTAATTCAATTCTGTCAGGAAAAACATTTGCATCGCTTGAAAGAAAAAAAGAATAAGAAGCCCCTTCTTTTAACCATAAATAATCCATTGCCTGAGCAAGACTTTCACACACAATCTGGTCTGAAAGCGTTTCTTTTGTTTGTTCTGCCTGAATTGAAAAAACACTTAATCCAAGCATTACAGTAACAAATACTGCTAAAATTACTCCAACTGAAAAAACTGCTTCAAATGAAGTCTGTGCTTTATTCTGAATTCAGCTCACCTCTGAAACCAGAATATTTCCGTCTGAAAAAATTAATTTAAAGCGATGAAATCCTTTTTCAGTTGAAAAACCTGCAGGAGTTAAATCTGTTTTAGTTTCATACCAAAAAGTTCTTGTGTTTTCTCCTGAAAGCACATTCAAAATTATTTCTTTTCCAATTACATTAAAATCATTTACTCCTTCAGGAAGTTCAATATCAACTATTTTCTGTGAATTGTTTCCTAAAGCACTTACATTATCTGCAGCATTTCCAAGAAGTTCAACTGAACTGCGCGCATTAACAAAAACTGTTGCATCAGTAACTGAATTAAAAGAATAAATGAAAAGAATTCCTGCAACAAGCAGTAAAAAAGAACTTAACACCAAATATTCAACTGAAGTCTGTCCACGTGAAAACAAAAAATCCCCAATAATATAATAATTACTTGATTAAAGTATTTTCGGTGGGATTAATTTATGTTTATTTTTTTCAATTCTTTCTTTTAAGGATTCAATTAATTTTTTATCAAATTCTTTTGAAACAAGTTCTTCAATGGTTTTTTTGTTTTCAATTAATTCAATTAAAATTTTATCAATTAATTCATATTTTGCTCCAAGTTCTTTTTCATCTGATTGTCCTTCAAATAAATCTGCTGAAGGAATTTTTTCAATGAATTCTTTAGGAACATTAAATTCTTTTGCAAGCAAATACACTTGAGTTTTCAAATAATTTCCTAAAGGAAGAAAATCTGATGCTCCGTCACCATACTTTGTAAAATACCCTAAAATTAATTCAGATTTATTGCCTGTGCCACAAACCAAGTAATTGTTTGAATTAGCATAATTGTAAAGCAAAAGCATTCTCAAACGCGCTTTCAAATTTATTTCAGCAAGTTTATTTTGCTTCCAAGGAACTTTAAATTCGCGGAGCAATGAATTTAATTCAATTAATTCATTCTTTACTCCGCATTTTTCTATAAATTTAATTAATTCTTCTTGATTTTTGTTTTTTTCAGGAATTAATAAAGCAGTTATTTTTTCAGGCGGAATTGATTTAGATAAAATTTTCAGGCATAAAGCTGAATCTATACCTCCTGAAAACCCTAAAACAATTCCTTCAGCACATGAAGTATTAAAAAAATTCGTTACTGCAAGCTTAATTCGTTCTGCTTCTGCTTTAGAGTTAAACATTTAATGCACTTAAAGCAGGTAATTCAGTTTACAGCGTTCTGAACAGAATCTTCGGGAATAAATATTGTTTCCGCTTGTTATTACTTCTCCACAATTAAGGCATTTTGTTTTAACGCCATAATCATATCTGAATCTTTTTTCTTCAGTTAAAGTTTTTACCAAAGACATAATAATCCCCCACAATACAAAAATAAATAATGAAGCAAAGAAAATAAAAAGAAAAGCATTCACAGAAAAAGATTATTGGTTTTTTTCGCTTATTGCATCAATTAATTCAAGCCAATCCGCGATTCTTTAAATCATTCAATTTGCTTTGTCCTTTTGGAGTTAATTTTCTTGCTTTTAATTGTTTTCCAAGTTCTTTTTGTGCAAACGGGTTTCTGATTCTTCCTCGTTCTAATCTTTTTTTCATAGGAGTCAAATAATCACCAATATTATACTGTTCGAAGAATTAAATTAACTTTTCTGTTCATTTATTTTTTCTATTACTTCAAGCAATTCAACTGGTTTTTTTAATTCAAAATCTGCTTCTTTTTTCTTTGATTTGAATATCTGCCCGTATTTAGCTAAAGCAGTGAAAAAACCTGCTTGTTTTGCTCCGCGAATATCTCTTTCAGGGTTGTCACCAACAAAAATTATTTCTTTTGGTTCTGCTTTGAATTTCTTTAAAGCCAATTCAAATGGTTTAGGGCTTGGTTTTAATTCACCTGAATCATCTAAAGTAATTACTTCATCAAAAAATTCACTTAAACCCATTTCAGTTAAACGCATCCATGCCTTTAATCGCGGAGCATCAGAAACAATTCCCAGCATCAGATTTTTTTCCTTTAATTTAACTAACAAGGGTCTTACTGTAGGGTAAGGTTCAAGAAAACCTAACTGCACTCTTCTGTAAGCAGTAATTCCTGCTGAAAGCATTCTATAATCAACTGTTCCATGAACTTTTGAAATAAATTCCTGAAAAATCTGCTGATGCTCTATTCCATGAACTCCATATAATTCAAACAATAATTTTCTTGCTTTTGATTTATTTAATTCAAGCCCTGCTGAAATCATTGCATCTAAAGCAGCATCACAGCTTATTTTCTTCATTTTCATGAAATCAATTAATGTATTATCTAAATCAAACAAAACTGCTTTAATCAACTGCAATCACTGAAATACATAGCACCGAAAAAACAATAAAGAAACAGGAAAAAAGAAATAATTATACAATAAAAAGTTATTTCTTTTTTTCTTTTGGTTTTATTTCTTTTTCAAAGGTTTCGTCAAATTCCTCTATGTCTTCCTCGTCAAGCCCTAATTCACGGAGTTTGTTATTGTGTTCTTCTAAACTCATTTTTTCAAATTCCGCTCGCCAAAGCTTGTCTTCAGGTTTTTCCGGAAGAGGACGTCCTTCTTTTTTTCTTTTCAACGGCATAATTTAAGGTGAACAGGAACTATTTAAAAAACTTTATTAAAGGATAAAGCGATTAATTAATTACTGAGATAAATGGTTTTAACTGAAAAAGAAATTGATAATTATATGCAGGAATTCAGAAATGAATTAAGCATTACAGGATATTCTCAGAAAACAATTAAAATGTATACAATTTATTTAAAAAAATTCCTTGAATTTGCAGGAAAAAAACCAGAGGAAACAACTCGCGGAGACATAGTTTCTTTTCTGGCTGAAAAAAGAACAAAAGTTAATTCCACTACTCTTGCATTAATTCATTCTTCGCTTAAATTTTATTTTCATAAAATAAAAAAAATTAAAATACTTGAAGATGTTCCTTCACCAAAAAAATCAAAACCATTGCCTGTAGTTCTTACAAAAGAAGAAATAATTCAATTAATTAAATTCTCAGGAAAAGGACGCAACAGATTAATTGTTAAACTTCTTTATTCAAGCGGATTAAGGGTAAGTGAATTAACAAAATTAAAAACAGAAGACATTAATTTAAAAGAAAAAATTGCAAGAGTGAAAAGCGGTAAAGGAAATAAAGACAGAGTAATAATTTTATCAGAAAAATGGTGCAAAGAAATAAAAAAATATATTGATTCAAAAAAAATTAAAAGTGTTTTTGTGTTCAGTAAAAAAAACGGAACTCCGCTTTCAACTGATTCAATTGAAAGAATAATAAGAATTGCGACAAAAAAAGCAGGAATTGAAAAACATGTAACTCCGCATAAACTCCGTCATTCTTTTGCAACTCATTTACTTGAAGCAGGAGAAAACATAAGAAAAATTCAAGAACTTTTAGGGCACAGTAATTTATCTACAACCCAGATTTATACGCATGTTTCAACAAATGAATTAAAAAAAGTAAAATCACCTCTTGACTCAATTAAAACACAATAACTGATACGGATAACCCCATACTTCCAGTATTGTTGGTTTGTATAAGCCATTATTTAAATAAATTTAGTTAAAACGCAGTTAAAAGAAAGAAAAAATATTATGTAGCTGTTTTGTTAGGATATCTTTAAATATTTGAAAGCTTTTATTGTTATTAATTAATTATTTAGTAATATTTAGAAGGAGGGAAAAGAATGACCATGAAACTTTCAAAGCTTTTTGGAATGGATATTTACACTGCAGGCGGCGAATATAAAGGTAAAATCTTTGATTTAGTAATAAACCTGGAAAAAGGAAGAGTTGAAACAATCACTACAGAAGCATTAAAAGCAAAATCAAAACAGGAAGCAAAAAGAATTATTTCAGAGAAAAGTATACCTTACAAAAACGTCAAATCTGCAAAAGATATTGTGGTTATAGGCGGTTCAAGTTCAGCACCATCAAGAGATGAAGAAGAACCACACCATAGAAGGAGATAAAGGCTTCAGCGCAAAGCCTTTTTTATCTGCTTTTTTATTTTTTTTATAGTACTAATTTTTTTATTGTTTTTTTCATTAGATAACCTTTTAAATTTTTTATAATTTAATAATACTTAATTATACATAAAGATTTTGAATTATAATTAATAGGTTATTACTGGAAGTGTGGGGGGTTAGACTATGGTTAAAGGGTTTTTTATTCAATACAAATTTATTTTACCTCCTTCAACTAAACATTCTGCTTATTCTTATCAAAAACTATTTCGTGCATTATACGGTTATACTCAAAACGTGACTAAATCAACAGGTAAAACACACCGCTATTTCAGGGAAGGGGTTCTTACAAATGTACCTTATCTTAGGCCAGGAAAAAACTGTGTTATTATTCCAAAAGAACACCTTAATCCATTAATTGAGTTTTTTAAAACAGGAAAAAACCCAACTCATTTTTGGCATAAAAAAGGAGACTGGAAAGCAGTTTATTATATGGAAGAAAAAAATCTTTCTGAGAAAGAAATTGCAGCATCTTTAGAAGAATTACTTGAGCGATATCATGTAATTTCAGGGGATATTCACAGCAATCTTGAAAAAGAATTAACTGTTCTTTCAACTGCTTCAGGAAAAGAAGATTCAAATTACCTTAAAGTTATTTTTGAAGATGCTAAAAACATGATTTCTATGCCTTGGTTTAGAGAAACATATAAATCATCAGAAAAATTAGTAAAGTTTTATTCTAATTTTCAGAACTTAAAAGAAAAACTTGGTAAATAATAAAAAACAAAAAACCTAGTTAACTGTTTCTTTTCTTGCTTCTCTTTCTTTTTCTTCTTTCTTTTTTTTAAGCTTAATCAAAGTTTCTTTTTTTCGCCATTTCATTTTATCTCCGACTGAAAGCGACTCAAGGAGATTTAAATCAACCATTGTTTTAATATAAGGATAAAGACTTCTTTTGTTTTTGAATTTTATTCCAAAAATTTCTTCAATTCTTCGCAAGATTTCTTCCATTGAAACCCATTCTTCAAAACCCACAACACTTGAAACAAAAAACGCTTGAGAGTTTTCTTTTAATGAAAGATATTCCCATATGCTATGAAATTCATCAAAAACAACAGTTTCTTTTTTTATATTTTCTTGTGAGTCTGTTTCAGAACTGTGATAAATAGATAATTCTGTTTCCTTGTTGTTTGTTTTTTTATTTTTAAAAAAGGAAAAAATTTTTTCTAAAATTCCCATATTTTTCACTATCTCTTTTATTCATTATTGTTTTTTTATTCAATATTATTATCTCTTTTGTTATTTTAAACATTACTGTATAGATTGTAATTTCTTATAATAATTGTTGTAAATAACAAAATTTATGGTAATTACCATATATTTAACTTAATTTGAAATTACGCCCTAAATTTAGTCAATTTAGGGGCATTTATGCCTTTTTTTGAACAAAAGTGCGTGCTTTTTTTGCATAATTTAATGCATTTTCTGTTGTTTTTTGCATTATTTATAAATTTAATTCAAAAGTGAGTAATTGTTTTTGTGTTTAAATTTGATTTATTTAAAATAGTATATTCTTTTTTTTGTAGCGGAGTTAACTCTGTTGAAAGTAAACACTTATTTTAGGGTATTTTAAAAGTATTTCAAAATATTGTGTTGGTTTATTTTGTGTTTTTTTATAATCAGAGTAAAAGTAAAGTAGCGGGAAAAGGATTTGAACCTTTGACCTCTGGGTTATGAGCCCAGCGGGCACTCCAGGCTGCCCTATCCCGCTTTAAAACATATTATTCTTAACACACAAGGTTTAAATAACCTTTTATTTGTGTTAATCTCTTTTAAATTATCTTTTTTTTCAATTTAAACCTTTTTTATGGTTTTTTGTGTGTTTTTTTGTCTTTTTTTGGTTTATTTTTTGTCTTTTTTTATTGTTTTTATTGGTGTTCAACACCCTGTGCTTTGTCCAACATTTTGCGTTTTATTAAAATGTTTTTCTAAATCTTGCAGTTCTTCATTTATCTTTTTTATTATTTTTTCTGTTTTTCGTTTTTCTTTTTCTTGATCTATTGCTTCTAATGGGTTTCCGCATTTAGGGCAATTAAAATAATACTCTGCAGCAATCTCGAAAGGATAACTTTCACAGTTGTTTTTACATACAAACATAGTATAATTTGCTTCTGTTTCAAGCTTTTTTCTCAATTTGCTTAATTCTTCGGTTTTCTTTTCAAGTATTTGTTCTGCAATTCTTTCTGGTTTCATTTCCCAGGTGTATGAATACCATCCTGTTTTTTTATTTTTTGATTTTTGGTAACATACAATTCCACGATAATGAAGCTGATTAAGGATTGTTCTTATCTCTGTTATTTTCAAAGGGACTTTTTTTAGAATATCTTCATCAGTTATTGCTTTTCTTTTTTTTTCAAACACTTTTGCCACTGCTGTTGCATAATCTCCTGCAAGCAGTTTAAGATATTCGTCAACAAGCTCGTAAGAAGTGATTTCTTTTTTCGCCATATCTTATTGTTCTTACTTCTCTTTTTAAAAAACAAATATATTTTTTTTATTTGCTATTTTCAACATGTTTTCCGTTTTCTGAAGGAATTATTTTTATTTTTGAATTAGAAAATTCTTTTTCAAGTTCTTTTCTGTCCTGCAGCAAATCAAGAGTTATTGCAAGAGAAGCAATTTCTGAATGCGGCTGGTTTGTAACCGCTATATTATAATCAGAAAGATGATATACTTCTGTTTCAACTTTTTTTGAACCTATTACTATAAGTATTTTTTTTGCTTTGCGTATTTCTTTTATTTTTTTTTGAAGAGGAATTCCATACATTGTGTTATGTAGTATGGTAAATCCTTGTTTTTTGTATTCTTTTAATGTTTTTTTCCAGGATTCTGCAAATTCAAGTTCAAAGTCTCCGCCCCAGTTTTTTTTGATTTTATTTATGTTTTCTATTATTTTCAAATCCTGTTCTCCGCAAATAATTATTTTTTTTGCCCCTAATGCTCTTGAAACTAATCCGCAGTGGGTTGTAACTCTGTAATCGCGCACATGTCTGTGCCCATATCTTAATACAACTATTTCCATATTAGTTACTCATAAAGGTATTCTTTTAAACTATTTAGGGTACTGTTTTTTTTGATTTAAATGCTTGATATAAAAGAAGTAAGGGAAAACACTGCATTGATAAGAAAAAATTTGGAAAAACGCCGTGATTCTGCTGCATTAACTAATTTTGATTTGCTTGTTAAAACTGATGTTGAGTATAGAAAACTTTTACAGGATTCGCAGAAACTTAGAGAAGAAAGAAACAAGCTTACTGAAGAAATAAAACAGCTGAAAGCAAAAAAGAAAAACGCTGATTCTTTACTGGCTTCTGCTAAAAAGATTTCAGATAAATTAAAGGAAACTGATATTAAAAAGGAAAAAATATTTCAAGAATTTATTAAACTTATTTATCTTATTCCAAATGTTTTGGATGATTCTGTTCCTTATGGTAAAAGTGATGAAGATAATGTTGAAGTAAGAAAATGGGGCAATACTGCAAAGAACGAATTATTAATTCATCATGGGGTTTTAGCTGCGGAGCTCGGGTTAGCTGATTTTGAGCGCGCTGCGAAAATTTCTGGTTCTGGATTTTTTTTCCTGCAAGGTGAGCTTGCATTGCTTGAGCAGGCATTAATTCAGTTTTCTTTGAAGAAACTTATTTCTAAAGGATTTGTTTTTGTTTCTCCTCCTTTGATGATTAACAGAAAAGCATATGAAGGAGTAACTGATTTGAATGATTTTGAAAATGTAATGTATAAAATTGAAGGGCAGGATTTGTATCTTATTGCGACTTCAGAGCATCCTTTAACTGCAATGTATTCAGATGAAGCAATTGATTCAAGAAAACTTCCTTTAAAGCATTGCGGGTTATCTCCTTGTTTTAGAAAGGAAGTTGGAAAACGCGCTATTGATGAACGCGGTTTGTTTAGAGTGCATCAGTTCAATAAAGTGGAACAAATTGTTTTTTGCATGCCTGAAGCGTCAGCAAAAATGCTTGAGTTACTTGTTTTAAATGCAGAAGAATTATTGAAGGAACTTGAAATTCCTTACAGAGTTGTAAATATTTGCACTGGAGATATTGGAATTGTTGCTGCAAAAAAATATGATCTTGAAGGATGGTCTCCTAGAGAAGGAAAATATATTGAATTAATGAGCTGTTCTAATTGTTTGTCTTATCAGGCTGTGCGTTCAAACATTAAGTTTGTTCTTCCTGATGGTAGCCGTGGGTATTTGCATACTCTTAATGCAACAATGGCTGCAATTCCTAGAATTTTAAGAATTATCCTTGAGCAAAATCAAACAGATAAAAAAACAATTAAGGTTCCAAAAGCATTAATCCCTTTTATGGATGGTTTAAAGGAGATAAAGAAAAGAACTGATTAAAGCAAACTTTTAAAAATATCTGTTAACAGTAATTCTTAGTTTTATTATTTAGGGCTCGTAGCTCAGTCTGGCTAGAGCACTGGACTTTTAATCCAGGTGTCGGGGGTTCAAATCCCCTCGAGCTCGTCCAGCTTCTTTTTTTTAAAAAGAAGCTAGGTTCGCAAGAAAAACGCTTTTTCGCTGGTGCGAAAAAGTAAATCCTTGGTTCCCTTTTCAATTCGCGAAGCGAATTGATTAGAAAGGGTTAACGTAAGGGAAACGTAGTTTTCCTCGGGGTTTGTAGCTCAGTCCGGGAGAGCACACGGCTGAAGACCGTGGTGTCGCGGGTCCAAATCCCGCCAAACCCATTTTTCTTTTTTTTTATTTTTTGATTTATTTTTTATCTTTTCAATTAGTCAGGAGAGGGGAACGTCGGGAGAACCTGGGTTCTCCTCGGTCCAAATCCCGCCAAACCCATTTTTCTTTTTTATTATTTTTTTCTTTTGTTTCTGTTTTTTTGATTATTTTTATGATTTTTTTTATTGTGGGTTTAAATTTATTTCTTTATGAATTATTATTGTTTTAATTGTTTTTTTAGGGGTGAGTTATTGAATAAGTTTTTTTTATTGTTAATTTGTTTTGTTTTAGTTTTTTTCTCCTGTTTTGCTGTCGCGCCTTCAGTTTCAAGTTCTTCTCATCCTAATCAGAATAATTGGTATTCAGAGGATTCAGTTTCTTTGTCTTGGGCTTTAAGTGGAGCAACAAGTTATTCTTTTGTTTTAGATTCTTCTTCTGATACTAATCCAAGTGCTTCTGCAGTTTCTGATACTTCAATAACTTATTCAAATAAAAAAGAAGGAATTTATTATTTTCATATAAAAGGAAAAATTTCTTCTAATTGGAGTGATGTAGCGCATTATAAAATTCAGATTGATGATTCCGGCCCTTCAAGGCCTGCGAATTCTGCAGAGTTACCTAAAGGAATTGTTGCAGAAGCATTGAATGATGGTTCAATAAAAATTTCTTGGAATCCTGCTGAAGATGATTTGTCTGGAGTTGATCATTATGCTCTTTATAGAAGCCCTCTGCTTTATGTTAATAGAGGTAATTTTTCTTCTCATTTTACTGTTCGTGATGCTGTTGCTCAGCTTGTTTCAGATAATATTTCTGATTTAACTTATATTGATTCAGATGTTTCTGATGGATATATACGTCATTATCGTGTTTTAGCTTATAATAAAGCAGGAAATATTGGCGCGCAAAGCGAAATTGCTTCTGTTCAGGCTGTAAAATCTTGTGATGTAACTTTTGATTTTGAAAGTGGATTGAATGAAAATGATTTTTTTGAAGGAACAATTTATGTTAATGGTGGAGAAAATGAAGGCAGTGTAAAACGCGGTAAAGTTGTTCTTGTTCATCCTGACGCTTTTGAAGAAACAATTGTTGATTATGGAACAAGAATTGTTGATGAAATTGATTTAAACAAGAGTTTTAAGAATTTCAATGAAGGGCTTTATTATTTCAAGCTTTCTTCAACAGATATTGAAGGAGATGATTGTTTTTTTGAACAGGAATTTTTCTTTGATAAAAAAAAGCCTGTTCCAAAACTTTTGAATTTGTCTTCTGAAATTTTTCAGGAAACTGCTGAACTTAAAATAAGTGTTTCTGATGCAGAGCCTTCTTCAGGAATTAATAAAGTTGAATTTTATGCTGATAATTCAGGGTATAAAAAATTAGGAGAATCAACTGATTCTAATTCAGATGTTTTTGTTTTTTCTTGGGATACTTTGCAGTGGGAGAATGGAAGAATTTATTTGAAAATAAAGGCAATTGATAATGCAGGCAATGAAGGAGAAATAATTGAAGTTGTTACTGTTAAAAACACTCTTGATTTAAGGCGTGATATTAATGCGTTATATTCTTCTGAAGAAATTTTAAAAGAAAAAGTGCTTGATTTAAATAAAATTTATTATTTTTATGAAATTCCTGGTGCTGAAAAGTTTGATTCTTTTTTAGCTTTAGCTGATGAAAATATTTTAATTTCTCTGGATTTATTTGAAAAAGGAATTGATTTTGAGAAATCAAAAAAGCATGCTCAGTATGCTGTTGATGCTTTAAATAATGCTTTGAATGGAATTGAAAAAAGTGAAAGAGAACCTTTGAAATACAATTATAATAAATCAGAACTTGAATCTATTTATTCTTCTGCCGGACTTTTGCCTGAATTTATTTCTGAATCTGTTGAAAATGTAAATTCAATGGGTTTTTCAAGAAAGCTTAATATTAATAGAATTGTTGATGGAGATGTTACTTTTTATCTTGCTTCAATTGATTTAACTTTGTATAATGGAAGTACTGAAGAGAAAAGTTTTATTTTAGTTGAACCTGTTCCAAAATCTTTTGCAAATAATTCTTCATTTATTTCATCTGATAACGAACTTGTTTTTGTTAAGAATGACCCTGTTTTTTATTCTGTTGTTTCTTTGCCTGCAGAAAAAACAACTGTGTTTTCTTATTTTTTAACTAAAACGGTTTCTTTTGAAGAACTTGTTGAATTAAGTAATTCAATTAATGAATTTGAATGTCCTCCTGCAATTGTTTCAGCAGATAAGCAGATTTCTTCAAATGTTTTTTCAAAACCATTTAATTTAAATGAATTTATTTCAGGAATAAAGAATTTGGTTACTTTAAATGGTTCAATTCCTTTGTTCTGGGTTTTAGTTGGTGCAGGAATTTTGTTCTTGCTTGTTTTTGGTTTTATTGTTTTGGTTTTGATTGCTGTAGCAGTTTATTTCTTGTTTTTCAAGAAAAAAGGAAAAGATTTAAGCAGCATATGATTAAACTTTTTCATATGCGTCTTCTATTTTTTCTATTTTTATTCCTTTATCGGTTATTTTTAATGGGTGAAGTTCTTCTGAGTGTTTTGTTGCGCGCATTTTTCTTATGTGGATTGTTCTGTTTGATTGTGTTCCTACTCCCATGTAATGCATTACTATTACTCCGTCAGCAACATATTCTTCTACGCCGTATTTGCTGAATTTATTTTCTCCTTCAACTATTTCTGAAGTAAGAATTGAAGTAACTCCTGTTCTGTTTAACAGATAACTTATTTTCAGTATTGCTTTTCTTACATCAGTGTCTTTTTCAAAGTTTAATCCTAATGCAGGAATTGAATCAAATACAACTCTTTTTGCATTTGTTCTTTTTGTTAAACGCATTATTTCAAGCAGTAATTTATCTAAATCAAACCCGCTTGCTGGAACGCTTAATTCTTCTTCTGATGGAAGTCCAATTTTTGCAAGGCTTCCGTCAATTATTTGAATTAATCCTTTTTCTTCTAATCCGCGTAAATCCCATCCAAATCTTAACATGTCTTCTCTTATTAATTCAGGACGTTCATCTAATGTTACATAAATTCCTGGTTCCGAAAATGTTTTTGCTCCTTCATAAATATACTGCATTCCGAAAATTGTTTTTCCTGTTCCGCATGCTCCTGCAAGAAGCACTGTTCTTCCTTGAGGAATTCCTCCTTCAACTAAATTATCTAATCCTTGAATTCCTGTTTTTACACGGTTCATTTTTTTCACCAATTCATTAATGTATTAATAATATTTATTCTTTTTGATTAAAAACAAATGCTTTTACTATAAAATTTTTTTATTTTAGTCAAGTTTTTTATTTTGCTTTTTTTATCTTCTTAATGCTTCAACTGGGTCTAACTTGCTTGCTTTGTATGCGGGATATGTTCCTGAAATTACTCCTACTGCTATTGCAAAAGCAATTCCTCCAATTATTGTTATAGCGTCTATTGCTATTGGTAAATCAAAATTGTTTTGTGCGGCTGCAAAAGATATTGCAAATGAAACAAGTAATCCTATTATTGTTCCTATTGTTCCGCCTATTAGTCCTATTATTCCTGCTTCTGTTATGAATTGTTTTAGTACTTGGTTGTTTGTTGCG
>JAFGBZ010000069.1 GCA_016932875.1 Candidatus Iainarchaeum sp.
AACCAGCGAGTCACCTTCAAGAAATGAATCATTACGGATAAACCATAATCCTTCAATCCAAGGAGTTGTTTCAGGAATTTTCCATGAAGCCTGCCATGGAACAGTTCTTGCTTCAAATGCAAAAACATCATTTGAACGCATTTTTTTAGTCCAAGAAACATGCTGTTTTAATCCTAAAACCCGAGTCATCCACTGCGGATTGTTTTCATCACGTTCATTTGTTTCATTTCCCATGAAAATAAATTCCTGTTCATTTAAATTATTAAAGAATTCAACATGCTGTACTTCCAAGCTTTTTCCTGGAAACGGCTGAGAAAGATTTTTTGCAAAAATATTGAATGAATCAAAATGCAAACGAGAAACTGCTTCTGCCTGCCCAAAAGTAATATGCCATTGAAAGCCAGTAATTTCAACTGAATCTTTTTCTTTATGAACTTCAAAATAAATATATGGTTCTGCTTTTTTTAAAGTTACATTCAAAAATATTTTTGCTTTATTTGGAAAAACAAAAGAATACTTTAAGTTTAATTCTTCGCTTCCTTCTGAAATAATTTCAACTTTCGGCTGAACTTGATTTAATTCAGTGTTCTGCCATTCTTCGCTGTCTTTAACTCTTACCACTAAATTCAGATTATTTTTGTTCACATACCATTTTTGTTCTTTTGCATTAAAGAAATCAAACCAAATAATTCCTGTTTTAGTTGGACGGATTCTGAAAATACTGTTATCACATGAAATTGTTTCATCAAATTCATCATAATAGCATTTTGGATTATAAAAATATGAAAAAGAATTCAAATCAGAATTATTGAAATCAGTGTTATTGTTTAAATCTGAATTCAAATCAAAATTATTGTTTAAATCAGAATTTAAATCATTTGAATTAGTGAAAGAAATTAATGCAGTTAATGCAATGATTAAAATCAATGCAAATAAAATTAATGTGATTATTTTTTCTTGTTTCATGCATTTAATGTAATGCAAAAAGAATTTATTTTAATGCAAAAAGAAAGGAAAAATATAAAATAAAAAAAAGAAGAAAAGCGGTTTTTAACCGCATGTTGCTGTTGTAGTTGAATTTGTTTCTTCAAATCCAAAACCTGCTGAAGGATTTGCTGAACTTAATTCAAGAGTTGAACATTCTTCTGGTTCAACAGTGAATGAACTGCAAATTGTTTCAAGCAATGCAGCAGGATTTCTTGCTGAAGAAACGCTTACTCCATTAATTACTAATGAAGGGCTTCCTCCAATAGCATAAGCAGTGTTTGCTTCTTTATCTAAATTAAATAAAGGATAATAACCGCTTAACCAGTTGTCTTTGTTTTCAAATTCAGCAGTTACATTAAATTGAGTGTCTAATTCAGCTATTTTATCTGTTAAATCTTCTTTTTTTAATTCAACTGCAGTTAAAGCATTTTCAGTATTGCCGTCTTTAAGGAATTCAGTTAAATAATTCCATAATTTTTCTTCACCGTACTGTAATTCAATTGCTCTTTGAAGTGTTTGTTCATCTAATTCTGTTTTTCCATGCATTGCATAATACACGTATTTTAATTGAAAATCAGCTTTGTCTTTTAATGCTTCATAAACTGGAAGAATTCCTTTTTCCATTTGAGTTCCATAAGGACAGTGGCTCATTACAAATAATTCAATTACTGGTTTATCTTTTTTCTGAACTTCTGCTTGAACTGGTGGTTCTGTTTCTTCAGGTTTAGGCAATGGAACACTCATATCTAAAACTTGTCCTAATAAAAGCATTTTCAAATCAGCAGTAATATATAATTCGCCTTCCTGCACTTTTTCAGTTCCTTCAAATAATTCAAATGAAACCAAGTAAAGCGAATCACCTGTTTTTTCAACTTTTGTTGCATTAACAGTCATTCCTTCAGTTAAAAGATTTTCATTAATGTATTTCACTGTTTTAGCCGTTATTTCTTCATCTGTTGGAATTGATACAACAATTGGAGTTGTTTCAATTGGTTTAGGAGTTAAAGCCATTCCAATTAATGCGCCTAAAAGAATGCAGATAAAAACTGCTGCACTTAAATGCATTAAATTAAAGCTTTTAGGCAGATTAAAATTCATTTTCTTTTCTTCTTTTTTTTCAGTCAATCAAAATCACCTTTAATTAATTTAATATTTAGCGTTACAAAAAGTATTTAATTAAAACACTTTAATTAAGTTTTTACCTTATCATTCCTTGCCCTGCATCAAAATTCATGTTTCCTATTTTATTGTTTTTTTTATCTGAATGATATTCAGTGAATTCATTCCAGATTTTTTCTCCTGCTTTCTTTGAAAAAATCTTTACAATAATTTGTCTTGGGACTGCTTGTCCGCCTACTTGAACAGGATTATAATCACATAAAACAATATCGCTTTTTTTCACTTTTCCAGCGATTTTTGAGTCAACATCCATTATTAAGCGGTTTTCATCCCACATTATTAATGAAGCCTGCACCGTATTTTCAGCTGAAATAACTTCTTTTAAATCAAATGAAATAACTTCAAGCACTTTACCTAAATGATAAGCCATTAAATCACCTCTAAATGTTTTAATATAATTGAAAAGACTTTAAAATGATTTGCTTAAAAAATAAGGTATGACTGAATGCATTTTTTGTAAAATAGTGGAAAATAAGGTTCCAAGTTATAAAATAAGTGAAAACAAAGATTGCATGTCTTTCTTGGATATTTATCCTTGCACTGAAGGACATGTTTTATGCATTCCAAAAAAACATTATGAAACAATTGACGAAATGCCTGAAGAAGAATTAAAGGAATTAATTGTTTTCACTCAAAACACAGGAAAAGCAGTTAAAAAAGCAATGAAAGTAAAAGGATTTAATTTATTACAATCAAATCATTCAGATGCAGGACAAGTAATTCCTCACGTGCATTTTCACATTATTCCAAGAAAAAGCAATGACGGTTTAACATTTGAAAACAAAAGATGCGAAGGAACAAAAGAAAAACTTGAAGAAACAAAAAATAAAATAAAGGAACAAATGTAAGTTCCCCTCGCAGGGTTAGTCAAGCGGTTAAAGACAATGGGCTAAGGACCCATGGCTTAGTGCCTACAACGGTTCGAATCCGTTACCCTGCATTAAAAAGTATTACTCAGGATAAATGTTGTTTATGGGAAGACAATCAAAAAAGCACTTAATTCAGACAAATAGATTTTTAGAACAAAGAAATAAATTGAAATTTAGAGAATCATCTAGTTTTACTTATCGCAATCCTGAAGGAGCAATAGACAATTATGATTATGCTCAATCTAATGAACCCCATTTAATTTTAAGCGATTCAAAAGGAACAGACAGATTTGTTTTGAAAAAAGGAAGAACTAATCCTTTAAGCATCTGGGACATTCAAAGAACAAGAACACAAATAGATCCGAAAACAAAAAGATATTCTGGAGAATTAGAAACAAAAAAAATGAATGAATTTAAAAAACAGGAATTAAACGGAGTGCACCCAGCAGAAGCATTAACTATGGAATTTGTTGTAAGAAATCAAGAAAAAATAAAAAAAGGAGAAAAAATAACAATTCATTTAGGCAGAGATCAAGAAGGAAAAATAAGACATTCTACAATATATGTTCCATTACTAAAAATGTTTTTTAAAGAAATTCCAATTGAAGAAACAAAATATGGATTTGTATTTGAATTAGATTTAAATAAAACAAGAGTAAAAAAACTTCTTGGCTTAATTTAATTCTTTTTTTACTTTTTCAGCGTAATACGCGTTTAAGGTTGCCTGAAAAACAAATGCAATTAAAGTGATTAAAAGCATTGGCGCTGCCTGCTGTAAGGAAAAGCTTGAAATCATTACAGCCATTGCAAGAGCCAATTGTTTTGAGCTTGAAGCAAAAAACAATGCAATTCCTTCTCTTGCTGAAACAAATTTCATTGAAATTATTTTTTTTATTCCGTTAAAAGAAATAAATAATTCAATAAAATAAAACAAAGCAACTGAAATTAAAACAAACAAAAGCGATTCAGGAGAAGAAAAAATTATTGTATTCGCAGAATTAGATACTGCAAAAAAAGAAAAAACGCCTAAAGCAAGAGAGCTGAAACCGTTTATCTGCTTTTTTAAATTGTTTTCAAATATAGATTCACAACAGGATTTAATTACAAGCCTTCGGGTTATAACCGCGATTAGTAAAGGAATAAAGAAAACAAATAAAACTGATTTTGAAATCATGAAAGCATCCACTGAAACAACTGAACTGGAAATTAAAGGAAAAATCAACGGAATTGCAATAAACGCTGAAAACAACATATTCACAGGAACTAATATAAACGCAGTATTCACTCCGCCTTTGCTTAAAGCAGTCCATGCAACAGTCATAGAACTAGTAGGAATGAAAACAAATAACAGAAAACCCATAAAAAAGTCAGGAAAATCTTTGAGAAAAAGAAAAGCAATAATTACTGCAATTAAACCTGAAACAATGAAATTCAAGAATAATGAAAAGAAAACAATATTCAAATTAGTGATTTTTTCAAATATTTTTGAAAACTTCAAGTCAAGCATTGAAGGAAACAATAAAAAAGCCATTACAAAAAAAGAAGTGAAATCCTTGCTTAATTCAATTCCATTAAAAAAAAATAAATTGATTAAACCGAAAAAAATTCCAGCAAGAACTAATGCAAGAGAATTTTTTTTACAAAAAACAAAAAAATCATTAATCAATTAAATCACTAAAAAAATAAAAAAGTTAAAGCCCTAAAACTGAATCAATTACGGGCTTATTAAATCCGACAATTATTTTTCCGTCAATATCAACTACTGGAACCCCTTGCTGTCCTGATTTTCTAACCATTTCAATTCCTGCAAGCATATCCATTGAAACATTTTTGTCTTCAAAAGAAAATCCTTTTTGTTTCAAATACTGTTTAACCATAACACAATAAGGGCAGGTGTTGGTTGAATAAACAATAATATGTTTTTTTGATTTTGATTCATTGTTCATTAATTCATCTTTCTTTTTTTCCCTTAATTCATTTAATTCATTGCTCATTTTGAGTCCTCCAGTTCTTTGGCTAAAGCAAGAAATTTCATTACTTTGGATTTATTTTTAGTTTTTAATTTAATGTATTTTCCCTGCTTTTCAATTACGATTAAATTTGCTTTCTCCAAGGCATGTAAATGCCTTGAAATTGTTGAAATATCAAGGTTAAAGCATTCTTCAAGAGAAGAACATTTCTGCTCAGAAGAAAGGATTTTCTCCAGCATTTTTCTTCTTGACTCGCTTGAAAGAACAGAAAACACTTGCATAATTGTACAAATATAAAAATATGTTTTTAAATGGAACTGATGCAAAATTAAATTCTGTTTCTAAACAAAGGAATGAATTTATTTTAGTGAACCAAACTGTTTGTTTTTTGCAGTCATTTTAATGAAGTGATTAAGGCTTTTATTGAATAACTCTTTTCTGTTTCTTAAATGCTCTATGTATCCTATGCGGACTTTTTTGTATCCTTCAGAGTAATTCTGAAAATTATTCCATGCAGTTTTATCTGATTTTAATGCTTTAAGTATGTCAGACGCAATAATCAGTTCTTCATCCATGTGCTTTGATTTATCAAATAAATGTTTAACTGCTTTAAGTCCTGCTGAAGTCATTTTATTTTTTTTAATAAGCCTGCGGATGCGTTCTTTATTCATTTCTGAAAGCATGCTGTTAGGTTTCCTTGGACTGAATCTCTGCGCAAATTTTTCTTCATCAATTGTTTTAAGTATGCTGTCAATCCAGCCATAACATAATGCTTCTTCTACTGCGAAAGCATAAGGAATTCTTTTTTTTCCAGAAGATTTTCTATAATAAACAAGCCATATTTCTTTTTCTTTATCATGATTTTTTGCAAGCCATGAACGCCATTGTTTTCTGGTGTCCAAGTAAAGCAGTTTCCCTATTTTCATCCAAACAAACCTAATATTCCTGAAATAATGTTTCCAATTGTTGTTTTTATTGTTGGAATTAATCCTATTGGTTTAATGATTATTTCTCCTGAATTTTTTGCTTCCAAGAAAGATGTTAACATATCTTGAGAGTAAATTATTTTTTTCACTGTTGGAGATTTAATTCCTACAAGCATTGTTGCATTACTGCTTGTGCCTTCCATTGCATTAATTATTGTATTATTTTTCACTTTAAATGAAACAATGTGTAATTCTTTTCCTTCAAAATTTAAATTAACTATTTCGCCTTCAACTACAACAGCAGCTTCTGATGGCAAAACAGTTCCATTAGCCATTTCTGCTGGAGCTTCTAAAAGTAAATCATAAAAATTATCCCAATTGCTTTCTCCTTTATGGAATTCGGTTCTTAAATCATTCATTGAAACACTGAATACACTTAAAGAAAACAAAATAACTGCAATAAATAAAATCATTTTTTTCATTATTTCACCTTTAAAAAATAAGCGAAATAAACCTATTTATAGCTTTTGTTTTAGTTAGTTTATATTATTGGGGGTTTTTTAATGAATTATTTAAGTGAAGTAAATGAATTGATTTCAAATCATGCTAATTTAAAGGAAAATATTGACAGAAAACAAATGATTAAAGAAGCAGTTGAAAACAAGGAATGCGTTGTTTCAAAAAACGGTGCTTTAGCTACTTGGACTCCAACTGAAAGCACTGGAAGAAGCCCTAAAAATACTTTTATTGTTGAAAATTCAGTTTCAAAAAATATTGACTGGAATTCTCCTAATAATATTGCTTTAAAGCAGGAATTATTTAATGAAATTTTTAAAGAAGCAATTAAATTACTGAAAGAAAAAAACACTCTTTATGTTACTGACAGAGTTTTAGGAGCTGATGCAGAGTTTGCTTTGCCAGTGAAAACAATTACTGATAAAGCATTGCATTCCTTGTTTGTTGACAACATGTTCAGAGCAATTCCAAAAAACATTAATGAAAGCATTTTTACAGGAAAAGAATTTAATTTACTTGTTCTGCCTTACAATAAACTTGATTCAGAAAAATTCAAAGAACTTCCATCTGAAATAAAAACAATGGCTGTAGCAATTGATTTTGAAAACAGAATAGGAATTGTTTTTGGTTCAGCTTATTTAGGAAGCGTAAAAAAATTAATGTTTACTGCAATGAATTATTATTTGCCTGAAAAAGGAATTCTTCCACTGCATTGCAGTGCAAATGAAGGAATTAATGAAAGCGCTTTATTATTAGGATTAAGCGGAACAGGAAAAACAACTTTAAGCGCAGATAAAAACAGAGCATTATTAGGCGATGACGAGCATGGCTGGAGTGATAAAGGAATATTTAATTTTGAAAACGGATGCTATGCAAAATTAATTGATTTAAAAAAAGAAAAAGAACCAGAAATCTTTGAAGCAATAATGCATAAAGCAGATTATTTAAACCATGGAGCAATAATTGAAAATGCAATGATATATCCTTCACTTGAATTTGATTTCTTTGATTCAAGATTTACTCCTAATTCTCGTGGAAGTTATCTTTTAAGCTGTTTAGAAAACATTAAGAAAAGCAGTGTTTCAGGGCATCCGAAAACAATTTTGTTTTTAACTGCTGATGCAAATGGAGTATTACCACCAGTTTCAAGATTAAATGCAGAGCAAGCCATGTTATGGTTTTTAATGGGTTATACTTCAAAATTAGCTGGAACTGAAACAGGAATTGTTGAACCTAAAAGCACTTTCTCTCGTTTCTTTGGAGAACCATTCATGCCAAGAAATCCAAATGATTACATTAAATTATTTGGAGAAAAACTCAAAAAATTTAATTCAAAAGTTTACTTAATTAATACCGGCTGGAGCGGAGGAATTTTTGGAATAGGAAAAAGAATTGATTTAAAGCAAACCAGAGCAATGGTTAATGCATGCTTGAATGGAAGCATTGAAAAAAGCAAATTCAATAAAAACGAATTATTTCATTTAGAGTTTCCTGAAACAATTGAAGGAGTTGACTCAAACATTTTAAATCCAGTTAATACTTGGAAAGACAAAAATGAATTCAATTCAAGAGCAAAAAAATTAGCAGAAGAATTCTCAAATCACTTTGATAAAGCATATGGAAGCAAAAACATTCCAAAAGAAATTGAATTACAATGCCCAGGGAAATAAAGTGAATTCCTTTAAATTTCTTGCACCGATTACTGGGTTGTTTGTTGCAGTATTAATTATTTCAAATATTGCTTCAACTAAAATAACTGATTTAGGTTTTTTGGTTTTTGATGCAGGAACTCTTTTATTTCCTTTAAGTTATATTTTTGGAGATATTTTAACTGAAGTTTACGGTTACAAAAAATCAAGACAAGTAATTTGGACTGGGTTTATTTCATTAATTTTAATGAGTTTAATTTTTTGGATTATTGGATTGCTTCCTGCAGCAGCAGATTGGAATAATCAAGAAGCATTTGAATTAATTTTAGGAATTGTTCCAAGAATAGTAATTGCTTCACTTATTGCTTTCTTTTTAGGAGAATTTTCAAACAGTTTTATTTTAGCTAAAATGAAGATTTGGAGTAAAGGAAAGAATTTATGGCAGAGAACCATTGGTTCAACTTTAATTGGAGAAGGAATTGATTCAATTGCATTTGTTTTAATTGCATTTTACGGAGTATTACCAAATGAATTATTAATTGCAATAATTGCTTCAAATTATGTTTTTAAAGTAGGAATTGAAATATTATTCACTCCAATAACTTACTGGATTACAGGATTTTTAAAGAAACAAGAAGGAGTAGATGTTTATGATACAAACACTGATTTTAATCCGTTTAAAATTGAATGATTCATTTTCTTTTTCTAACTAGTGCAGGTTCTTCAATTTCTTCTTCTGAATCCATTTCATCTTCTTCTTGCGGAGCAGTGAGTTCATCTGATTCATCAATATTTTCTTCTTCAGGATAAGGTTCATTGTAATTCATTTGCGGAGCATTGTTTTCATCAAAATGAGTGAATGCTAAAAAAGCAAATACTGCTGAAGCACCAAATAATAATGCTTGAACAATTGATTCAGCTTCAACTGCGCCTAAATATAAAAAAAATGCGGGAAACAAAAATTTTGCATACCATGAATTTTTTTTCTGCCCATGAAAAAACAAAAAAACAACAATTAATGAAACAACTGAAATTAGTAATGAATTCATAAACTAAATACAATTAAAGAGAATAAAAATCTTTCTTAAAAGAAAATAAAAAAAGGAAAAAGAAGTTTTCACTTCTTTTTAAAATTTTTTCCCATTGATTCAAATGCTCTTAATATTTCTAATGGAATTGCGAAAACAACTGTATTGCTTTGATCACTGGATAAATCATTTAAAGTATTTAAGGTACGTAAATGAAGTGCTCCTGGAGCTAATGCAAGAGTATCTGCTGCAATTCTTAAATTCTTTGAAGCAATTACTTCTCCTTCAGCTTTAATGATTGTTGCTCTTTTTTCTCTTTCAGCTTCAGCTTGTTTTGCCATGGTTCTCTTTAAATCCTGAGGTAATTCAACATCCTGAATTTTAATTGCAGTAACATCAATTCCCCATGCATCAGTTTCCTTGTCAACTAATGATTCAATTTCATCAGCTAATTTTTCTCTATTGGTTAAAACCTGGTCTAAAGTTGAACCTCCAATAATATCTCTTAAAGCAGTCTGAGCATACTGTGAAACAGCATAAGCATAATCCTGAATATCTAAAACAGCTTTTTTTGGATTAGCTACTTTAAAATAAACAACTGCATTAACGCTTACAGGAACATTATCTGCAGTCATTACTTCTTGTTTAGGGATATCGATTGTTTTAATTCTTACATCAACTTTTCTGTAGGACTGAATTAATGGAATTAAAAAATTAATTCCTGGTTCCATTAAACCAGAATATTTTCCTAAAGTAAATCTAATTCCTCTTTCATATTCAAAAATAATTCTTACACTTAAAAGAATCAATACAATTATAATCGGTAAAAAGAAAAAAAATCCTAAACCAATTACTGCACCTAAAATTTCTAAAACCATTGAATTCCCCCTAAAAAATTATATTATTAAAGAAGAAAAGAGTTTAAAAAAAGCAATGAAAGTAACTTATTTATGAAAGAAGTTTTTGGAATTTATTTAGAAGAAATTCACCCGCTTATATTTGGCGTATGTTTAAGCGAATTTAAA
>JAFGBZ010000070.1 GCA_016932875.1 Candidatus Iainarchaeum sp.
AAAGTTGAAATGCTTGAAGCAGGAATTTCTTTTGGATTAATTTTTTCTGAAGTGCAGGCACTTAAAAATAAACCTAAAAAAATCAATCCAATAATATATTTTTTCATAAACATCACATTTAATTAGTTTAGAAATTAGTATTGGAAAGAAATTTAAATTAATTCATTTAATTTCATGGAATGTATTAACTGAATTCAAATGATTTTTTTTCTGCTTCTTTAATTGCGTTTCCGATTAATTCTTCTTTATTTTTAATTTCTTTTTCTATTTCAATTATTTTATTTAATTCAGCTTTTGTTTCAGGGTGTTCTGCAATCATAAAAGAACAGCAGTCAGGATAAGGTTCAATTGAATAAGAATAAGTTCCGATTTTTTTAGCTGTTTCAGTTATTTCTTCTTTATTCAATCCAATTAACGGCGCTAAAACAGGAAATTCAGCTGAATCATAAATGCAGTTAATATTTTCAAGTGTTTGAGATGCAACCTGCCCTAATGAATCTCCTGTAATAATTGCTTTAGCTTTTTCTTTTTTAGCAATTTCATTAATTAATTTTATCATAAATCTTCTGTAAATAATCATTCTGTATTTTGCAGGAACCTGCATTATTAATTGTTTTTGAATTTCTTCAAATTTAATTATGTAAAGCTTTGAATTCAATTGAATTTTAGTTAATTCTTTTACAAGTGAATCAATTTTGCTTTGAACTGCTTTTCCGCTTATTGTTTTATTGAATATGTGCACAAAAACAACTTTGCATCCGCGTTTCATCATTAAGTAAGATGCAACAGGTGAATCAATTCCTCCTGAAAGCGATGAAATTACTTTTCCTGAACTTCCAACAGGCAAACCGCTTACTCCATTAAATTTCTCACAGTAAATTAATGCTTCTTTTTCAGTTATTTCAATGAAAACATTTAATTCAGGTGAATGCAAATCAACTTTTTTATTCAGTTTTTCAACAATTAAAGCGCCTAAATCCTTATTCAATTCCATTGAAGTTAATTCAAAATTTTTATTGCTTCTTTTACTGATTACTTTAAATGAATTAAATCCCTGTAATTTCAATAATTCAATGCATTTTTTGTTTATTTCATTTAAATTTAATTCAGTTTTTTCAGCAAAAGAAAAATTAGCTATTCCTGGAATGAATTTTAATATTTCAATTATTTTTTCTTTTTCATTTAATTCTTTTTTTTCTTTTTCCATTTCCTTTAATTCAATTAAAATTTTTCCATATCTTTTGGTTATACTTAATGACTTTTTTCCAAGCGCTTTTTTTATGTTTTGAACAAGCTTATTTTCAAAAAAAACCCTGTTCCCACCTTTCAATCCTATTTCATTGTAATGAATTACTGCAAGCATTTAAATCAAAGAAATTAGTGGAAATGAACATTTAAAGCATTAACTGATGAATTAAGCTAATTAAAACAGTTTCTTTAAATTAATTTCTGTTTGAATTGTGTTATAATATTAAGTGAATTAAATGATTTGTTTAATTGCATTACCAATATTAGCAATTTTAGGTTTATTCAGTGCAACTCACAGAGAGTTAGCAAAAGAATCTTTTGAATGCGTTTTTAAAACAGTTACTTTACGTCCATGCGAAGGAACGCTGGATAAAAAACTGAAAGGAAAAATTGTCGGAAAAACACTGAATTTCAATAAAGGAATAGGAAAATTTGTGTTAAAACATTTTGAAACACTTTCACTTATTTTTGCATTATTAATGGTTTTATCTTTAATCGGAACAGTCTGGGGTGCATACAATCTTTATGCTTACGGCAACTGTAATGGTCCGAATTCAACTGAATTATGTGTATTCAATCCAACAACTAATTCTTTGCCTGAAAACTGTGAAGAAACAAAAATAATTAATTCAGCAGAAATTAATTCAGTAAAAATATTAATTCAACCAAAAATTAGTTTTTAATTTTTAACCTATCTTTTTTTATTCACTTTAATTCTTTCTTTAATTGTGATTTTAATGGAATCAAATGCAGGTGAATTAGTTAAAGGAATGGAAATTGCTTTAGGATTTGAAAAAGAGTTTATGAAATTTTATTCAGAAAAAGCTTTAACTGCAAAAAATGCTTCTTTGAAAAAACTTTTTTTATTTTTAGCTGAACAGGAAAAAACACATGAAACAGTTCTTGAAAAAATTAAAAAAATGCTTAAAGAAAAAGGAAAATGGAGCAATGAAGATATTTCACTGCTTGCAAAAAACATTGTTCCTTCATTTGAATCATTTTTAGTTAATGAATCACAACAAAAACGCACTATTCTTGAAGAAAATGAAGTTGACTTGATTTTATGGGCAATGCGTGCAGAAAAAAGAGCAAAAGAATTTTATGCTGAATTAAAAGAAAAAGCTGAAGGAAACGAAGGAAAAGCTTTTTTTGAACAAATGAGTGAATTTGAAAACCAGCATTTTGAATTGCTTGATAAATTAATGGAAAAATTAACTGAAAATTATTCCAAAGCAAAACGTTAATGTTTATTGTTTTTTTAAAACACTGCATTAACAGTTATTATAACATGGTTCAATGCAGTCATTTTCATTAATTGTTTCACATGAATCCTTGCATGCATCTAATGCGTCTTCATCACATGCTTGTTCAAATGCATTCTGACATGCTTGCTGGCAGGCAGGAATTGGACCGCAAAAAGTCATACACACACTATAAGGAGCGCTTGCAGCAACACACGCGCTATTAAAAGCTAAATCACAGTTTCCTTTGCATGCAGTAAGCATATTTGCACAATGAGTATCACATTCAGCAATGCATTCCTGTTCATCATTGTCAGCTGAAAAATCTAATTCAGGAACTTCTTTGTTTAAATGTCCATATAAATCAAAATTGAATTCTTTTTTTCCTTTATCAAATGAAACATCAACTGAAGGAGTTTTTCCTTTCTCTAACGGAATTTTCTGAATTCCGTTTGGAAGTTTATTCATCCAGTCTCCAGGGTTTTTTTCAAATTCTGTTCCATTTCCGGTTTCATTTTGCTCTATGTTCTGAATTTGTTCAGGCAATTGTTGTTTTGGAGGTTTTTGAAATCCTTGTTCTTGACTATTTTCTGTTCCAGCACTTTGAGTCATATTAACATTAATACATCCAAAAACAAAAATTAACAAAAATAAAACAATAACTATTTTTTTCATTTAAACCCTCCTAAACTATTAATTAATTAAATTCCGTAATCAAAATTCTTTTAAACCAGTTCCAAGAAAGTTAATTCATGCTTGAAATAATTTTTTTTGGATTAATGCAGGGCTTGCTTGAATGGCTTCCTATTTCAAGCCAGGGAAATCTTGCATTGATTATGACTGCTTTTTTTCATTTAACTCCTGAAACAGCAGTAAATCTTTCAATTTTTCTGCATTCAGGAACTGTTTTAAGCGCAGTGATTTATTTCAGAAAAGAATTAACTGAAATAATTAAAGGAACAAAGAATTATTTTATTGATTTAATTTCTGTTTTAAAGAAAAAACAAAAATTAACTGAAATTTTATTCAATGAATCAAATTCATTAATTTCATTTTTATTAATTTCAACTTTTCTTACTGGATTAATTGGTTTTCCAATTTATAAATTAATTAAAGAAATGAATTTGCAGGGAGAGCTGTTTTTTGCATTAATTGCATTGGCATTAATTGCAACAGGATTGCTTCAAAAGTTTTCAGAAAAAAAAACCATTGAATTAAAAAAACTGAATTTAACTGATGCAATTATTTTAGGTTTAATGCAGGGATTAGCAGTTATTCCAGGAATTTCTCGTTCAGGAACAACTATTTCAGGATTTCTTTTAAGAAATTATTCTCCTGAACAGGCATTAAAATACAGTTTTTTAATGAGCATTCCAGCAATAATTTCAGCAGAAATAGGATTAAGTTTAATTGAAGGACTTCCAAAAATAAGCTTTTTTGATGCATTAATTGGATTAACCAGTTCTTTTGTTTTCGGATTAATTGGAATTCATTTATTTTTAGATTTAAGTAAAAAAATCAAATTCTGGAAATTCTGCATTGCAATAGGATTAATTTCACTGCTTCCATTGGTTTTCCTAATATAATACAAAGCTTTTTATTTTCTTTAATTGATTATTCTTGCATGAATTCAAAAATAATTTTAATCGGATTAGTTTTTTTAATTGTTTTTTCTTTTGGATGCGTTCAAGAAACAAATAATAATACAATTTCAAACAATAGTATTTCTAATGAAATAGATTTGTGTTCTGGAATTAACTGCGATGAAGGATTTGAATGCATTGAAGGAAACTGTGTTGATGAATTAAATGATTTTCCTGAATTCCATGAAGGAAATAAACTGGACTGCACAGCAATATGCACTGAAACCCAAGAATGTGTTGGAGAAGAAGCAGTTCTTAACACAGGAGAAAAATGCTGCATAGGAGAATGCATTGAATCAATTGGAGAATTCCCTGACTTTCCTGAATAAAAAAATTAATTAAATAAAAAAGAAAAAGTTAAAGAAATCCATTAAACGGATTTCTTTTTTTAATTTATTTTATTAAAGCCATTTCTGTTTTAGTGTTATCAATGTTTATTTCTGCTGCTTGAACAAGTTTTTTTGCTTCAGTTATTTTTTCATTAATTGAAGCAATGATTTGTTCTTTTTGCTCTGTTGAACTTATTACTGGCAATTGCTGTTTAAGTTCTTGAACTTCTTGTTTTAACTGATTAAATTCAGCTTTCTGTATTTCATGTCTGTTGCTTGCAACAATTAATCTGTCTGCAGAAATATCTTTCACTGGACATGCTTTGAATTCACATCCTAATGCAGGGCTTCTGCTTACTTTTGATCCATCACTGCATACTTTTAAGTCTTTAGTGCATGCAGTTTGATTTTCTTCTAATGGAAAACCGCTTAAATAAATTTTTTGTTGTGGATTAGCGCTATATGCATCATGTCCTACAATATGTTTTCTCCAAATGAAATGATTTCCAAAAAACTTTAATTCAAGGAAATTAGTTTCAGTAGGATAATGATATACATATACATCTCCAGTTGAAATTTTATAACTTACAATATTATTGTTTGTTCCTGCAATAATTATTCTGTCATTGTAAATGCTTATTCCACCGTCAACTGAACTTACTCCTATTTCCAATGGAAGCTCTTTATTTCTTTGACTGCTTGTAGTAATTGAAGAAAAATCAAATAAATTCAGCACTGATTTATTGTTTTTAGAACTTAACCATACAGCATAATTTCCTTTAATTGCTGCTCTTGGAATATATCTGTCCTTTCCTGCATAAATTGAATCAATTAATTTTCCTTCTAATATATTATAGAAATCCTGATACACTGCAGTTACTTCATCATTTTCTTCTACAACCCTGTTTGCAGTAAAATATTTTCCGTTGAATGCTGGAACATAATAATATTTTGCATCTTTGTGGGCAGGAATTCTTTTTATTTCGCTGAAATCAGTTAAATCAATTAATACAAGTTCATACTCTGATTCAACTGTTCCTGGATGAACTTCACAATTACCTGTTTGATAATTACATGTTCCATTAGGACAAATCTGCATTTGCAATGATTGAGCATCCCCTGCAGTAATTGAATTATCTCCATTCATGTTTGCACATTGAGAATAAATGCAGTTATTTGGGGTTTTTCCTAAAGCTAAATCAAAAACACATTGAACATCTTTACAAGTTAATTGATTATCTCCATCAACATCACCTAATAAAGAACAGTCTTGGATTAATGCATAAATTGATTGAGCATCTCCTGCAGTTATCACTCCGTCTTCATTTATATCAGCACATTCATCAAATCCATTATTCATTACCATTTCAAAAACTAAATCAACATCAGTTTCAGTGATTACTCCATCCCCATCAACATCACCCATTAAACTACAGTTTGAAATCAAAGGATATTTGCTTAAATCAGAATTAACTGAAACTGAGTTTTGTAAATTATTTAAATTCATGTTTTTTCTTAAAGCAAAATAAATTAACTGGTTTTCAAACATTACTGCATAATGAGCATGTTCATTCACTAATGTTTTACCTAATTTTTTGTTATCAAACCAAGCAGTATAAAACATTGTTCCTCCTTGCTCAAATTTTGCCCACATTACTTTATCATCATATAATCCAATGAAATGGAAATCACTTCCAACATCAATTATTTTTGTTGTTTTAGTTTTAAGATTATAAAAATGAATTTTTCCTCCTGAATGATTTACTGCATCATAATTTTTCCATGCAGCATAATTTCCATTAATTTGGAAATCAACTCCCCATGCACTATTAGTAGTACCTATTTCATCTGCTTCTTTAAGCAAATAATCATAATCCACTGCAGATAATGTTTCTTGAGGTTTAACTAATTGAAGTAATTCTTCATCTACTTGAGTTAATTCTTCAATTATTTGTTGTTCTTCAATTATTTCTTCAATTGGCTGAATCTGAATTTCATTTAATCTCATTAAAACTTTTAATAC
>JAFGBZ010000071.1 GCA_016932875.1 Candidatus Iainarchaeum sp.
AAAGTGGAATAAAAAATAAATGAAATATTTGAAATATTTAAAACATAAATCTGAAAATATTCAGTTGAAAATTCTGTTGGAAAATAAAAGAATTTAAGGAATGAAAAAATATAAAGAGAGGAAATAAATGCAATTAATCCAATTAATGCGGTTAAAAAAATTCTTTTTCCTAAAAAAACATTAAAGTCTTCTGCAACTCCTGCGTAACTCAGTTTAAGATAAATTTTTTGCATTAAATTTTTTGGAACTGCATCAGATAAACCCATATAAATTCTTTTTCCGATTATGCTCATGAAATCACCGCCGGAATTCTTGTTTTAACAAGTGAAATCATTATTATCTGCACAATAAATGCAATGAATACAATAAAGTAAATTGTTTCTTCTCCTATTGAAGAACCGCCGATTGCTGAAAGAATTACTAAAAAAGTTATTCCTAATGCAGGAACTGCTGCAGCAAAAAGCAAGTACATTAAAAGCCATAAATTCAGTTCAGAAATATAATTTTTTATTGCCCTGTACTGTGAATTAACAAGCAATTGCACAACAGAATTAATTGCTCCGGTAATTGATGCTCCACTTCTTAATGCAGTAATTAACTGCCAGCTTGTTTTTTTCAGATACTCTGATTTTGTTCTTAAAGCAAGCTGTTCAATTGATTTTATTTCACTTTCCCCTGAACTAATGTCTTGAACAACTTTTTTGAATTCCTGTGAAACAACACCGTAATTTGATTTAGAAATATTATTTAATGCCTGAAACAATGAAACTCCTGAACCAACCTGAATTGCAATGCTTTTCAAGGCAAAAACAAGAGTATTGTCAAGGCTTTGCGCCTGCTGTTTTGAAACAATTCCAGGATAAATTGCGTGAAGGAATAAAAATAAAATGAAGAATAAAACCCCTGCAAGAAATGCAATTAATCCGTTTTCAATTACAATTGAGTTATCTCTCAGAAATAAAAGCCCGTAAATTAAGGAAAAAAAAACAATGAAATAAATTGCTGCTGAAAAAAATGATGCAGTTAAATAATTTTCCGGCTCAACATCTAAATCTGCTTGAGCAAGTGAAAGCTGGGTTGAAGGAAAAACTTTAATTAAAAGTTTTCCAATCCATAAAAAAGCACGGTTAATATTTTTAGCTCTTTCAATTGAATAAAGCAAAAACTTAACGCGCATTTTTATCCCTTTAATAATTCTTCTAATTTTTTGTTTTCTTTTGCTGCTTTGAAAACTTTTTCAGGGAATTCATAAAACTCCTTCATTACTGTTCCAACTTGCTCTATTTCATTATAATTGTTTTTAGCCATCCAGTCAAGAATTACAGCTCTTTTTTCTAATTCACTTTGAATTTCTTCTTCAGTCATTCCAGTGTAAATATTTAACTGTCTTATAAATTTGCTTGCAGGATTAATTGCTTCCCATGCATCTGAACGCGGATCCCATTTGAATACAACATTTACATTTAATTGCTCTTCAGTTACTCCTGCCTCTAATTCAGCTAATTCATATGTTCTACGTTTATTTGTTTTTCTGTCACGGAATTGAACTAAAATTAAATCAATTGCTTCAACTTCAAGTTTTGGAATGCTTATTGGTTCATCAGTTAAACGTCTTAAAACCTGCTGGCTTGAATTTGCATGCAAAGTGCTGTAAACACTGTGCCCTGTATGCATTGCTTCAAATAATACTTCTGCTTCTTTTTTTCTTCTAATTTCCCCTAAAATTATTCTGTCAGGACGCATTCTAAGAGAAGACTGCATTAAATCAAGCATTGTTACTTCGCCTAATCCTTCAGGATTAGCATTTCTCGTGGTTAAAGGAACCCAGTTCCATTTCATGTAATCAGGCAGATTTATTTCACGCACATCTTCAATTGAAATAATTCTATGATACTGCGGAACAAAAGCCATTAAAGCATTAAGAGTTGCAGTTTTACCTGAAGCAGTTCCTCCTGCAATTAATACATTCATTTCATACTGAATTGCAAGCCATAAAAGCGAAGCCATTTCTAAATTCATTGTATGGCTTTTAGAAATAAAATCAACAACAGTCCAAGGACGTCTTGAAAAACGCCTAATAGTAATAGTGTTTCCAAAAGAACTTACTGGAGCAAGTGTTGCACTTACTCTGTCGCCTGAACCTAAATGAGCATCAAGAATCGGGGAAAGATTAGTTATTTCTCTTCCAATTTTTCTTGCAATCTGAGAAGAAAAATTAAATGTTTCTTCTTCTGAAAGAGGAACAATATTTGTTTTAAGCCAGCCATGCTCTCTGTGATAAACTGAAATAGGAGTTTTAGCCGAATTAATTGCAACTTCTTCTAATTGAGAGTCGCCCATTAAAAGTTCTATTTTTCCTAATCCATACATTGAATGAACTAAAAGCCCTGCAAGCACATTCAATTCTTTTTCATTTATTGAACCAAAATACTGTTTTAATTCATTTAATGCAATTGAATGGAATTTTTCCTTTAATTTTTTTGATTCAGCTTCATCAGTTAAATCCATTAAATCAAATGAAACTTTTTCAGCAATATCTTCTTTGATTAAATCAAGAAAAATTTTAGTATAAAAACCGATTTCAGGAGTGGTTAAATGATAAATCGGACGGTTAAGCCCTTCTTTTTTTTCAAAATAAACTCTTACAGGAACAAAGTCAGCAAAAAAATCATAAGAAGAAACTGCATTAATTTCAGGAGCTTCTTTTTCAGGAACAAATGCTTTATTTAAATGAACCTGTGGAGAAAGCGGAGCA
>JAFGBZ010000072.1 GCA_016932875.1 Candidatus Iainarchaeum sp.
AAAAGACATTGAAAACAAAGGAATAAATTTAGGGAAAAAGATAATTGAATATGTGAATGAAAATGCCTAGATTAAGTATAGTAGAAAGAAGAGTTTTAGAAAAAATCAAACCAAGCGATTTTGAAGGAGGATATCCTAAAAAAGTTAAAGGAATGGTAAATGAAGAAAAAAAAGCAATGCGAGAAAAACTAGGAAAAGTTGTTACTTACAATATGGTTGTTGCGTCAGAATTAAATCCAATAATTAAATGCGAAATAAATGCATTTAATGGAATCATGCTTTTTAATGAAAATCATCCAAAAATTAAGTACTTTAAAAAAGATGAAAAAGGAACAATAAATTATGATTTAAAAAATCTTGCATTAAATAAAAAAACAAATTATGCAATAAAAATAAAAAACCAAACAGGGGAATCAGTTCATTTTACTATTTTAGAAACCATTCTTGAAGGAAGAACAGTTAAAACAAAAGACGGAAAATATGAATATGTTTTAAACGGAATTTCACCGAATTATTTTTTAGTAAAAAAACAGCTGCATTTCTGAATCATTCTTCTTTTATTTTCTGAAAAAGTATTTCGCCTTTAGTTGTTTTCATTCCTTTTTTTAATAATCCAAATTTTGCTTCATTTAATACCCCTGTTTTTTTTAATCCTAACTGCAAAGTTATTTTTTCACTTGATTCAGGCATGAATGCATTAATTAAAATCGCAATTATTCTAAGTGAATCAAGCAAGGAATACATTACTTTATCAAGTTCTTTTCCTGAAAGCTTCCAGGGTTCTTTTTCATTCACATATTTGTTTGCTTCAATCACAAAAGCCATTACTGATTCCAATGTATGAGTTAAATCAAGCGCTTCCATTTGAGATTTGATTTTATTTAAATCAAGTTTTTTAATTAATTCTTCATCTGGTTTTGCTTCAGGAACAATTCCTGAATTGAATTTTTCATTCATTGCAAGAACCCTTGAAACTAAATTACCTAAATCATTTGCTAACTCAGTGTTAATTCTGTTAATTAATTTTTCACGTGAAAAAAATCCATCCTGTCCAAAAGGAATTTCACGAATTAAATAATAACGCAGTGCATCAACAGAAAATTCTTCAGCCAACTGCATTGGATTAATTACTGTTCCTTTGCTTTTACTCATTTTTTCTCCTGATTCAGTGTTAATGAATCCGTGAACAAAAACTTTTTTCGGCGGATTAATCCCTGCAGCAAAAAGCATGCAAGGAAAAATAACTGAATGATGCCATAAAATATCTTTTCCGATTAAATGAATATCTGCAGGCCAAAATTTATTGAACTGCTTTGAATCAGAGTTTACTCCGCTTAAATAATTCAGTAATGCATCAAACCAAACATAAATTACATGCGAGGAATCAAACGGAACTTTTATTCCCCAATCAAATGAAGTGCGTGAAACACTTAAATCTCTTAATCCTTCTTTTACTCTATTGATTATTTCCTGTTTTTTGTTTGCAGGAGAAATAAATTCAGGATTTGATTCAATTAATTTAAGCCATTGCTTTTGGTATTTACTCATTTTAAAAAAATAACTTTTTTCTTTCACTAATTCAGGAGGAAGTTCATGCACTGGACATTTTCCTTCAATTAAATCTTTTTCCATGTAAAAAGTTTCGCATTTAATGCAGTACAATCCTTCATATTCTCCTAAAAAAATTTCTTTTTTATCAAAAACTTTTTGAAATAACTCAGAGCAAAATTTTTCATGGTCTGCATCAGTTGTTCTAATAAATCGATTAAAAGAAATATTCCATTTACTGCATAATTCTTTGAAATGCTTTGCCTGTGAATCAACAAATTCTTTTGGCTTCATTCCGGCTGATTCAGCTGCTTTCTGAATTTTTTGTCCATGTTCATCTGTTCCAGTAAGAAAAAAAACTTCTTTTCCCAGAGAACGATGCCATCTTGCTAAAACATCAGCGCAGACTTTTTCATACGCATGCCCGAGATGAGGAACTGAATTTGGATAATCTATTGCAGTAGTAATGTAAAATTTTTCCATTAAATACACCATTAATTAAACTATTAAAATAAGAGAATCCTTATAATTAATTCTTTTTATTCAAAAGAGAATAGAAAGAAATATTAATCAAAAAAACAATAGTTAATTGTGATTTTATGGGTTTTAAAGACTGGATGAAAAACAGAAAACCAACTGAAGAAGATTATAAAATGGCTAAATTAGTAAAAAAAGGAAACCTTAAATCAAAAGATATTGAAGGGATGAAATCTGAACAGGTTAATGTATTACGTGAAGCCAGAGAAGTTTATCTTAAAAGAAAAGGAGCTTCATGGAAAGCAAAAGGAAGACATTTCCTTGTTGCTGGATTTATTGCTGCATTAGCATTAGGTGGAACACAAAGAATTGAATTCATAAACAAATATGATTCAATGAAAACACAAACTGAAACAACACTTAAAAGAGTAGGAGTTAATGCTGAAGTAGGAAAAAAAATGTTTACTAACTCTCCAAATGTATCTAAAACACAGCTTGCAAAAGATACCTTAAGAGAAATGGGAAAACGTCCAAGTATTCCTATCTCAAGAACAGCAGGCAAAGATGCTACAAAAGCAGCCGGAGCAGGTGCAGCTCTTTTAATTGCAAGAGCAGGGTATAACGCAATGAGAAAAAAGAAAGCAGCCCAAGCACATCAAAAAGCAAGAAGAAGAATGGGAAAACGATAACTAATTTTAGTTTGCTTCCCTAAGTTTTATTTCTTTAATGGTTTGAACTAATGACTCTAAAGAAATTAAACTTGATTACTCTTATTTATTAAAGATTTCAAACAGCAATTACCCGTTGCTGGATTTCAAACCCCCCTTTAAGTTCTCCCAATACTATTTTATGCGAAGCAAGAGCTACCGAAGGTGCTCACATCCGCACCTGCACTCCGCGGAGTGAACCGACGTGACGGTTGTTTGGCACCGGCAGACTGGTTCCAAAAAGCATTAAAACATAAGTTCAGTGAATTGAGTATGAATGAAAAAGAGGAAAGCATTGGAGATAATCCTTTTCAGCCTAAATGGGAAGTTTTTCTGAAAACAGTTTATTTTAAAGAAATTCAGAGATTAGTTGAAAAATATCCTGAAAAGCGTTCCCTTGAAGTTGATTTTAAAAAAATAGAGGAATTTGATTTTGAATTAGCTGATGAACTGCTTGCAAACCCTGATTATTTATTAAGTGCTGCACAGCAAGCAATAAAAGAAATTGATGTTCCTGCACTTGAATTAGAAGAATTCACTCCGCATATAAGAATATTTAATTTACCAAAAGAATCAACTCCTGTTTTAAGAAATATTTCTTCAAAGCATTTAGGAAAATTAATTACAGTTGAAGGAATAGTAAAACAAATGACTGATGTACTGCCTAAATTAAGTATTGCAGTATGGGAATGCAGGCACTGCGGTAACACTTATCATATTCCACAAGAAAAACAAATTGAAAAAAAACCAGTAATGTGTGAATGCAAGCACCGTGAATTCAATTTAGTTGAAGAACAATCCAATTTCATGGATTACCAAAAAATACAAATTCAGGAACCATTAGAATTACTGAAAGGAAGTGAACAGGCAACAAGTTTGGATATTTATGTTTCAGATGATTTAGTGAACAGAATTGCTCCAGGAGACAGAACAAAAATTACTGGAATGCTTAGATTAATTCCGCCAAAAGAAAAAAAAATTGTTTATGGAAGATATATTGAAGCAACTCATTTAGAGGAAACAGCAAGAGAATATGATGAAGTTGAAATCACTCCAGAAGAAGAACAAAAAATAAAGGAAATGGCTTCAGATCCAAAAATTTATGAAACTTTAACTCAATCAATTGCTCCTGCGATTTACGGGCATGAAACAATCAAAGAAGCAGTTGCATTACAATTATTCGGAGGAGTAAAAAAAGCACTTCCAAATGATCAAAAAATTAGAGGAAACATTCATGTATTAGTAATCGGTGATCCTGGTACGGCAAAATCTCAGTTATTGCAGGCAGCAAATAAAATTGCTCCAAAAAGCGTTTATGTTTCAGGAAAAAGTTCAAGTGGTGTTGGATTATGCGTTGCACCTGAAACAATTATATTGAACGATAATGGTTTCAAAGAAATAAAGGATTATGTTGAAACAAATTTTTCTGAAGAAAAAGCAGTTGAAGAACTGCCAGGGGCTTTTTCAAATAAATTTAATGAAAAAAATTATTGTCTTGATGAAAAAATGAAAATAAGTCAAGGAAATGTTTCAAGAATATGGCGGATTAAAGCACCAAAAAAAATGTTTCATATTAAAACACAGTTCGGAAAAGAAATAGAATTAACACCAAATACTTCTTTGATTAGATTAAAAGAAAACAAAATTGAATGGATTAAAAGCTCTGAATTAAAAGAAAATGATTTTATTGCATGCTCGCGTTTTCTGCCTGAAGGAAAAATAAAAAATATAAAAACAATTTTATTTTTGAAAGATAATAACATAAAAATTGCAGCAAATCTTGCAGAAGAATTCAATGAAATCAGTAATATATTAATTGAAAAAAGAAAATATTCTTCATTACAGGAAATAGCAAAAAAGCTGGGCAAAAGCAGGGAAACCATTTATTCATGGAGAAACCAAAAACACCACCACGGAATGCCTTTAAAGAAATTTATTTTGCTTGCGATTGAAGCAGGATATGATTTAGAAAAGCTTTCAGAAAAAATAAATTACTGCTTTAATTACCATGGAAAAGAAATAAAAATTCCTAAATTCATTGATGAAAAAGAAATAGCTTACCTTGCAGGATTAATTTTAGGTGATGGAAATATACAGGAATCAAGTAAAACTGCTTCAATAAGGATTTTCAGTGCAGATAAAGAAATCCTGCAGGAAATTGACAGAATTGTTTCAAAGCATTTTGATTTAATTCCGGAAAAAATAGATGACGGAAAAAGAGTTCCTGCAAGAAGAATTAAATTCAAAATTTTTGCAGAAATAATGAAAGCGTTTGGATTAAATTCAAAGAAAAATGAAATCAAAATATCTCATTTAGCATCAGAAATGAATAATGAAGTGCTTGCAGCTCTTTTACAGGGATTATTTGATACTGATGGGTATGTGACTAATCCTAAAAGAAAAGGTTCAACGCATATTGGATTAAGTACAATAAGCAAAAAACTTGCACAGACAACTCAATTAAGTTTGCTTAAATTTGGAATTCAATCAAAAGTAAGATTAAGAAAAAAAGCAGGAACAATTGCTAAAGGAAAAAACATTACTGTCACAAGCAGATTTGACCAATATTATCTTGAAATTCGCGGGAAAGAAAACCATTTAAAATTCAATGAAAAAATCGGATTCAAACTTGAAAGGAAAAAAAATGCATTGAATAAAATTATTTCTAAAGTAAAAAAAAGCAATCCAAATCTGGATATAATTCCAATAAAACATAAAGGAATGCATTACACTAGGGAAAGCATTTCAAAAAAGAAAAACAAAAATATATTAGAGCATGCTCTTGCAGAATCAGATATTTACTGGGAAAAAATAACTGAAAAAAAAGAATTCACACCAGAATACAAATTTGTTTATGATTTTTCTATTGAAGAAAATCATAACTTTATTGGAAACGGGTTCTTTGTCCATAATACAGCCAGTGCAGTGAAGGATGATTTTGGTGAAGGTGGATGGACTTTAAAGGCAGGGGCATTAGTTTTAGCTTCAGGCGGAGCAGCATTTATTGATGAATTTGATAAAATGGAACCAGAAGATAGAAGTGCAATGCATGAAGCAATGGAACAAGGAATGGTTTCAGTTGCAAAAGCAGGAATGGTTACAAGATTTAAAACAGATACAAGCATTCTTGCAGCAGCAAATCCAAAATATTCAAGGTTTGACCCGTTTCAGTCATTCATTGAACAAATTAATCTGCCTCCAACATTAATTTCAAGATTTGATTTATTTTTCATGTTAAGAGATGTTCTTGACAGAACAAAAGACACTGAAATAGCAGACCATATTCTTCAAACGCATAGAGTAGGAGAAATAATGAGACAAGAATTAACAAAAAAATCAAAAAAAGAACATGAAGAAATAAGTGAAATGAAAGAAAAAATTACTCCAAAAATTGATGTTGAAATGCTGAAAAAATATGTTGCTTACGCAAGACAAAATATTTTTCCTGCAATGACAAAAAAAGCAATTGAAACCATAAGCACTTTTTATGTTGATTTAAGGGAAAGTGGAAGAAAAGAAGGAGCTTACGCAGCAACTCACAGGCAATTAGAAGGATTAGTAAGATTAAGCGAAGCAAGCGCAAGAGTAAGATTAAGTGATAAAGTAACAGAAGAAGATACTTCACGTGCAATCAGATTATTCAAAACATCAATGCAAGAATTAGTAACTGACCCTGAAACAGGAAGAATTGATGTAGATATAATTACTTCAGGAAGAACCCACACACAATTAAACAACATTAAAACAATTCTTGCAATAATTAAATCAAAAGCAATTGAATTAGACATGGTTCCAATAGAAGAAGTAATTGAAGAAGCAAAAACCCAAGGAATTGAATCAGAAGCAGTAAGAGAAACAATAATTAAATTAGAAAAAGCCGGAGACATATACAAACCAAGACACGGATTTGTTAAACCAACCCAAAAGTAAAAAATAAATAAAACAAAATAAATAAATACACATAATATACACATATTATGTGTGAGGTGGTTTTATGGGAACTATGACTTTAGCTATTCCTAATGATTTAAAACAAGAAATGAATGTTTTTCCAGTTATTAATTGGTCTGAAGTTGCAAGAGAAGCATTCAAAGAAAAAATTGAAGAACTAAAAATACTCAAAGAAATAACATTCAAATCAAAGCTAACAGAAAAAGATGCATTAGAATTAGGAAAAAAAATTAATGCAAGTATTGCAAAAAAGCATGAAAAAGGGAAATGAATGGAATTAGTTATTGATACAAACATACTTATTTCTGCAGTGATTGCAAGAAGCACTACCCTTGATTTAATTTTTGATGAAAGAATAAAACTTTTTTCAACAGAATATTCTTTTACTGAAATAAGAAAACATTTAAATGAAATTTCAAAAAAATCAAAATTAAGCAAAAAAGAATTAGATTTTTTATTCTCAAAACTGTTTTCTAAAACAAAAATTTTTTCACAGGAAGAATACCAGTATTTAAAAGAAAAAGCAAAAATAATTTCTCCTAACAAAGATGACTGACCATTTATAGCATTATCAATACATTTAAACTGCAGTTTATGGACAAATGATTTAGAATTGAAAAAACAAAAAGAAATAAAAATAATTACAACAAAAGAGTTGATTGAAAAATTAAAAGTGACTATATGATTCATGAAAATTTAAAAAAAATCAATTCATTAATTGAAAAAAACTGTTTAAT
>JAFGBZ010000073.1 GCA_016932875.1 Candidatus Iainarchaeum sp.
TTAGAAAAAAGAAAAGCATACATGCAAAAGAAAAACTTTTTTAATGAAAACAGGCTTGCAAAAAGAAAAGCCAAAAAAAGGAAAGAAAAACTTTCGCTTGTGCGAAAAAGAAAATCCATAACATGCAATAATATTTCTTTCACTGCCATGAAACCACCACTAAATGCATTGGCTTAATAACTTTTTTTTCATCCAACACAACAGGATACAATCTCACAATCATATTAGGAGATTTTTTGGATTTAAGTGACTCAAAGTCATCAAAAGAAGTATTAGAACAAACAAATTCATTGCCTAACTCATCAGAATAAAAAATATCACCAAACAAATCAAATTTTATTCCTTCATTAAGATACAATTCAGGCGCAGTAAGATGATTTGTTAAACCTGCACGGAATTTAGTTCTAGTAACTGAAACAGAACCGCATAAAGAAGTAAAAGTATTAGGCAAAAGAATTATGTTTCCATAAGAATCCTCTAAAGGATTTCCATAAGAATCAAGCAAATATTCTTCAAAGCCATTAATGTAACCATCATATTTCATTGAATCAGCTATACGCATTAATTCAAATTCACGTTCAAACAGAGCTTTTTTTTCATTAAATAAATTTAAAGTAAAAGAAAAAACACTGAAAAAAATAAGCAAAGCAAAAAGCAATGGAATCAATGAAGGCAAATCATCTCCAATTGAACCAATATATCCTTTATTCAGCATTTAAATCCCCTTTGCTCTTGAACTCCTGAACCATGTGGGATTAACTCAGAATAAAATTCTTCTCCAACAGTTATTTTCACTGCTTCAGATACATCAGAATTGCATGGAATTACATGAAAATTGGTTTGTCCGTTAAAAATTTCTTTCACAAAATAAACTGCATTCATTGGAGTAACTGCCTGTAAATCCAGATAAATAAAATCTTTATCCTGTTCAACTGGACTCCATAAAGGAGTATTATATTCAGGCAAACCCTGTGAATCAAAAACATAATCTCCAAAACTATAAATCTTTAAATCAGCTTTAGTCAAAAAACTTTTTGCAGCAATTGCAGGAGCATTTAATCCTTTTCTTTTAAAATCTTTTCTTGGAATAATTGAAAAAATCAATTCATTAAAGTTCTGTTCAACACCATCTTGAACAATTATTCTATTGGTTTTTGAAATTTTTAAAACATAAAAAAATTCTTCGCCTGTAACATTAATTGAATCCCGTAAACTAAAAAGAAAAGAATCACAATAAACAGCTGAATTAGCCATTGCATTACTTTTCTTAACCATTCTGTCAAGAATTATTGTTGCTTCAGTTGAAGTGGTTCGCTCCATTAAACCAACAGTAAAAAAAGCAATTATTGCAAAAATTGCTGTTGCAAGCAATAATAAATTCATTTTACTTAAAATAAAATCAAGCATTAAGAATCACTTGCATTAGGATCATACTCATAAACGCATACTTTTGGAGAACTTGCAAAAAAATCAGATGCATTAACCAACAAATAACGCCCTGGCTCAATGAAATCCTCTTCAGTCCAAGAACCTGAAATAAATTTCTTAGGTTTATCATCAGCACATTCATCGCCACTACTAAAATCAGTCACTGGATTTATATCCAAACAAACCCGGTTAGAATAAATTGTATATTTTGGAAGAGCAGTAGGATCATTTTCAGCCAATTCTTTATTAAAAGCAGTTTCATAAGATTTAAAATCAAGAATTTTACAATTATTTCTTTTTTCCTTGCATACTGAAGTGCATTCAAATTCTTGATTACTATTCTTTATTTTCAAAACAGATTTACTTGAAGGAAAACAAGAAGGAAATTCTAAAACAATGTCCTGCCTGCTTTTACCTGCAGAAGCAATTTCAATTGCATGCTTTAAAGAATTCAACTGCTGATTTAATTCTCCTTCACATTTTTGTTTATTCAATGAATCCAAAGCATTCATTCCAACCAAAATAACAAAACCCATTAAAATAACTGCAATCAATAACTCAAACACAGCAGCTTCCTGCCCGCGTGAAAACATGCAAGAATAAAGAAAAAAGAAGTATATAATTTTAATTGAAAGAAATAAAAAGAATAATTGAAATTAAGTCTTCACAGGCAAAGAAGCCCTAACCTTCTGGCTTTGTTTAAACATTCCTTTAATTAATGAAATCATAATTAATGCAGCAATTGCAAACACAATTAATAAATAAACTGAACTCCACTCGCTTTGAGCTTTATTATCTTCAAGAAATTCTTTCATACAATAAAACTAAACATTAAACAAGTATATAAAAATATTGAAAAGAAAAAAAAGAAAAGAAGGTAAAGAAATCAGTTCTTTACCGGAAACACTAAACAGCAGACATCTCCTGCATTATCACTTGAAGTACAATCACAATCAAGAGCAATATCAAGATTTCTGTCAGATAACTCTGATTCTAAATCCTCTCCAGTTGCACAAAAAACAGCTATTTTAAATGACTGAGATGAAGGAGAATCATAAATCATCAAAGTCCCTCCAGAGCTAACTGTAAAGATTTCTCTATCTGCATATTCTCCTGCTGAAACACAAATCTGTTCAGGTAAAAGAGCTGGAACTTTTTCAACAATTCCTTTTGAACTTAATTCGCTTCCTTTTTTGAATATTACATCCTGGCTTGATTTGCTTAAAGTGTATCTGCTTGAATAATTATTTTTAACCAAAGTCTGAGCAATATCTTTTGGATCACTTTGAGGAGTAACAATTCCTCCTAATAAAGGCAAAAGAATTCCTAATATTGCTAATGCAACTATTCCTGCAATAAGAATTTTAAAAACACTAAAAGCCTGTCCTTTTTCATTAAACACTAAAACCACACTCCATAAAATACTCTAAAGAAGAATAAAAAAAGGAATATATAAATGTTGCCTTAATTGTTTTCCAAACCAGGGGAAAGAACTGAACCAAAAGAAACAA
>JAFGBZ010000074.1 GCA_016932875.1 Candidatus Iainarchaeum sp.
AAAAAAATAAAGAAAATAATAAAAAAAATAAAGAAAATAATAAAAAAAATAAAGAAAATAATAAAAAAAATAAAGAAAATAATAAAAGAATTAATTAATCACAAATAACCTTTTTCCTTTAAATTTTTTTCAATTCTTTTTTTTACATCTCCAACTTTTGCATTGAATTCTTTTCCTGTAATTAATTCATATAATTGGATGTATTTTTTGCTTAATCCAATTACAAGTTCTTCAGGCGCGTCAGGAAGCACAGCATCATTGTAAGGGTCGCAGTTTTCTTTAAACCATAAACGCAGAAATTCTTTATCAATATTTTCAGGCTCTTCACCATTAGCAAAACGTTTTTCATATGATTCTTTTAACCAGTATCTTGATGAATCAGGAGTATGAATTTCATCAATTAAATAAATTTCATTATTTTCATCATAACCAAATTCATATTTTGTATCAACTAAAATTAATCCATGTTTTTCAGCAATTTCTTGCCCTCTTAAAAAAAGAGCCATAGTTTTTTCTGCTACATAATTCCATTGTTTTTGAGTCATTAATCCTTGTTCAATTATTTCTTTTGCTGAAATTTTTTCATCATGTTCATCACTTTTAGTTGTAGGAGTAATTATTGGTTTAACAAATTTCTGATTTTTTTTTAATCCTTCAGGCAGAACATTACCGCAAAATTCTCTTTCTCCTTTACTGTACGCAGTCCAAGCAGAAGTGCTTGTAACCCCAGTAATATACCCTCTGATTACAAATTCAACTGGAAAAACCTTTAATTTTTTGCATACAACTACATTTGGATCAGGTAAATCAATTACATGATTTTTAACAATATCTTTTGTTTCATTAAACCAAAAAACACTGGTTTCAGTTAAAATTTGTCCTTTAAAAGGAATATTAGCTAAATTTCTATCAAAAGCTGATTGTCTATCAGTTGCAATCAAAAAAACTTTATCATCAGAAACATATACATCGCGAACTTTTCCTTTGTATTTTTTTCCTAAACCAAGAAAATCAGTTCCATCTAATCTGAAATTTAATTGTTCTTTAATTTGTTCTTCTGAAACCAATTCATCAACCTCTAAAAATTTTCAATTAATTATTTAATTAATTCCTAATTCACTCAATTAAAACTTTTTTTCCTTTAATTACTTTTCCAATTAAGTATGCTTTCATTTTGTTTTTTTTCAAGAAATCCATTGCTTTTTTTGCCTGTGATTTAGGAAGAATTACTATTCCACCTATACCCATATTGAATGCATGAAATAATTCTTTTTCTTCAATGTTTCCTTTTTCCGCGATTAACTTAAATATTTCTAGAATAGGAAAAGAATTTTTGTTAATTTTAACTCCTAAATTTTCAGGCAAAACTCTTGGAATATTATCATAAAATCCTCCGCCAGTAATATGCGCAAAAGCTTTTACTTTGAATTTTTTTCTTAAAGCAAGAACTTCTTCCAAATAAGAAGTATGAACTGCAAGCAATGCTTCAGCAATTGTTTTTCCTTTTAATTCAGAAGGTTTATCGTTTGCATTAAATTTTGCTTTATTGAATAAAACATTTCTTGCAAGAGAATAACCATTTGTATGCAATCCATTTGAAGGAAAACCAATTAAAATGTCTCCTTCTTTAATGTCTTTTTTCGGAAGCAAATCTTTTTTTTCAGTTACTCCAGTAATGCATCCGGCTAAATCAAATTCATTTTCGCAATAAACTGAAGGCATTTCAGCTGTTTCTCCGCCGATTAAAATAATTTTATTTTTTCTGCAGGCATTAGCAATTCCTTTAACTATTTGTTCAACCTGCAATGGATTTAATTTGCTTGAAGCAAAATAATCCAAAAAAAACAAAGGAGTTGCTCCAACTGCAAGAATATCATTAATGCAGTGATTAACAATATCTTCTCCAACTGAATCAAATTTATTAATCATTGCTGCTACTTTTACTTTTGTTCCTACTCCATCCATTGAAGAAACTAATACTGGTTCCTTAAATTTTTTTAAAAAAGAAACATTCATTGCTCCGCCGAAACCACCAACAGGACAGGAAACTGCATTTGAAAAAGTTGATTTCACGTGTTTTTTAATTAATTCATTTGATTTATTGTTTGCAGAAATATCAACGCCTGAATCTTTATATGAAACCATTTTTTTCACCTTTATTTTTTTAGTTTTTTCTTTAATTTCTGAATTTTCTTTTTACTTATTTTTTCTTTAATTCTTTTTTCCAATAACTGCATACTTTAATTGTTTTTTGTTCGCTTAAACCATAATATGTTTTTACATTTAAAAGAAGTTCAATTTCTTTTTCACTGAATTTATCTAAAAAAGGAATTATTTCATTATCCATGAAAGCCAATTCAATTAAAGGAATTTTTTCTTTTTTTGCTTTTACAGTGAGTTCGCGGACTTTTTCATGAGCATTGGTATGACAATGTTTTGCTAAAATAATGTACAATGGTTCAGCAACAATTGATTCACTGCTTTTTTCTAAATTGAAATCCATTGATTCTTTATCAACTGCAATATTTTTCAGTGTTTTAGTTAAACGATTTGCACTAAGACTTAATCCTGCAAATAATTCAGGAACAAAACGCACTGAAGCGCTGTTGGTTAAATCTCTTTGATGCTCTGAAATTGCATCCAAATAAACAGTATTCATTCTTGGCATGAACTGCTTCCAAAAAGATTTCACATTTTCAAAATTAATTGGATTACGTTTATGAGGCATTGTGCTTGAACCAACTTGTTTTGAATCAAAGAATTCAGCTATTTCATTTATTTCACTTCTCTGCAAGTTACGCATATCATCAGCTAAATTTGCTAAAACAGTGAATGCTGAAACAAGTGAATGCATTAAATCTTCAAATTGTTCAGGATGCGCTACTTGAGTTGAAATAAGCTGGGTTTTTAATCCAAGTTCTTTCATTATTTCTTTTTCAATTTCTTCAGGATTTTTAATTAAAAGAGATGAAGCATTATAAGCGCCTACAGCGCCAGAAAATTTACCGCTTAACTCATTTCTTGCGCGCTTTATTTCATTAATCCTGTTACCTAATCTGTCAACATAGTTTGCAATAAAAAAACCAAAAGTAATTGGTTCAGCAAACTGTCCATGAGTTCTTCCAATCTGAGGAGTTTTTTTATATTTTAATGCTAATCTGATTAATTCTTTTTCTAGTTCAATTAATGAAGGCAGAATTATTTCATTTACTGCATTCTTGTAACGCAATGCATTTGAAGTATCAACAATATCATAAGAGGTTGCAGAAAAATGAATAAATGGTTTTGATTCAGATGAAACTTTTTTTCTTAAACAATTAACTAAAGCACGAACATCATGCTTGATTTTTTTTTCTTCTTCATAAACTTCTTTTGCTGAAATTTTTTCCACAGCTTTTTCAAGTTCAGGCACTGCTTTTTTCGGCGCAATTCCTTTTCTTGCAAGAACTTTAACTAAAGCCAGTTCAACTTTTGCCTGATATTTAATGCGCGCATTTTCAGATAAAAAAGCAGAATAAAGTTTTTTTTCTTTTTCTGAAATATAACGAAAATCAAGCGGTGAAATTAAATCAAATTCATCCAATTCAAAAACCCCCTTTATATTATTTGATTAAGGAATCATTTTTTATTTGAATTCTTGTTTTTTTCTTCATTTAATTCTTTTTCAATTGTTTTAGCTGAAAAAAATCCATTGGACTGATGTATTTCATCCAGATTAGGCTTTGAACTCCATGGCTTTAATGAATCAAGTTTTTCCTGAAATTCTTTTTTCTGTTTTTCATAATTATCTTTTTCAATTAATCCTTCATGATAATGCTTTTCAAGAGCATTTAATCTTACATTAAATGAATGTCTTAATCCTTCTTTTTCATGTTTTTCATTTTTTTCAATCTTTAAAGAATTGCCATGCAGGTTATCAAGCTCGTTTCTTAATTTAATCAATTCATTGGAATACTGTGAAACTTTGCTTTTATACTGCTGTTCTTTTACATGCCCTTTAGCAAAAGATTCATCCAATGAATGCATTAAATTTTTTACATGATGAATTTCATTTAAAACTTTCTTTTTCTCGCTTTTCTCAAAACGGAATGCTTCTGAAAGCAATGCAACCAAAGACAAAAATAAAACAAGCGAAATAATCAAAGTCAATACAGAATAAGGTTTATTCAAAATATTTTCCATTGATAAAGGATCTGATTCAGTTAAATCCTGAGAAAGAGATTCAGCCATTAATTCTTCTTTTGAAATCACCATTGAAGGATTTTTTTCAAGGAATTCCTGCACTTGATTTGAAACAAAAAACATATCCTCTGAAAGCAGTATAATGCTTAAACCGCTTGAATAAGAATCAACTGCATTCCCTCCTAAATTATTTTTTAAATAAAAGTCGCCTGATTTAAGGAAAAATTCTGCATGAGCCAAATAAAGTTCAGCCCACAAAAATTGTTTTCCTGAAGAATTTATTTTTTTCTTTAATGAATCAATTCTTGAACTTAATTCAGATTTTAATTCATTTGAATCAGTTGAAGTAAATGAATCATTTAATGAAAGCCCATGAGCTGAAGCAGCATCAAATAATGCCCCTAAATACCATTCTTTCATTGCCTGCTCTTTTGCTGAATCAATTCTCCTAATAATATCTTCAACTTCTTTTTTATCTTTTGAAGCAATTCTTGTTTCAGCTTCTTCAATAAAAGGATTCATTGAATTATTAAATGATTCAACAGATGAAATCATTTTACCATCAAGTGATTCAGAATAAAATGCTTTAGCTATTTCAAGCCATGATTTAGCAAACAAATAATCCTGAACTCTGGTTATTTCAATGCTTTGCACATCATATTTGCTTCCTCCAACCACAACTGTCTGAGTTGAAGTCAAGCGCGCAAGATAATTTTTAGCATAAGTTAATCTCTGCTGTGCAGTAACAAACCATTCAAATTTTTCAGCAGGATAATTTGAATTTAAATCCTGTTCAAGCAAAGAAATTTCTTCATTTAATTCTGAAAATAATTCATCCAATTGAGTTGAATTTTCTTCTAAAAGCAAAGGATTTTCCGCAACCAATGAAACAACTGAAGCATTTATTTTTGCTAAAAAAGAATAATTTGCAGCAGAATACAAATAATTTGATTCATTTAATCCCTGCGCTTTTTTGAATGTCTGTTCTGCATCATCAAGAATCTCTAAAAGCAATGCAAGAGTTGAAGCATCATTTAATCGAGTATTAGATAAATTTGTTTTTGCTTTGCTTATAATTAATTCTGTTTTCTTTAATTCATTTTCAGTTATTTTCTTGAATGGTTTAAGATATTCAGGAATTGAAATCGATTCAGGAACAAATTCAGGTAAAGGCTCATCAACTGAAGCATTTGCATCAATTTCTTCAATATCACTGAAAGCATATTCCAGTGCTTCATCCAATGAAGCAACTTCAATAACTTTTATTCCTAATTCCTGCGGAGCATAATCAATTAAATTAATCTTGCTTACACCTGACTCAAGCTTTACTGTTTGAGTTGCTTCTCCTTTAGGAATTAAAAATAAATCAATTCCTGTTTCGCTTGCTTCCTTTGTTTTAGCATAAACTCCTCCAACAACTCCAATATAACCTTCATCAGTTATTGTTCCAGTAACTGAAACATTTGAAGGAAATTCTTTATCCAATAAAAGAGATGAAACAAGCAAAGCCATTGCAGCCCCAGCACTTGGACCAGTTACTTCTGAAACATTTGAATTAATTGTAAAAAAATAATCATAAGAATCAACTTTATCAGAATACTTACGGGCAACATTTACTGCAGTTTTTTGAGTAGTTTGAGTGCTTGTACCAATTAAAGGCTCAATTGAAGTAAAAATTTTTCCTGTTCCAGGCTTTATCTGCAGTTGAAGTTCTGCTTGAACTCCTTCCCCGT
>JAFGBZ010000075.1 GCA_016932875.1 Candidatus Iainarchaeum sp.
ATTTTAATTCGGTTTTTTCTTTGAATAATTTTTTTAATAATAAAAATAATGCACTGGATTCAATTATTATTGTGAAAACCAATGCAAACAAAAATTGAATTTCATACTGCATTAATATTTCCTCAATCAGCATTTCCCGCCGAATAATGAAGTGAAGAAACACATTATTGCTTCAAAGAAATTTTTTTGTTTAACTGGTTCTAGAATTGGACAATTATAAAATTCACAATTATTATTTGGATTTCTTGCAACAACTGTTCCGTCAGCACAAATTTTCACGTCGTTTGTACACGCTTTTGGCTGTTCTTCAGGGCAAGGATAAAATTCACATGTAATCGGATTTCTTTTAGCAACAGAGCCATCAGCACAAATTTTAGCAATATCAGTGCATTCTTTCGGCTTTTCTTCAGGGCAAGGATCGAACTCGCATGTAACTGGATTTCTTTCAGCAATAGAACCATCAGCACAAATTTTAGCAATATCAGTGCATGGTTTTGGTTCTGGATAAACTGGATCTATCCCCGGAATTTCATATGTGTTGGTTTCACTTGAACCATCAGAAAATTCATTAACTCTTTTTGTAACAAATAAAAGAAATGAAGGATTTATTGCACCAATAGAGTAAGTGATTTCTTCTTTAATTAATGGATTTGAATCCTGCACTGTTCCACCATAAGGTTCTATTTCAGTAGTTGATTCAATAAAATTTGAATCAAGTGCTTCATCAATTTCTTCAAGATTTATTCCTTCAAGATAAATTTTTTTTACAGCAAAAACCTTGAATGAATTAAATTTATATCCTTTTGAAAGACAAGTGTTTGATTCAATTAAACCTGATTCATTCCATGGGTTTCCTGCTTCATCACGAATCATTGGACCAGTAAAATAGTAAATGAAAGCATAATCAGGAAAATCATTTAAATTATCAATTTTAACGCACCTGTTAACTGAATGTGAATCAGGCGGCAGTGAATCCGCAAAACTAATTGCACTAAAAAAAATCATTAAACTTAACATCAATAAAACTTTTTTCATTAAATCACCTTTTTAATAAAATAAACTACTTCAAAGAAGTATTTAAATGAAATTATTTGATTAGGATTAAAGCTAATCCTTGAATTGAAGAATTTTCTTTAAACCCAGTTTTTGAATGGATACATAGAGTATTTATATTTGTTTGAATTTTTATTTTAATTAATTAAAAGGACAGTGAGTGAATTGGTTAAAGAAAAGGAATTAAAACGAATTATTGAATTAAAGGGAAAAAAGCCTATTTCAATGATTACTGCTTATGATGCTGTTTTTTCTCATTATGCATGCATTGCAGGAATTGATTTAATTCTTGTAGGAGACAGTGTTGCAAATGTAATGCTGGGTTATCATGATACTAAAAAAATTTCAATGGATGAAATGATTCATCATGTTGAAGCAGTAACAAGAATTAATCCTTCAAAACCAGTAATAGCTGATATGCCGATTCATTCATATAATAATCCATTGAAAGCATTAAAGAATGCAAAATTATTTTTAAAAGCAAGAGCTGATGCAGTTAAATTAGAGGGAACAAAGCACGCTAAATCAATTAAAGCATTAAGAAATGAAGGAATTGAAATAATGGGGCATATTGGATTAACTCCTCAAAGCGCAGGAAAATACAGAGTTGTTGGGAAAACAGATAAGGAAGCAAAAAAATTAATTGAAGAAGCATTGCTTTTGGATTCGCTCGAAGTTTTTTCAATTGTATTAGAATGCGTTCCAAATAAAGTTGCAGAAGAAATCACTTCAATTGTTTCAGTTCCAACAATAGGAATTGGTGCAGGCCCTTACTGTGACGGACAAGTTTTAGTAGTAAATGATTTAATTGGATTAAGTGCAAATGAATTCAAGCCAAAATTTGTAAAACAATATGCAAACATTACTCCTTTGATTTTAAAATCATTAATGCAGTTCAACGAAGAAGTTAAAAACAAAAAATTTCCAGGAGAAGAATTTAGTTATAAGTGATTAATATGATAATTATTGTTTCAGGTTTTGCTGGAAGCGGTAAAAGCAGTTTAGCTGATTCTTTGGGAAAGCATTTTAATTTAAGAGTAATTCATGCTTCTGATGTAATGAAACAGTTAATGAAAGGAGAACTTGATTTAAATAACACTAAAGGACAGACTGGTTTTTGGGAATCAAATGAAGCTCATGAAATAATGAAGAAAAGAACTGAATCAGATGATTTGGATAAAAAATTGGATGAAATTTTGCTGAAAGAAATTCAAAAAAATAATTTGGTTTTAGATTCTTGGACTATGCCTTGGTTAAGTGAAAAAGGAATTAAAATCTGGTTAAATGCAAGTCCTGAAGTTAGAGCTAAAAGAGTTTCTTCAAGGGATTCATTGGATTTTAATGAAGTTTTAATGAAAATAAAAGAAAGAGACAGTAAAACAAAAGCTATTTATAAGAGAATTTACAATTTTAGTTTAGGAGAAGACTTAAATCCGTTTCATATTATACTTGAAACAAATAAAATTAATGAAAAACAGGTTTTAGAAAAAGCATTAAAAAAAATTAAGGAAGTGAAGGAAAATGGAGAGAATTAAAACAGGAGTTCCAGGATTAGATGAATTAACTCAAGGCGGAATTCCTAAAGGAAGTACTATTCTTGTTTCAGGAGGAGCAGGAACAGGTAAAACAATTCTTTGTTTAAGCTATATTTATTTTGGAGCAGTTGAATTCAATGAACCAGGAATTTATATTACTTTAGAGGAAGGAGCTGAAAATATTTCATGGAATATGGAAAACTTCGGCTGGGATATTGGAGCATTACAGGAACAAGGATTAGTTAATATTCATAGAATTCATTTAAATCCTCATGAAAACATCAACATGCAGGTTGAACAGGAATTAAAAATTATTGCTGAATTAGTTAAAGAAATGGGTGCAAAAAGATTAGTTGTTGATTCCACAACAGCGTTTGGAATATGGATGGAAGGAAAAGGATTGCTAAGGCATACTTTATTTGAATTCACTTCAGCATTAAAAGAATTAGGATGCACCACATTAATGGTTGCTGAAACAAAAAATGAAAAAAATGTTTTCAGCGCAGCAGGAGTAGAAGAATTTGTTGCAGACGGAGTAATAGCATTATATTTTACTCCTCCAAACAGAAGCATTTTTGTAAGAAAACTTCGCGGAACAAATCACTCTAAATCAATTCATCCAATAGATATTACTTCAGAAGGATTAATCATTAGAGCAAAAGACGAAATATTATGGGATGCAATTAAATAAAAGGAATTAAAAATTCCTTTTCTTTTTTATTTTTTAGTGTTCAAAAATGAAATCAATTAAAAGATATGCTGATTTAGGTTTCGGACAAGGAGAACACATTAAACGATTAGTTAAAACAAAAAAAGAACATCAAATCATTGAAGGAATTGAACACCCTGAAGCAGAAAGAATTAAAGTTCCTGGCGCAAGATTAAAATACATAGGTTTTGAAGAATGGCTTA
>JAFGBZ010000076.1 GCA_016932875.1 Candidatus Iainarchaeum sp.
ACTTCAATTTTCATTCAATCACCTTATAATTTATTTAATTAAATAATCCTTTGAAAATTTTCTTTTCTGAACCGAAGCGCATTTAACGCATTTTAATTCAGAATCAAATAATCTTAACGGATACCTGCAGTTAATGCAGTAGGCTTTTATTACTCCTAATTCAGGAGAATTAATGCTTAAATTAATTCCCTGTGGATTAATTTCACTAACTTTTGCTTTAATAATATCTGCAATCCTTACAACTGATTTCATTGAATCAACATAAGCACTGCTTACCTGTGAAACCATTAAAGTTGCAAAAGAAGGAGCAAGAACTTCACCGTTTTCAGCTGAAAACAATTCAATTAATGCATTTGAATCCTTAACTGAAGCAACTCTTCCATAAACAATTGAGCCTTCTTTAAGCATTTCTTTTGCTTTTCCTGCTTTAACTGAAACAACCCTGTTTTTGGAATCAGTTTCTTCTTTTCCCACAGCAGAACTCTTAAGTTCACCGTTTTCAATAAAAACATTTTTTCCTGGAAGAAATTCTTCTTCAATGCACAAAGATTTTCCTGGAAAAATAACATCACTCAAAAAAACACCTTTCCTTTTACTTTAATTAATACTTTTCCTAAAGAAATATATTTAAAGCAAGACGCCGAACAATTAATAGATTACTGTGGTTTTAGAACAAATTTTTGGGATTAAAACAGTTAAAAAACACTCAATAGTTGTTTTTATTGCATCAATAATTGTTTCAAGCATTGGATTATGGTTAAGCTATTACACTTTTCCTGAATCAAGCAGTATTTTAGGATTAGCTTTAGTAACAATTGCTTTTGTTCCATTAATTAATAATATTTTCATTGAAGAAGAACAAAAAGAGCTTTCAATGAAAGGCACTGGTTTTGGGTTTCTTTTAAGGCATGAAAAACTTGTATCAATTTATGCATGGATTTTTTTAGGAATAGTTTTAAGCTATTGTTTCTGGTTTGTTGTACTGCCTCAGTCAAGCCCTGATTATTGTTCAACCTCAAATTCAATTGAATGCATGATTCCGGTTAAGGATAAAGTTTTTATGGAGCAAAGCAAAACCATGACTGCAATAAGCGGTAAAGCAGTTGCAACAGGAAAAGCAGTAGGAGAAAAAGAATGCAAGAATCCCGCCACATCAAATTTTTATTCCTGCCTTGAATTAATTTATTCCAATAATTCGCTTGTATTAGGATTAGCAATTCTGTTTTCATTTTTATGGGGCGCCGGAGCATTATTTCTTTTAAGCTGGAATGCATCAGTAATAGGAACTTTTTTAGGATTTGAAGCAACAGCAAGCTATTCAAGGGCAATGGCAAGATTTTTGAGTTACTTGCCCCATGGAACATTTGAAGTAATGGGTTACTTTATTGGAGCAATTGCAGGCGGAATAATTTCAGTTGCAATCACAAAAGGAAAATCCCAGAAATATGAATTCAGAACAATTGCAAGAGACGCATTCACATTAATTGTAATGGCTTACTGGATTTTATTAATCGGCGCAGCAATAGAAGCATGGTTACTGGTTTCAGCAGTTTAAATAAATTCTTTTTTAGTGATTAATCAGTTTTTTTTCTTAGTTAATTGTTTTATTAATGGCGCGTATTTTTCAAATATTTCCTGCAGTTCTTTTTCTTCAACCACTGCTTTGCCTGAAGTTACAAGTGAAGCCAGTTTAGTTAATTCCATTGGAAAAATAAATTTAGTTGAAGAAGTTTTACCAAGTTTTTCCAGCGCCTGAATATAATAATAAGCAAGAGCTTTATCGCTTAATTGTTCTGCTGCTTCTTTTACTGCAAGAATTTCTGCTTTAGTTGCTTCAGCTAAATGCATTCTTGCAACTTTCTGCTGGTCAGCTGCTTTTTCCTGATGCATTGCATCCAATACAGTTGGAGGAATTTCTAAATCCTTTATTTCTGCCGCATCAATGCTTACGCCCCAGTTAGCTGAAACTTTTTCTAACCCTTCAATTAATCTGCGGTTTAATTCATCAATGTTTGAAATAGCTTCGCCTAAATTAAATGAACCTAAAATATTTCTTACTGCTGCAACAACATATAATTCCATTGCCTGCTCATAATTCTGAACTTCAACAACTGAATTAATTACAGACTGATTATCTTTTTTTACTTTCAAATAAATTACTGCATCAACTTTAATTTCAATATTATCTTTTGTTACAACATCCTGTTTTGCAACATCAATTGTTTTAACCCTTAAATCAACTGTTTTATGATCTTCAATTAAAGGCAGAATAAATGCCCAGCCAGGACCTCCAACCCTGTTGACTTTACCAAAACGAAAAATCACTGCTCGTTCATAATCGCTTAAAAAAAGAATAGGAGTCCATTTAATTAAAACAAAAAGAAATATTAATAATATCAGAAACCAAAACCAGTTTTCCAAAATTTCATTTCTAAAAAGAAACAAAATTACAACTAAAACAACCAGGGAAGCAATAATAGTAAGGAAAATCCATTGCTTTGAATTGGTTTCATTCATAGATAAATCACATATAATAACTAATAAATACTTTAATAGTTAATAATATTTAAACTTAAAGGTTGAGTCCATGAACTTAAAAGAAAAAAATGTATTGGTTATCTGTGTTGACAGAGACAATGATTTAGGGGAAAAAATAGGAGTAACAGGCCCAATAGTCGGAAAAAAAGACAATCTTAATATAGCTGCAAAGCTTGCATTGGCTGACCCGACTGAATCAGATGCAAACACTATTTTTGGTGCAGTAAAAAAACTTGAAGAAATAAGAAAAGAGTTTGCTCAAGCAGAAGTGGCAACATTTACAGGGCATTCAAAAACAAATAATTTTGAATCAGATAAAAGAATCAATGAACAGCTTGATTATGTGCTTAACACTTTCCCAGCAGATGCATTTATTTTAGTTACAGACGGAGCAGAAGATGATCAAGTAATTCCAATTCTTCAGTCAAGGGCTCCAATTATTTCAAAAGAAACAATTATTGTAAAGCAGGCAAAAGATGTTGAATCAGTTTATTACACTATATTGAATGCATTAAATGAACCAAGCATTAAAAGAATTGTATTTTTAGTGCCAGGAATAATTGTGGTTTTATGGGGAATACTTTATTTTATGAATGCTGAAAAACTTTTCTTTCAATTAATCAGTCTTTTAGTGGGAACATATCTTATACTGAAAGGAACTGGATTAGAGGAAATAATTGCTTCAGGAACCACAAAAATGATTAAATCAATTTCACTGCAAAGAGTAAGTTTTCCATTTTATTTAATGGCAATAATTCTTATTGTATTTGGAATTTATTCCTCTTATATTGCATTTAATTCCTTTGAAAAATATAATTTCTTTTTAATGGCTGCAGAAGTAATAAAACAGCTTATTTTTTTCAGTGCATTAAGCGCGATTTCATTTATTTTAGGTTTAAGCGTGGATGCAATTCATTTAAAGAAAGCATTTTATTTAAGAAATTATTTCTTAAGCGGAATAGCTGTTGCTGTTTTATGGTTTATAATTGATTCAAGCAGAGCAGTATTAATTGGAGAACCGCAGGCAACACTTGAATGGCTTTCAATTAATATTCTTACTGGATTCATTATTGCATTGATTGCATATAAAATTTCAGGAATAATTGATGTAAGAAAAAAAATCACTAAACTTTTAGTTGGATTACCAGTTTACTCAGTTAAAGGAGAATGGCTTGGAAAAGTAATTGATGTAAACAAAGAAAGCAATTCAATTAAATTCAATGATTTAAAGGCAAAAAAAGAAACAGAACTAATAAAAGGAACTTTTGCACTTAAAAGCGGAAGAGTGCAAATACTGAACAAATCAGTTAACTGATTTTACTGCAAGTTCTTTTAAATTATTTTTTTCAGGTTTTGAAATAATTTTTTTTAAATTCCTTAAAAGAGAATTTGTTTTAGCTGAAGAAACAAAAGCATTTTCCAATACTTCGCTTAAAGTTGAAACAGGAATTAATTTAATTTTATTTAATTTTTCTTTTGGAAGAATTACATCTCCTTCATTTGATTTAGGAACAATCACTTCAGCAAAACCTGCTTTAATTGCAGCATTAACTTTTGCAGTAACTCCGCCAACAGGAAGCACTTCACCGCGAACACTTAAAGAACCAGTCATTGCAAGAGACTGCTTTATTGGAATCCCTTCCAAAGCACTAATTACTGCAGTAACAACTGAAACACTTGCTGAATCACCTTCAACTCCTGAATAAGACTGCAGAAACTGAATATGAAGATCATGGCTTGAAACATCTTTTCCTGAAATTTTTTTAATTATTGCAGAAACATTCTGCACTGCTTCTTTAGCTATTTCTCCAAGCTTTCCAGTAGCAATTATTTTTCCTTCAGCACTTGACTGAGCTGGAGCAATTTCTGCTTCAATTGGTAAAACCATTCCTGCATCACCGTCACCTGAAACAGCCAAGCCATTAACTCTGCCGACAGCTGAACCTTGAGTTAAATAAACTTCATAATTTTTTCTTTCAGTAAGCATTAAATCAACCATTTGCTGCTCTAATGTTTTTGAACTCATTTTTGCTTCAATAATATCCTGAACTTCAACTAAATCTTTTCCTTTTTCTTTTGCAACATCTCCTGCTGCCCTAACTAATCCGCCTAATTCTCTTAACTTTAATGTAAGTTTTCCTTTTTTTCCTGCTCTTTTCTTTGCTTCAAAAATAATTTCTTCAACAGCTTCCCTGCTAAAATGAGGAATTTTGTTATCCTTTAAAACTTCTTGTGCAACAAACTGAGCTAATTTATTTCTATTCTCTAAAGAATCTTCCATATCTACATTCATATATAATTCATAACCATAACCGCGGATTCTGCTTCTTAAAGCAGGATGAACTTTTTCTAATGCTTCATAGTTTCCTGCAGCAACTAAAACAAAATCACAGGGAATTGCATCAGTTCTAGTCATTGCACCTGAACTCATTTCACTTTGTCCTGTAATTGAATATTTTTTTTCCTGCATTGCAGTCAATAATTCCTGCTGTGATTTAGGTGAAAGAGTTGCAATTTCATCAATAAATAAAACTCCCCCACTGCTTCTATGAATATAACCTGGTTCAACACGTAAATGAGGAGGCGTTCCTAATCCCCCGCTTTGAAGTGGATCATGTCTTACATCTCCTAATAAAGCTCCTGCTCTTGCACCAGTTGCTTCAATGAATGGAGCAATTTTTTTTCCTGAATTATCAACCAATAATTTTGGAACAACTGCACCTGATTTCATTTTCATCTGGCTTCCAAGTGAAATAGCAATAAAAACAAATCCGCCTAAAATCAAAGTAGCTGCATAAACCACATCAGGAAGAACTTTAAGCCAAGACCATAAAACATATGAAATAATAAAAAAACCCATTGAAAGCAAAAATGCTAATAAACGAGCATTATCTTCAGCTGATTTTGAATCAAGTTTTGCTGTTTCAAGGATTTTTTTTCCTTCTCCTGCTTTCACAGTAACAACTTTAGGATTATTTGCATCAGCTTCATTAGGATAAATTAATACATCCTGTAATTTAGATAAAGGAAGAATTTCAGCCATTGCCTGTGCAAGCATGCTTTTACCTGTTCCAGGCACTCCCACAAGTAAAACATTTCTTTTTTGCGCAGCAGCTTTTCTAATAATTTCAACTGATTTTTCCTGTCCAATAACTTGTTCAACAATTTTTTTTGAAACAGGAATATCTTTAGTTGAATTAAAAGCCATTAACAAAGGCTCTTTTTTTCCATTAAATTCAGCTAAAGTAGATTTTTTTGAAGACATAATAAAATATTTACTTATATGAATTAATTAAAAGCGTAACTGATACAGCCGTCGCGTCGGCTGGCGGACGCTGGCGCCTTCGGCAGCCATTAATTAAATTAAAAAAAGCAAATACTTTTGAATAAAAAACTTTGTTTGTTTAATTAATTTATGAAATTAGTTTTTTTAGGCACAAGCGGTTCTACTCCAACAAAAGAAAGAGGCTTAACAAGCGTTGCACTTCAGTTTGACGGAAATGTTTTTTTATTTGACTGCCCTGAAGGAACTCAAAGACAAATGATGAAATCAAAAACATCTTACATGAAAATAAATCATGTATTTATTTCTCATTTCCATGCAGACCATTTTTTAGGACTTCCAGGACTTCTTGCAACAATGGCAATCCATGGAAGAACAAATGACTTAAACATTTTTGGGCCAAAAGGAATTGAAAAAAAAATAAAAGATTTAATTAAATTAAGTGAATTCAAATTAAGCTTTGAAATAAAAGCACAAGAAATAAAAAAAGGAATCATAGTAAAAGAAAACAATTACTCAATCACTGCTTTTCCTTTAAAGCATGAAATTGAATGCCATGGATTTGTATTCAAAGAAAAAGATAAAGAAGGAGAATTCAATCGTGCAAAAGCAGAAGCATTAAAAATTCCTGCAGGCCCTCTTTACTCAAAATTAGCTGAAGGAAAAAAAATTAAATTTGAAGGAAAAACTTTCAGCCCGGAACAAGTAATGGATTATTCAAAAGCAAGAAAAGGAAGAAAAATTTCAATAGTATTTGACACGCTTGCAAACAATTCTTATTTGAAACAAATTGAAGAAAGCGATATATTAGTTCATGAATCAAGTTTCCTTGAAGAAAAAAAAGCAAGAGCACTTGAAACACTTCATTCTTATGCAAAACAAGTTGGAGCATTAGCTGAAAAAGCAAAAGTAAAAAAACTTTATTTAATTCATTTAAGTCCGCGCATTAAAGAAATTGAAAGAATTGAAAATGAAGCAAGAATGGAATTTGCTGAAAGCTTTGTAGCAAAAGATTTAGATTCAATTGAAATAATGCAGAATTAATTCTAAAAAAGTGAATAAAATGAATGCAGTTATTTTAGCAGCAGGAAAAGGAACAAGATTAAAGCCATTAACTGATTTTGTTCCAAAATGCATGGTTGAATTAAAAGGAAAACCATTAATTGAATGGATTTTAACTGAATTAAAAAAAGCAGGAATAAAAAAAGCAGTTCTCGTTGTTGGATATAAAAAAGAAAAAATAAAAGAATTTATTGGCGAAAAATTCAAAGGAATTGAAATTGAATATGTTTTTCAAAAAAAACAATTAGGAACAGGAAATGCATTAAGCACCGGAGAAAAAAAAATCAATG
>JAFGBZ010000077.1 GCA_016932875.1 Candidatus Iainarchaeum sp.
AAAAGAAAAAATACAGCAAGGAAAAAAACCAATTTCAGTTGATTTACCTGTTCCTTCAAAAAAAAGCAAACAGAGAAAAATAAATGCAAGAAAAAATCTGCCTTAAATATCAACATTTATATACTTTTATTGTATCTATTAGTAAGAATTAATCTTTTGCAGGAGTGATTTAATGATTGAATATATTTTGTTGGGTTCAGGTTTGGTTGGATTATTATATGTTGTTTTGAAATCCATGGAAATAATTAAAGAAAAGCCAGGGAATGATAAAAGCATTGAAATTGCTTCTCATATTAGGGAAGGAGCTTTTGCTTATTTGAAAAAACAGTATTCAATTCTTGCTGTTGTAGTAATTGTTTTGGCTTTAGTTGTTGGATTATTCATTAATCCTATTACTGGGCTTTCTTTATTTTTAGGAGCTTTATGTTCTTCTCTTGCAGGATTAATTGGAATGAATATTGCAACCAAAGCAAATGTAAGAACTGCTAGTGCTGCAAAAAATTCAATCACTAAAGCTTTAACTATTGCATTTAATGGCGGAAGCGTTATGAGTGTTTCAGCTGCTGCAATTGGATTGCTTGGAGTAACAATTTTATATTTAATTTTTCAGGAAATTTCTCTTGTTTCAGGTTTTGCTTTAGGTGCTTCAACTGTTGCATTGTTTGCAAGAGTTGGAGGAGGAATTTACACTAAAGCAGCTGATGTTGGCGCTGATTTAGTTGGAAAAGTTGAAGCAGGAATTCCAGAAGATGATCCAAGAAATCCAGCAGTTATTGCTGATAATGTAGGCGATAATGTTGGAGATGTTGCTGGAATGGGAGCAGATTTATTTGAATCTTATGTTGGAAGTATTATTGCTGCAATGGTTTTAGGAATAACTCTTTTCACTGGAACAGCTGTATTGTTTCCATTAGTTATTGCTGCAGCAGGATTAATTGCTTCATTAATTGGTGCTTCAATTGTTAAAGCAAAAAATGAATCAAAAATTCATTCAGCTTTAAAGAATGGTTTATGGTTGGCTTCAGGAATAGTAATTGTTTTAGCTTATGCTGCAAGTGTTTTAATGCTTCCAGCAGATGTAATTACTCCTGGAATTGCAATGACTTCATTTGATGTTTTCCTTGCAATAGTTATTGGAGTTTTAGTTGGAGTAATAATCGGAGCAGTAACAGAATATTATACTTCAGCAAAATATTCTCCAGTAAAACAAGTTTCTGAAAGTTCTTTAACCGGAGCAGCAACAAATATTATTTCTGGTTTAGCTTTAGGTTATGAATCAACAGCAATCCCTATTCTTGTTATTGCTGGAGGAATTTTCTTTTCATTCCATTTTGCAGGAATGTATGGAATAGCTATTGCAGGAGTTGGAATGCTTTCAACTTTAGGAATAAGTTTAGCAATTGATGCTTATGGTCCAATAGCAGATAATGCAGGAGGCATTGCTGAAATGGCTGGATTAGGAAAAGAAACCCGCAGAAGAACTGATGCATTGGATTCAGCTGGAAACACTACTGCTGCAATAGGTAAAGGATTTGCAATTGGTTCAGCTGCTTTAACTGCTTTAGCATTATTTGCTGCATTCACTCAGGCAGCAGGAATCACTGTAATTGATTTAACCACTCCAGTTGTAATGATTGGACTGCTTTTAGGAGGAATGATTCCATTTTTATTCAGTTCAATGACTATGAGAGCTGTTGGAAGAGCTGCTTTTGCAATGATTGAAGAAGTAAGAAGACAATTTAAAGAAATACCAGGATTATTGCAAGGAAAAGCTAAAGGAGATTATGCTACTTGCGTTGAAATTGCAACTCATGGTGCATTAAAGGAAATGGTTGTTCCAGGATTAATTGCAGTGCTTGCACCAATTGCAATAGGATTAGTTTTAGGAGTAAATGCTTTAGGCGGATTCCTTGCAGGAGCATTAGTTACAGGAGTTGCTTTAGCAATTTCAATGGCTAATTCAGGCGGTGCATGGGATAATGCAAAGAAATTCATTGAAGCAGGAGCTTTCGGAGGAAAAGGAAGTGCACCACATAAAGCAGCAGTAGTAGGAGATACAGTTGGAGATCCGTTTAAGGATACTTCTGGTCCTTCATTAAATATTTTAATCAAATTAATGACAATAGTTTCATTGATTTTCATTCCCTTGCTTTTGTAAGGGAATCAATTTTCTTTTTTTCTTTTAATCGCAACAATTAAATATTTTTAATGTATTATTATTTCAGTGATTAAAATGGATATGGGTGTAGTATATTTATTGGTTGGAGTAATAATTGTTCTTGCTTTTTTGTACTGGATTTATTCTTTTTTAAAGAAAACAAGTGAACAGGAAAAAACTGAAAAAAAATCAGGAAAGAAATGGGCTGCAAAGTAACTGCTTTCCTTTAATTTTTTTCCTTTCTATTTTTCTGCATGTTTAAACGCGTGCATGGAATTGTTTCAGGCAGAGTGCAGAATGTTTTTTTTCGTGCTTTCACTCATCGCTGGGCAAATGAATTGGAATTAAAAGGATGGGTTAGAAATCTGCATTCAGGTGAAGTTGAATTTGAAGCTGAAGGAAGCGAAGAAGCATTAAAGGAATTAATTAAAAAAATTCATAAAGGAACTCCTTTATCTAAAGTTGAATCAGTTGAATTAAAATGGACTGAATTCAAAGATGAATTTAAAGAATTTAATGTAAGATATTGAGTTACAAAAGAATCGCGTTTTCTCCTTTGAAATGCTGATCGCCGGTAACTATTTTTAAATTATAAACTTTTGCAGTTGCAAGAATTATTGCATCAACTAAACCAAATCCTTTCTTTGTTTTTCTTTGTTGAACTTTAATAATTCCTGCTAATTCCATTACTTGTTGTTCTGCTTCAATAATTGTTGAATTTTTTCTTATTACAGTCAATAATTCATTTCGGTTTAAATTTTCTTTTTCAATCCATTCACTTAATTCAGCTAAACAAATTGAACTGGTAAAACAAGTTTTTTCTTCAATGATTTTTTTTACTTTTAATCCTTTTTCAGTTCCATTAAATAATTCAATCCATGCATAAGTGTCTAAAAGCATTAAACCACTCTGTCTTCATGCTCTCTTTTAAATGATTTAGTTTTAACTGAACCAAAAGATTTGTTTAATAAACTTAAATCTTTTTTTAAAATAGCTACTTGAACAGTATCATTTTTTTTTATATCTTCGCCTAAAATTATTTCTTTTGGAAGCAATACCCCAAAAGAAGTTCC
>JAFGBZ010000009.1 GCA_016932875.1 Candidatus Iainarchaeum sp.
CACTCCCTCTGCGAGGGCCAGTATGATTGAATGCACGAGTACGAATTATTTTCATCCCATAACTTTTAAAGTACTGATACCCAAGTAAATCCATTGCAACTTTACTTACTGCATAAGGACTTAAAGGACGTAATTCATTTGATTCTTTTATCGGAGCTTCATTTTTATGAACTAAACCATATTCTTCACTTGAACCAGCAATTTGAATTACTGGATTTAATTTAGCACGTCTTACTGCTTCAAATAAATTCATTGAACCAATAACATTAGTGTTAAGTGTTTCAGTGGGGCCTCTCCAAGAAAAAGGAACATATGCCTGCGCAGCTAAATGAAAAATTCTGTCAGGCTGGGATTCATTAATTGCATTTTCCATTGCACTATGATCAGTAATATCACAATCAATTATTTTAACTTTATCAATAACAGCACTTAAATTTTCATAATCCGGAGTTTTTCCTCTGCTTGTACCAAAAACATTTCCTAAATTATTATTAATAATATATTCAGCAAGATGAGATCCTGCAAAACCATTAATTCCAGTAATTAAAATATTTTCCATTAAAAACCCTCTCAATTAAATAAAACCATCAAATAAACTTATTGAAAGCCTATTAAAATGCTTATAATACAATTATAAAAATTGTTAATATTTATAAAAGAATCCACAAAACAGATTAATAGGCGATTCAATGAATTTAAATTTTTTAAAAGAAAAATTTAAAAAATTAAATCTCCTAACGGTGATTTAATGAATTTAAAACAAATTGAAATAAAAGAATGCAGAGTATGCAAAAAAAAAGAATTAACTCATATTCTTTCACTGGGAAACCAGTTTATTTCTGATTTTACTGAAACAGGAGAAGGAAAAACAAAAATTCCATTGGATTTAGTTTTATGCAATGCAGAAGAAAACGGCTGCGGATTACTGCAATTAAAACACAACATTCCAGGTGAATTAATGTATAAAGAATACTGGTACCAATCAGGAATAAATCAAACCATGAAAACAGCATTGGCAGACATAACTGAAAAAGCAGAAAAAATAATTAAATTAAATGAAAATGATTTGGTTTTAGATATTGGCTGCAATGATGGAACATTGCTTCGTTCATATAAATCAAAAACTATTTTTTTAACTGGGTTTGAACCGTCAAATATTTTTAAATACGCAAAAGAAGGAAATGCTAAAATAATTAATGATTATTTTAATTTTGAAGCATATGAAAAAGAATTCGGAAACAAGAAAGCAAAAATAATTACCAGCATTGCAATGTTTTATGATTTACCTGACCCAAATAAATTTGTTTCAGATATAAAAAAAATTTTAGATGAAAAAGGACTCTGGATAATTCAAATGAGTTACCTGCCTTTAATGATTGAACAAAATGCATTTGATAATATCTGCCATGAACACTTAGAATATTATTCTCTTTCAGCACTTGAATTTTTATTACACAAACATGAACTGGAAATATTTGATGCTGAATTAAATGATGTAAACGGCGGAAGTTTCAGAGTATATATTCAGCATAAAAATAATGGATTTAAGGAATTAACTGAAAACAAAGGAAATCTTGAAAAATTAAGAGGAAAAGAAAAAGAAATGAATTTAAATTCAAAAAAAACATATGAAGAATTTGCAGAACGGGTTGAATTATTAAAACAAAAATTAATTGAATTCATTAAAAAAGAAAAACAAAAAGGAAAAAAGATTTATGCATATGGAGCAAGCACTAAAGGAAATGTATTGCTTCAATATTATGGGCTGGATTATAATTTAATTGACGGCGCAGCAGAAAGAAATCCAATTAAATATGGAAAAAAAACAATTGGAACAAAAATACCAATCATAAGCGAAGAAGAAGCAAGAAAAAAAGCAGATTACTTTCTGGTTTTACCATGGCATTTCATAAAAGAATTTATTGAAAGAGAAAATGAATTTCTTGAAAAAGGAGGAAAATTTATTCTTCCACTGCCTGAATTCAAGATAATAGAAAAATGAATTAAAAAATAAGGAATAAAAAAGCTTTGAGGGAAAAATATGAATACTGAAAAAATGAATTATACCACAAGAAAAACCTGCAGAGTATGCAATTCAGAAAAACTTACTTCACTTTTTTCTCTTGGAAATCTTTTTGTTTCTAATTTTATAAATAAAGAAGATAAAGGACTTAAAGCGCCATTAGAAATGGTTTTCTGCGAAAACTGTTCTTTAAGCCAGTTAAAGCACACTGCTCCACAGGAATTAATGTATTCCGGATTTTATTGGTATCGTTCAGGAGTAACTGAAACAATGAAAAAAGCTTTAAGGGAAATTACAGAACAAATAGAAAACACATTTCCGTTAAAAGAAGGAGACATTGTATTAGACATTGGTTCAAATGATGGAACAATGCTTAGAACTTATTCAGTTCCAGGAATTATTACAGTAGGAGTTGAACCAGCAAAAAATTTAGCTGAAGAAGGAAGCAAAGGAATAACTCATTTCATTAATGATTTCTGGACCTATAAATCATATGAAAAAGTAGTGAAAAAAAAAGCAAAAATAATTACTGCAATAGGAATGTTTTATGATATGGAAAATCCTAATCAATTTATTGCAGATGCAGAAAAAGCAATGGGTGAAGACGGAATATTTATTGCGCAATTAATGTGTCTGAAAAACATGCTTGATTCAAATGATGTCGGAAACATCTGTCATGAACATTTAGAGTATTATTCTTTTGGAGCGCTTGAATATCTTTTCAATAAAAACGGACTGAAAATAATTGATGTGGAAATAAATGAAGTAAACGGCGGAAGCTACAGATTATTTGCAAGAAAAAAAGGTTCAAATGTTCAGCCAGCAGACGGAGCTGAAAAAAGAATTCAAAAAGTAAAAGAAGAAGAAAAAGAACTGCAGTCAAAAAAAGCATTTATGGAATTTTTTAAAAGAGTTGAAGAAAACAAAAACAAATGCATTGAATTCATTAAACAAGAAAAACAAAAAGGAAAAAAAACATGGATTTATGGAGCAAGCACTAAAGGAAATACAATACTGCAATATTATGGATTAAATAATTCACTTATTGAAGGTGCTTCAGAAAGAAGCCCTGAAAAATGGGGTAAATACACTATTGGTTCAATGATTCCAATTTATTCAGAAGAAGAAGCAAGAAAAGAAAATCCAGATTATTTTTTGGTTTTACCTTATGCGTTCTTTAATGAAATGTATAACAGAGAAAAAGAATGGCGTGAAAAAGGAGGAAAATTTATTCTTCCATTGCCTGAATTTAAGGTGGTTGAATGAAAAAAGCACTAATATTAGGAATAACAGGACAGGACGGAAGTTATCTAGCAGAAATACTGCTTGAGAAAGGATATGAAGTTCATGGGTTAATCCGCAGAAGCGCTACAGGAAACAAAAAAAACATTGAACATTTACTGAATAAAATTATTTTACATAAAGGAGATTTAGCTGATGCAACATCAATTTACAGAATAATAAATGAAGTCCGTCCACAGGAAATTTATAATGAAGCAGATCAGGATCATGTGAGTTGGAGTTATGATTCAATTGGATACAGTTGTGATATTACAGGAGGAGCAGTAGGAAGAATTCTTGAAACAATCAAGCAAATAGACCCTAAAATAAAATATTTCCAGCCGGTTTCATCAAATATGTTCGGCAAAGCAGAAAATCCTCAAACAGAAGAAACTGCTTTACGCCCGCAAAGCCCTTATGGATGCGCTAAAGCATTTGCATTTCTTTTATGCAGATATTACAGAGATGTATTTGGATTATTTGTTTCAACAGGAATATTTTATAACCATGAATCTCCAAGAAGAACAGAAGAATATGTTACAAGAAAAATAACTAAAAGCGCAGTAAGAATTTCAAAAGGACTGCAAGACAAATTAAGTTTAGGAGATTTAAGTGCAAAAATAGATTTTGGTTATGCAAAAGAATATATGGAAGCAGCGCACAAAATTATGCAGCTGGATAAGCCAGATGATTTCATCATCTGCACAGGAGAAGTTCATTCAGTGCAGGAATTTTTAGAAGAAACATTCGCTCAATTGGGAATGGATTATAAAAAATATGTTGAATCAGATCCAAGATTTATGCGCCCAGGAAAAACATCAACTTTAATTGGAGATAATTCCAAAGCAAAAAAAGCATTCAGGTTTAATCCTGAAATCAAATTCAAAGAATTAATTAAAATAATGATTGAAAATGATAAAAAAGAAGCAGAAAAAGAACTGAAAATAAGAGGAAATTCAAATGATTAAAGTAGAAAAAATTGAAGAAAACGGAAAACTATTAGCATTAATTATAAAAGGAAATAATTATGAACCAGGAGTTTATTTTCCTACAACTGATGAAACCCCTTTTCAAATAGGGCTGCATAAACAGCCGAAAGGAAAAATTATTCCTGCACACAGACATTACCCTATTTCATTTGAAAATCTGCAGTTCTCAGAATTTTTTTATATTGTTAAAGGAAAAATAAAAATAACTGTTTATAATTCCAAAAAAATAAAAATAAAAGATGTAATCGTTGAAGGCGGAGACATAATTTATCTACTTGAAGGGCATGGAATGGAATTGCTTGAAGAAACAACAATGTTTGAATTAAAGCAGGGCCCTTATAGAGGAAAAGAAAAAGATAAAGAAATGATTTAATTAGTTTAAATTTCAAGGGAGATGATTAAATGATTCCAGTATGCGAACCCACATTAAAAGGAAACGAATTAAAATATGTAACTGACTGCATTGAATCAAACTGGATTTCATCTCAAGGAAAATACATTGAAAAATTTGAAGATGAATTCAGCAAATTCTGTGAAACAAAACATGGAATAGGCTGCTGTAACGGAACAATTGCAATCCATTTAGCTTTAGAAGCACTCGGAATTGGAAAAGGAGATGAAGTAATAATTCCTTCTTTTACAATGATTGGAACAAGCAATGCAGTAATTTATTCACAAGCAAAACCTGTTTTAATTGATTCAGAACCAGAAACATGGAATATTGATGTAAATAAAATAGAAGAAAAAATTACTAAAAAAACAAAAGCAATAATGCCTGTACATACTTATGGGCATCCTGTTGATATGAAACCATTACTAGAAATAGCAGAAAAACATGATTTGAAAGTAATTGAAGATGCAGCAGAAGCACATGGAGCAGAATACAAAGGAAAAAGAATCGGTTCATTAAGTGATGTTGCCTGTTTTAGTTTTTATGCAAATAAAATAATTACAACAGGCGAAGGCGGAATGCTTACAACCAATAATGAAGAAATTGCAGAAAAAGCAAAATTATTACGAAATCATGCATTCGGAAAACTAAGATTTGTGCATGAAGAATTAGGATTTAATTACAGAATGACTAATATTCAGGCAGCAATTGGATTAGCTCAAATGGAAAAAGCAGAAGAATTAGTGAATAAAAGAATAAAAAACGCTCAAATATACAATTCAATGCTGAAAGAAGTCAAAGGAATTATTACGCCTCCAAAAAAAGAATGGGCAAAAAATGTTTACTGGATGTATGGAATACTTATTAAAAAAGAATTTGGAATGAGTGCAGAAAAATTAAGAGAAGAATTATTAAAAGAAGGAATTGATTCGCGCGCTTTTTTTATTCCAATGCACCAACAGCCAGTTTATCAAAAAAAAGACGAAAGATTCCCAGATATTAGTGGAAAGTATCCTGTTGCAGACATGCTTTCAAAAGAAGGCTTTTATCTGCCTTCAAGCAGCTCCTTAACTGAAACACAAATAAAAGAAATAACTGAAAAAATAAAATCAATTAAAAAAAAATTAAAATAAAAAAAACAAATTAAAAAGTTTAAATTAAAAATCAATTAAAGAGAATTTTTATGAAAAAAACAAACCAATCAAATGTTTCAGTAGTGCTTCCATCATATAATGAAAAAGAAAACATTGAAGAAGCACTTGAAAGAATTTCAAAAGCAGTAGGAAAACAATTATTAGAAATAATTGTTGTTGATGATAATAGTCCTGACGGAACCTGGAAAATTGTGCAGGAAAAAAGCAAAAAAAACCCTAAATACAAATTAATCAGAAGAATGCATGAAAAAGGGCTTGCATCAGCGCTTGCAGAAGGAGTGAGCAAAGCAAAAGGAGACATAATTGTCTGGATGGACTGCGATTTAGGGCTTCCCCCTGAAGATATTCCCCGATTAATTAAAGAACTTGATAAATACGATGTCGCAGTTGGTTCAAGATATGTAAAAGGAGGAAAAGATACAAGAAATTTTTTCAGAGCATATCTAAGTTTAATGCTTAATTTATTCGCAGGACTTCTTTTAGGAAATTACATAAAAGATTACACTTCAGGATTTATAGCAGTAAAAAAACAAGTGCTAACTGAAATTAAATTATCAACAAAAGGATTTGGAGAATACTTTACTGAATTTATTTACTGCGCAGGAAAAAAAGGATTTAAAATAACTGAAGTAGGATATATTTACACCAACAGAAAAAAAGGAAAATCCAAATCAGATGGAGACATATTTACTTTATTCAAATTAGGAATTCAATATGGGTTAACAATAATCAAATTATTTTTAAAAAATATTAATAAAAATACAAATAATAATATTTAAAAAAATAAATAAAATTAATTTAAAGCAGATGATAAAATGAATTATAATTTAAGAGAAAATGAATTTTCTGAAATATTAAAACAATGTAAAAACAAAAAAAAGATAGCAATAGTTGGATGCTTTAACTATGAAGAAAATATTAA
>JAFGBZ010000078.1 GCA_016932875.1 Candidatus Iainarchaeum sp.
AAAAAAAAACACCTTTAATTCAATTAACTTATTTTTTTATTTAAAAAAGATTTTACCCAAATTACACCCAAATTCAAGGGGAGGAAAACAAGGGCATTAAAGCCCTTGTTTTAGGGTTATTGATTTGAAACAGCTTCCTGAACACAGTTGTTTTCTGCATTCATTTTTTTTCTAAAACCATTATGCATTCCTTTACCAAAACCATTCATTTCTTTTTCAAAACCATTTCCTGTTTTTCCTTTTTCAGGAAAACCTAATTCTTCACGAATTTCATTGATTTTTTCCTGATATTCTCGCATTTCTTTCAGTAAATGAAAGTTTTCAGCAGTAATGTTTTCTCTTGCAGGCAAATTATTTTCTTCATGCAATGAAAGCCATAAATCATAATCTCCTGCATTAATTGCTGAATTTATCTGCGTCATTAATTCCTCTGAAATTAACGGAGCATTTCTACGCATTCCATTAAATTCCTGTGCTTCAGTTTCAGTTGATTCCATATTAGTGACAGCAAACACGCTTCCAATTAAAATCAAAAAAACCGCTGTAATTCCTAAAATTTTTGTGTTCAATTAAACACCTCCTAATTGAATGAATTAACTTGATTTTTTATTTAAAAAAGAATTTGCCGAAATTACACCCAAATTCATTCCAGATTAATTTTAAAAAAAAGATTTAGACAAAAATTTTATTTAATTGATTGTTTTATTTAACTGATTTAATTGCAATTCCTGCAAGATAAAATATTGCAGTAATTAAAACAATTATTGGTCCAGGAGGAAAATTAAATAAGAAAGCAAGCATTACTCCGCTTAAAGCAGAAATTAAAGTAATAATTGAAGCAAAAATCATCATTTTTTTTAAGGTTTTAGTGAATAACTGAGCAGTTGCAGCAGGAAGAGAAAGCAAGGCAATTAATAAAACAATTCCCACAATTTTAATCAATAAAACTATTGTTAAAGCAATTAAAGAAAATAAAATCAAGTAAATTAATGTTACAGGCATGTTTTTGGTTTCAGCGTATTCTTCGTCAAAAATAACTGTTAAAAAAGAATTAAAGAAAACAATTGAAACAAGCACAATAATTAAATCCAGAATAAAAACCAAAATTAAATCAAATGAATTAATTAATAAAATATTTCCAAACAAGTAAGTGAATAAGTCTCCTGAATAACCTGGAGTTAAAAAAATAAATATTAATCCTAAACTCATTCCTATTGCCCATAAAGCGCTTAACAATACATCCATTTTATTTAATGCTTTTTTTCTGATTAAAGCAATAAATGAAGCTGAAATTAAACTGAAAAAAACTGCTCCAAGTAATGCAGGAAATCCAAGAAAATAACTTAATCCTAATCCGCCGAAAGCTGAATGAGAAATGCTTCCAGTGATTAAAGACATTCTTTTAACTACAATAATTGAACCAATTATTCCGCATGCAATTGATGCAAGAAAAGAAGCAATTAATGCATTCTGAAAAAAAGCGTAAGAAAAAATTTCAATCAATTAATTCACCTGAAAATTTTATTTCAGGGTTTTCACCTGAAATTATCACGCTGTTTTCACCTGAAATTTTTTTTATTTTATGATAATCCACGCTGTTAATCATGCATTTATTAACGCATGCAATTTCTTTAACATATTTTGAAAGCATTTCAGTATTATGGTCTACAACAATTATTGCCATTTCCTTGTTTAATTCAACAAGCAATTCATATAAGTCTTTTTGAATAAAAATATCAACATTATTTAACGGTTCATCTAAAACAAGCAGTTCAGGATTTGATGCAAGCGCTCTGGCAATAAAAACTCTTTGTTTTTCTCCTCCGCTTAATTCATTTAATTTTTTGCCCTTCATTTCAAGCAGTTTCATTTTATTTAAAGCGTTTTCCGCTGCAATTAAATCCTGTTCAGAATAATTTTTGAATAATTTATTCTGCATTCTGCTCATTAAAACAATTTCTTTTACTGTAACAGGAAAATCAAAATCAATATATTCATGCTGGGATAAATAACCTATTTTAGTTCTTCCTTTAAGTGGAGTTGAATTAAAAACAGTTATTTTTCCTTTAACTGGTTTAAGCAAGCCAAGAATTAATTTCAAGAGCGTGGTTTTTCCTCCGCCGTTAGGGCCAACTATTCCAACAAAATCTTTTTCATAAATTTTTAATGAAACATTTTCTAAAAGTTTTTCGCCGGAATAATTAAACGAAATATTTTCAATTGAAACAATTTCTTTATTCAATTTAATTCACTTGCAATTTTTTCTCCAATTAAATGCATGTTTTCCAAGTAATTTTCAGATAAAGGATTAATTGAAATAACTGTTCCATTAATTTGTTCTGCCACTGTTTTAGCGGTTTCCTCACTGAACTGTTCCTGCACAAAAACAATTTTAATGTTTTCAATTAAAGCAAAATCAATTAATTTTTTTAATTCGCTTGCAGTAGGTTCTTTTCCTTCCTGTTCAATCGCAATCTGCTGTAATCCAAATTCATCAGCAAAATAACCCCATGAAGGATGAAAAACAAGAAACTTTTTCTGTTTAGTACTTGAAAATAATTGAGTTAAATCAGAATGCAGTGAATTAAGTTCAGAAACATATTGCTCTTTGTTTTCATTAAAAAATTCCGTGAATTCAGGTTTTAATTCACTTAAATTTGAATTCACTTGATTTGAATATTTAATCATATTCAAAGGAGACAACCATAAATGCGGGTCCATTCCAGAATGATTATGCTCTTCATGCAATTCATTTTCTGAACTTTCATCATTTTCTGAATGCACTTCACTTTCTGAATGTTCAGGTGTTTCTTCATTTAATTCATGTTCCAACAAGTGAATTGAATCAATTTCTCTTAATTCAGTTAAGTCAGATAAATTAATTATTTTTAAATCAGGATTTAATTCAAGAAATTTTTCTTCATTGTTTTTTTCAAATGAAAGCAAACCGATTTTAAAATAAATATCTGCGTTTTCAACTGCAATTAAATCCTGCGGGCTTGGATTATATGTTGCAGGACTTGCACCAGGAGGAATTAAAACAGTTGCATTTACTTTATCTTTTCCAATAAATTCCAGTGCTTCTTTTTGAGGCAGAACTGAAACAATTACATTAATTTTATCTGAATTCAATTCATTTGACTGAATGCATCCAAATAAAAAAATTAAAATTATTAAAAAAAGAAATTTATTCATTAAACCACTTAAAGAAATAGCGAAGAAAGATTTAAAAGACTTAAAAATGAATGCCTAAATTCATTTAGTGCTTAAATAAACTAATACTAAAGCTGAAATGAATGCAAACACTGAAGGCATTAAACTGAATGGCCCTAATCCTGCTCCGCGGAAACCAAATAATAAATGAATTAAAGGATTATCAGTTATTGCATAAGCAAATAAAGCTAAAACCATTATAATTAAACCCAAAGAAAACTCTGATTTAACTTTATTATAAATTTCCAGATAATTGTAAAGCAAATAAATCAATAATAATAAAGTTAAGCTTGAAATAATTATTTTAATCCAAGCCATTTCTTCTAAAAAAGGAATTTCATTTAATCTGTAACCGATTTTTTCCCTGCATTCAGGCCCTTTACAGAAATGCTCTTCAAAGTTTTCTGAAGGAAAAGAATTTCTTGAAATAAAACTTGTTCCAAAAACCAAAAAAACAATTAATGCAATCAATGCAATTGACTGCAATGCCGGCTTAATTTTTTCATTCATTTTTTTCCTCCAATAACTTTTTCTTATCAAACAATTTTTTAAACAACACCATATTATCATTCATTTCAGGGCTTAAAAAAAACATTTGCCCGTACTTGCTTCCTGATTTCACTATTATCTGATTTTCAAGCAATAACTCTAAATGATGCTGAACTGTTTTATAATCTAATTCAAGTTTTTTGCTTAAAGCATTTGAATTCATGGGCTCTGATTCAAGAGAATCAATTATTCTTGCCCTATTAATCCCGCCTTTAGAGCCTGCAATAAGCCAGTAAAGCACCTGCTCAAATGAACGCATAGTAAAAAACAAAACAAAAGATTTTTTTAAGGGATATTAAATTTTGATTACTTTATCTGCAAATAATTCTATTTCTTTTACTACGTTTTTTTGAATGTCTTCTTCAAGAATAATAAAAATTGATTTTAGATTATTTGATTTAATTGAATTGAAAAAATAGTGAAGGAATTTAACTGTTTTTATTTCAGAATTGTAAAGCAAAAGCGAACTTATTGAATCAAACAAAATTAAATCGATTTTTTTGGTTTTGAATTCAGTTAATTCAGGTGATTGATGTGAAAGTTTGAGAAAAGCAATGCTTAACTCTGTTAAAGAAGTTGGAGAAGAAACAGAAAGACAGTTTTTTACTGAACCATTGCTTTTTATTTCTTCGCTTATTGAATCGATGAAAAAATATTTTTCTGGATTCAATTTGTTTTTTTCTAATTCATCAATTAATGTTTTTGCCGTCTGATTGAAAGTAATAAAGCAGATTGAATTAAATTTGGAATCAATGGATTTAAGAATATTAATTAATTCTTGTTTGTGATTTGAATGAGATTTAAATGACAGGATAATATTTTTGTTTTCTTTTAATTCAGCAAGCAAATCCATTTAACTCACTTAATTTATTTTAAAATTTTTTTCATTCTTTTACTAAAGTCATCAATATTAATTGGTTTTTGAATGAAATCCACTGGTTTTAAGTCTTCAATTATTTTTTTACCGAGTTCGCTTAAATGAGCTACCGTTAAAAAAGCAATTTTTTGATTTTTAATTTTAGGTGTTTTTCTTATTTTTTCAACACAGTCTCTTCCTGATTGTTCCGGCATAAAAATATCCATTAAAACCAAATCAAATTTTTCTTTTTCAAGCAAATTCATTGCTTCTTTGCATGAAGCAGCGGTTTTCGCTTCAAATCCATCTCTTTCAACAAGTTGTTTTACTGAAATTAAAATATCTTTTTCATCATCTACTATTAAAACTTTTTTCTTCATTACTTCACCTTTTTTCTTTTTTTAACGGCAAACTAAAATAAAAAACTGTTCCTTTGCCTTCACCTTTGCGTTCAGCCCAAATTAAACCATTATGAAGTTCAATTAATTTTTTGCAGATGCTTAAACCTAATCCTGAACCCGAAGTTCTTCTAGTAAAAGAACCCTCAAGACGGGTAAAAGGAGCAAATAAAAGATTTAAATCAGATTCTTTTATTCCTATTCCAGAATCTTTAATGCTTACCGTAACTGAGTTTTCTTTTTCAATTAAATCAATGAAAACAGTTGAATTGTTTTCACTGAATTTAATTGCATTATCCATCAAATTAATTAAAACCTGAATAATTTTGTTTTTATCAACATTAATTAAAGGAATTTTTTGTTTTTTTACTGAAAAAACAATATTTTTAAACAATGCCTGTGAATTCAATATTACAATTACTTCTTGAATTAATTCATTTAAATCAACCAAAGATAAATTGAGTTTTAAATCATCAAAAGATTCTTTATTCAAGACAAGCAAATCTGAAAGCAGTTTATTTAATCTTACAACATTTCTGTAAATCAGTTCAATGCTTTCATTCTGTGAAGGAGTTAATTGCCCTAAATCCCCTAATCTAAGAAGCTGAAGCTGAATCATAATAGGGGTAATAGGTGTTTTTAATTCATGAGAAACAGATGACAAAAATTCTGTTTTCATTTTATTAACTTGTTTTAATTCAGATACTTTTGAGATTGCAAGTAATCCTTTTTTTAATTCAGTTATGTCCCTAACAATTGCAATAACTTCTTTTTCACTGAAAGGAGCAATTCTTGCTGAAAAAAATCCAAGTCCTTTAATTGTTTTTAATTCATATTCAATTGTGCTGACTTTTTTTGTTTTCAGAACTTTTTTAATTGTGTTTAAAACCAGTTTTGTTTGTTCAGGAGTAAAACCTACCTCAGCAATAGTTTTTCCCTTTATTTTTTCTCTTGAAATTGCTAAAGGCGCTTCCTTGTCAGCCCAGAAATCAACATATTTTCCTTTATCGGAAAGAACAAAAAACATATCAGGAATTGCTTGAAGAACCGCTAAATTTCTTCTAATGCTTTCATCTAATTTTTCTTCTGCTAATTTCCTTTCAGTAATATCCCTAATATTGCATTGAATTACTGTATTTCCGTTAATTCCATAAACATTTGAAACAAACTCTACGTGCTTTTTTTTACCTGATTTTGTTTCTAAAGGCAAATCCTCATAACGAATATATTTCTTTTTCTTAAGTTCAAAAAACTTTTTTTTATTAGCAATAATATTCTTAAAAGGACTTATTTCCCATAATTTTTTTCCAAGCAATTCTTTTTTTGAATAATCAATTAATTTTTCAATAAAGGGATTAGAATCTTCTATTTTTCCTGTTTGAAAATTTAAAATTAATATTGCATCCTGAGCTGCTTCAAATAATCTTCTGAATTTCAATTCACTTACAATTAGTTTTTCTGTTGTTTTCTTTTTTTCAGTAATATCCCGAATAAATACTAAGTCTGCAGGTTTGCCATTATATAGGGTCAATCCTCCACTTAATTCAAAAAATACTTTTGAACCGTTTTTATGCAGTCCAATTGTTTCATAACTTAATGGAATTTTTTTTCCTTGAATTCTTTTAGTATAATTACTTTTAATTTTTTTTCGCTCTTCAGGATGAATAAATTTAAGAAAATCAGCTCCAATTAATTCTTTAAGTGAATAACCGCTAATTTTAGATACTGATAAATTAGAATATTTGATTTTAGTATCCTGAATAATTATTATTCCCTCATTTGATCTTTCAAGTACATTCAAGTAATTTTTTTCATTTTCACTGCTTTTTTGTTCAACTTTCTTTTTTTCAGTTATATCAATTCCTGAACTTAAAGTTCCAATAATTTTTCCGTTTTTATTTTTTATGATTCCATTATGCCATTGAATACTTAGTTCTTTTCCTTTTTTGGTTAAAACAGTATTTTCAAAATATTCTACTGGTTTAAGTTTTCCTTTCATTATTTTATTAAAAACAGATTTAACTTGTTTTCTTGTTTTTTTAGGAATGCAGGTATCAAACCAGTTTT
>JAFGBZ010000079.1 GCA_016932875.1 Candidatus Iainarchaeum sp.
ATGTTTCAACAGACTTAGATTTATCTTTAATTGTTTTCTCAATAGAAACATCTTTTCCAGTAGGTAATCTTAAACGTTTAACCAAATAAAAGTATTTTTTTCCTTTAACTTTCTTTTCTTTAATAAAAACCATAAAATACTATTACCCCCACAAATATATAAATAAATCGTTTCTGTGGGGGTAACTAATTATTTCATATAATTAATTATTTTTTTATCCAATATAATGTCTTTTTGTTTTATTGGTGTTTTAATTTTAATTCCTTGAAGTGAAGTGTTTCTGCTTAATGCAACATATAATTGTCCGTGAGTGAATGCTCCTTTTCCTACATCAATAATTGTTTTTTCAAAGGTTTTGCCTTGACTTTTATGAATTGTTATTGCCCAAGCTAAACGTAAAGGAATTTGAGTGAATACTCCGATTAATTCTTTTTCAATTATTTTTTTTACTGAATTATATTTATATTTTTTTATTTCCCAGTCATAAGGAGTTACTTCAACTGTTTTGTTTTCAAATGATTTAACTTTAATTTTTAATCCATTTATTTCAATTACTGTTCCAAGCATTCCATTAAAATAATTTTTTTTAACATTGTTTGCTAAAAACATTACTTGAGCTCCTTTCTTTAAACTTAATATTTGTTCTGCTGGAAACTGATTTGAATTAATTTTTCCTTCAATTAATGCTTTAAACCTGTATTCAATTCCAGTTAATTCATTTAATTTTTTTGAATTAATTTCTTCAGCTAAATAATTCATTGAAGTTAAATGAATGAAGCCTTCATCTATTCCGTCAAAAACCTGTGAATTAAGTTTAATTAAATCGTTTTCTGAAACATTTTTTTCTCTTACTTTATTTAATAATTCAATGAATTCCTTGTCTTTTTGACGATAAATTTTATTAAATTTAATTACTTTTAATTTAAATTTTTTTAATGCAATTGAATCAAAAAAAAACTCTGAAGCATAACATTCTTTGAATGCCTGTTTTTCTTCATTTAAAACAATTGGAGGCAATTGACATAAATCTCCAATAAAAACCATTTGCTTTCCTCCAAAAGAATTACTTGACTTCATTACTGTTTGCAGAAAAACATTAATGCAATCCATTAAATCACTTCTAATCATTGAAATTTCATCAATTACAATTACTTCACTTTTAACAAATAATTCAGTGTTTTTTCTATTTTTTGCTTCTTTAACTGCTTCTTTTACAGTGCAACCAGGAGGTAAACCAAAAAAAGAATGAATTGTTTGCCCTCCAACATTTACTGCAGCCACTCCAGTAGGCGCTAAAACAACCACATTTTTTTTAGAATTCTTCACCAAATAATTCAAAAAAGTACTTTTCCCAGTTCCAGCCTTACCAGTAATAAAAACAGATTCCCCTTTAAATTCAATTAAATCAAAAGCCAACTTAAACTCAGAAGACAAAATGAAGGACATGAAATAGAAAAAAAAGGAAAAGGATAAAAAGAGAAAGAAAATTACTTACTTTTTTTTGCTTTCCTTACCAAAGATTTAAACGATGCACGTTTATCAATTTTAGAGTCATCTGTTTCAAGTATTTTAAAAACTTGCTTTTTAAGCCCTTTATTAACTGCGGAATGCATTTCAGGACCCCAATACGGCTTAACATTAACATACCTATTACCATCCGAACCCTTCTTAATTGCTGAATCCATTTCATAACCAAACCCTTTCTTAATTGCAATACGCATTCCAGGACCTAAACCAGCTTTAACTGCATTTCTTCTAGCATCTCTAGGTAAAGTTAAATTATTATGCATTGAAGGAAGATTCCTAATTCGTTTACCGCTTATTGTTTCAACTCCTCTTAACAAAGGAGGTTTTTCTCCTTTTTTAAATCTTGAAGGCCCTTTCTTCACCATAACACATCAACAACAAAATCATCCACTAAAAACTTAGATATAATATTTAACCAACTATAAAAACTTAATCAGACGCCATTCAACATCCAAAAAAAGCACTATCAAACACATAAAAAAGATAACTGGTAATAAATATACTGTGAAAAAATGACTCTTTACTCTTATTCCCGTATTAATTGTTTTTTTCAATGTCCGTTAAAGTTTAAGTTTAATTATATTGAAAAGCCTAAAGTTGAGTTAAGGCAAGGCATTGAAGCTTTTATGGGTAAAAGAGTTCATGAAACTTTAGAGTATTTGTATAAATTAGTTCAGCACACTAAATTGCCTGAATCAAAGGAATTAATTAATTTTTATGAAAAGCAATGGACTGAAAACTGGAATGAATTAATTGTAATTAATAAAGAAGGATTAAACTCAAAGCATTACCATGATTTAGGAATTAAATGCATTAAAAATTATTATTCAAAAAATTATCCATTTAATTCAGGAACAGTTCTAGGAATAGAAAAAAAAATAATAATTGACTTAAACGGAAAATTCAAAGTACAAGGATTCATTGACAGATTAGATGAATCAAAACCCGGACACTATGAAATTCATGACTATAAAACTTATTCAACTCTGCCAGAACAAAGCAAATTCGATCAAGATACTCAATTAGCATTATATGCAATTGGATTACAACAAGAATTCAAGGACTTAAAATCCGTTGATTTAGTCTGGCATTTAGTTGTATTTGGAAAAGAAATGCGAACACATAGAACAAAAAAACAATTAAATGAATTGAAGAAAGAAACAATTCAAAAAATCAAAGAAATTGAATCAGCAAAAGAATTTCCTGCAAGAAAAACCGCTTTATGTGATTGGTGCGATTACCAAAATTACTGCCCTGAATTCAAACATGAAATAGAAACAGAACAATTACCTGCAAATAAGTATTTGAAAGAAGAAGGCGTTGTATTAGCAAATAAATTCATTGAATTAAAAACCAAAGAAAAAGAAATAGAAACAGAATTAAATGAATTAAAGCAAGCAATCACTTTATACGCAAAAGAAAAAGGATACAATGTTTTAATTGGAAGCAATGGAAAAATTTCAATTCATGAAACAAAATCAATGAAATTACCAAAAAAAGACTCAAAAGAATATGAACAACTAGAAAAAATAATTAAAAAAATCAATAAATGGAATGAATTAACCTCACTAGACCAAACAAAAATCAAAAAATTCTTGGAAGAAAAACCGAACAAAAAAATTGAAGAATTGATGGAAGAAAGGGAAACGATAACGATAAGAGCAACAAGGAAATGAATTTAAAGTAAATAGAACCAAAGATAAGAGTATGAATAATGAACAGTTAAAGAAAACAGTTTTAACGATTTTGAGAAAGCCTGAATTATACTTAAATAATTTAATTGAATATATTGAAAGCAATGTAGAGGATGGTTTTAATTTTTGTTGTCGTAAAAATTTATCAATTAATGAAAAATATCCTGATGTTAAATATGAGGGACAATTAGGGCAAAAAACCGTTTTTTTAACTGTTAGAATGTTTGATTTGTGGGAAACTGCAATAGTTGAAATATTACAAAAAGAGTTACAAAGTATTTCTAAAATTGAAGTAACTCCAGTTAATGATCCTGTTGGGGATATTATGTTAAAATTTCCTGACGGCAAAGAAATGAGGTGGGAAATAAAATCAAGCCAAGCACAAGATTCTTTTACAGGGGCAACACATTCTGCTTCAAAATGCAATAATTACATTTTAATAAATTACTCAATTGATAAAGATTTAAAATTAAAAAAAGGAAAAAGAAATAAAGGATTCATAAAAGATTTAGCAGTTTTTATATGGGATAATATGGAAGCCAAATGGATTGGAGATCCAACTAAAAATAATAGTTTCACTTCTTTAAAAATTCCAAATGAAGTTGTTACCGATAGGCCCGAAATCGTTGTAGTAGGTGAATTAGAACCTAAACGAAAATGGTGTAAAATAAAAAGAAAAAACTTAATTTAACAGAAATCAGTTACTTTTTTAATTGAAGTTTTTTTAGATGATTCTGAAAACGTTTTTTTTAATCTTTTTTCAGTGATTTCAACATATTTTTTATTTATATCAAACCCAATAAAGTTTCTATTCATTTTCATGCAAACTTCTGCAACTGTTCCACCACCTATAAATGGATCTAATACTACATCTTTTTCATCAGTTAACCAATTTACAAAAAAGGCAGGTAATTGAGGGTGAAATGGCGCAGGGTGTTCAAGTCCTCTTAAAGCAGAACAAGTATCAAATCTAAATACAGTTGTAGGTTTTGTGCCTAATGGGTGCGGTTTACTGCTTCCTCTTTGAGATAATTTTGTAGTTCCGTCAGGTAAAACTATATCGTTCCCATGAACTTTATTTTTAAATCGCTTTAAAGAAATTTCTTTATACGGTTCACGAATTCTATCTGTGTAAGTTTTAAATTTTTTAGAATCTTTAACAAAGTGAAAAATATATTCCACCCTATCATTTAATCTTTTTTCACCAGTCATTGGTAAAGCAGATTTTTTATACCAAATATATCTATCAAATAATTTTAATCCGGTTTCTTTAGCAATTTTATAAACTAATTCAAACACATAAGTGCTTCTTTCTCCGTTTTTGGCTTTATCATTTATATTTAATATAAATGAACCAGATGGTTTTAGAACTCGGTGAGTTTGTTTTGATAAATCTAAAAACCAATCAACATAATCATCTGGATTAAACACCTTAACTTTATTACCATAAGAAACAGTATCAGCATAAGGAGGAGAAGTAACAATTAAATCAATTGAGTCAGAAGGTAATTTTTTAGTTAATTCAATACAATCTCCAGAATACGCTTTATTTAATTCAAATTTACCTAGTTTTTCAGATATCAACCAATCACCAACAACCCATTTAATATAATTTAATTTTACTTTTTAAAGTTAATCCAAGTAACTTTCCGGTGCGAAATTTACTAATTAACAAAAAATACAATACTACTATACTACAGGGTGAGAAAACTTTAAATAACTTACTACAATACTACTCATTATGTCTGAACGGTTTGTAACTAGTTTAAGAATAGATAAAAATCTATGGAAAGAAGCTAAAAAATATTCAATAGAAAAAGAAACAACAGTAGGAGAATTAATTGAAAAATTAATTAAAAAAGAATTAAATAAGTGAGATTATGGGTATTGTAGATGATAGTTCAAAGAAAAAGAGACAAAAAGCATCTTTAAGAAAAAAAGATTATGCTCCGCTTGAAAGAGCAAAAAAAACAGGATTTCCTAATTGCAAAGGGCTTTACCCAGATTGCCCTGAAAAACCAAGCAAAGATAATCCAATGTGCAGAAGTTGTCCAATACTAGACGAATGAATTAAAGTAACCCTCCAACTACTTGCCCGCCTAAATATAATCCACTGTAAATCATTAGTTTTATTGCGTATTTAATTGTTCAATAAAGAAAACTTTACTTGCTTAGTTTTTTTTATTATTATTTTTGAAAGGGAGTTAAATTCTTTGGAATCTATTAAAGAATTATCTATTTTTTTAATTAATTGTTTTTTTGTTAAAGTTTTTTTGAGTAATAAAAAAATCAAAATACTTGTTCTTAAGTAATTCAAAATTTTAGGTAACAGCAAATCACATTTTTTGTTTTGTTCATCAGATAACCCTTGCCCATGCACATGTTTGCTTCTTAACTTATATGCTTCTTTAATTTCATCACGAATAACTAATGGATTTTCTCCTAAAATAGACAATAATTTAGATATTCTAAGAGATAGATTATTAGTTATTCCTCGATTATCATCTAAAAATAAAGATTCTAAACCCATTACTGCATAAGTAAATTTTTCAATGGAAAAAGTTGCGCGAGTAAGAGATTCTTCATATCTTTTTAATGCAATATTTTCTACTGTTTTAGGTTCAGAATACGGTGCAGGAATTAATTTTTTAAACGCAGCATAAAATTTTTCAAAATTTTTTATTTCTTGATTTTTAAACATTAATTTATGTTTTAAAGTTAAATTTTGAATTAAGGGATAAGAAATTTCTCCAAAAAAACCAAGAATGCTTTCAGAATTGATTCTGTATTTTTTTATGGCTATTGCACCAATTTTAAAAAGTCTTAAAACATGAATAAAAAGTTCTAATTCTTCCTGAATAGAACCAATATTAGTAGCTTTTCCAGTTAATTCAATTACATTTAAATCAAAAATATCTGGATTGAATGAAGAAACTTCTTTCAAAGACATTAAATCAGTTTCATTTAAATACCTAAAATTAACTTTTTTATTAAATA
>JAFGBZ010000080.1 GCA_016932875.1 Candidatus Iainarchaeum sp.
TACATTTGAACCAAGATTTTGAAGTAAAACAGCGTAATCATTATCACCTGTTTTTTTAAGTTCACTTGAATAATATTCAAATAAAAATATTTTTTCTTGAGAATAATCATTCAAATAATCTTTTACAATTTCTCCTGCTGAAGCGTTTGGTTTGTATAACGGATGGTTTGCGGTTAATGAATCTGCTTTAAAAGCAAATAAATTTCTTGCCCCTGAATTCATTAAAGCTAAACCAAAAGAATTCGCAGAATAACAGCTTCTAGCCCAAATAATTGGGTTTTTATTAAAAATAAATTCATTTAATTCAGGGTTTGCAGTTAATAGTTCAGAATAAAGGGTTTCGCCTTCACTGCAGTTAAGCCCTTCGCTGTTTCCGTGTCCGCTGTACAAAACATAATCAAAATTTTTTAATGTATCAAGCAAAGCAGTTCCGTCTTTTTTTTCTTCAGGAAAAAAATTAATTCCGGAAAATAAATCAAAAGCAATTCCTTGAGAGTAATCCGCATTATAATTAAAAAGCAAGGATTTATACTTATTTGAAGTTAATTCAGGCAGTTCATTAAAATATTTTTTTTCAAGGTATTTTTTTGCGTTACGCAGATCAATAAAATCCAATGGTTCTCTTCCAAATTTTAAATCAATTATTCCATCTAAATCAACATCAGAGTAATAAACCCCGTCAAGCGTTTCATAATCAGTATAAAATAAACTGCTTAATTCAGAAGGATTATCTGAAGAATAAGGAAAATAAATTGAATCTCCTATAATCAACAAATAATCAAATTTTTTGTTACCATGATTTTTTGAAATCAGTTCATGCACTTTTTCCGCGGTTTCATTTTCCTCATTTTTGGATATGCAGTCCCATCCGCAAAGAGAATTAAAATTTATTAAATCCCATCCTTTAACTGAAGCAAGTTCCAATAAAAGTGAAGATAATTCATCAAATAATTTTTTATCATCTTTTCCTTGAACAAATGGAACGCCGAAAACAATTAACCCTGGTTCATTTAAATTTATTTTTAAATTTATTTTTGGGTCTTCTTCTGCAAATAAATCATAATCAACCATTAGTTCCTGTTCAATGACTAAAGGAAGCTTTCCTGAATTTTGTTTTCTGATTAATTCATAGTCAGCAATTATTTCTAATTCATAGGGTTCTTTTTGTTCTGAATTCAAAGAATTGATTTTAAATGAAATTCCAGGGATTTCTTTTTCAGGAATCACTTTAGGCGCAGAAATTTCAGAAGTAGAAGGAATATCTAAAACACCGTATTTTTTTGTTTCAGGCTTCACTAAAACAAATTTTTTAGTATTTATTGGAACTTTGCTTGAAACACCTAATTCAATTTTTTCAGGCCAAGGATTTTCTTGAATTAATTGCTTTTTTTCAACAGAAGAATTTGAATTTTCTTCACCAGCTAAATCAGATTCTTCTTCATTGTTTTTTAGTTCAGGATTTTCAGTTGATTCAAATGAGTCTTTTTCTGTTTTTTCATTATTTTCTTCTTTCTTTGCATTTTCTTGCTTTTTTTCCTGTATTTCTTTTTCATTAGTTAAATGAAAAGTTGTTATTTTACAGGATTCTTTTTCAGCAAAAGAAAGATTAAATGGATTAATTGTATTTGTTCCAAAAACAAGTTCTTCTGAATAATAAGCGCAAGGCTCAATTAACTCAGTATTTTTTAAAAAAATTTTGGCTGAATTCCATAACCCTAAATTTTCAAACTGAAAACAATGAAATAGTTCATGTGCAACAACAATTTGAAGAGACTGTTCTGAAAGAGTCGAATCAATGTTAATATTACAGGCACCAAAAAAAGGAAATGCATTTCCTTGACGAGGAACTAATTTATTTTCTAGCAATCCTTCTTTTATATTTATTATTACTTTATCAGGATGCTTTAAATTTAATTCATCAACATATTTTGAGTAAGCTTTTTTGAAAGCAGAAGAAATTGTTTCTTTTTTTGATTGAGAGTAATTTTCAGGAGTAAGCAATGTTACATCTGTTTTAGGTTCATTGATTTTTTCTTCAGAAAAATAAATTTTATTTAAATTTTTTTCTTTTAATTCAATTTTTGTTTTAATACTGTTTTTTGAATACCAATAACTTTCAGGATTGTCTGCAGGCAGAATAAATGGCAAAAGAATTTTTTGTGTTTCAGGGGAAAAAGAATCAATATTTAACTGAATTTCAATTAAAAAAGAAGTGTAATCTGCATTTGGATTTTCTCTGCCTTTAAATTTTTCATTTAATAACTCAGGATGAAATGCAGAATAAGATTTTTGAATAAAATATTCTTCTTTAGTTAATTCTTGAGAAGCATATGCTGATTCAATCAATTCAAGAGAGGTTTTATTTTCAGAAACACATCCAAAAATAAACAAAACTAAAAACAAAAAAACCCAAAACATATTTAATTTAAAATACATATAAGAAATAAATCAAATGACAATATTAAATTAACTGTAATTACAAATACCTTTAAAACACTTATTTCTCTTAATCCATTGTGTTGGAATGGCGCATAGGATTGAAGTAAAATACAAGGTTTTTGACACCAGGGAAAAAGTAAAGGAAAAAGAGCTTAAAAATTCAGGGTTTTTAATTGAAACAGTTGAATTAACTGATTGTTTTACGCTGGATTTTAATTTAAGCGAAAAAGAACTGCAAAAAATTGCAGAAATGATTTCAAATCCAGTTTTACAGGAATTTAAAATTAATGCCCAGCTTGCAGGAAAAGAATTTGATTATGCAATTGAAATCGGTTTCCTGCCAGGAGTAACAGATAATTTAGGGAACACTGCAAAAGAAGCAGTGCAGGATTTATTGAAGAAAAAATTTGAAGAAGGAGTTTATTCTTCACAGATTTATTTCATTAAAGGAATTAATTCAAAAAATGACGCGGAAAAAATTGCTGATTCATTATTTAATCCATTAATTCAAAGCGCAAAAATTAAATCAAAAAAAGAATTTGAAACAGGAAATGAAATGAATTTAATTATTCCTAAAGTTGAATTAAAAGCAAATCCTGAAACAAGCGAAGTAAATCTTAATTTAAGTGAAAAAGAATTAATTAAATTAGGAAAAGAAGGAATTATGGATGAAGACGAAAGCAGAAGAGGTCCGTTAGCATTAAATTTAACTTATTTGAATTCAATTAAAGATTATTTTAAAAAAGAAAAAAGAAATCCAACAGATATTGAATTGGAATCTTTGGCGCAGACTTGGAGCGAGCACTGCAAGCATACAATTTTCCGCGACCCAATTGAGAAAGTAAAAGACGGATTATTTAAAACTTTTATCCGCGGAGCAACAGAAAAAATAAGAAAAGAAAAAGGAAGCAAAGATTTTTGTGTAAGTGTTTTCAGCGATAATTCAGGCGGAATAATTTTTGATGAAAATTATTTGGTAACAGATAAAGCTGAAACCCATAACAGTCCAAGCGCACTTGACCCTTTCGGCGGAGCAATTACAGGCATAGTAGGAGTAAACAGAGATACTATTGGATTTGGAATAGGAGCAAAACCAATAATCAATAAATATGGTTTTTGTTTTGCTGATCCAAAGGATTCAACTCCGATTTATAAAGGAGAAAATTTTTCACAAAAAATGCTTTCCCCTAAAAGAATTCTTGAAGGAGTTATTTCAGGAGTTAAAGTCGGAGGAAATTGTTCAGGAATTCCATGCCCACAGGGATTCATGCTTTTTGATGAAAGATATAAAGGAAAACCATTGGTTTTTGTGGGAACAATTGGATTAATTCCAAGAAAAATTAATGGAAAATTATCACATGAAAAAAAAGCAATGCCAGGAGATTTAATTGTAATGTTAGGCGGAAGAGTCGGACAGGACGGAATTCATGGAGCAACTTTTTCAAGCGAAGTAATGGATTCAAAAAGTCCAATGGCTGCAGTTCAGATAGGTGATCCAATTACTCAAAAAAAATTCAGTGATGCAATAATAAAAGAAGCAAGAGATTTAGGATTATACAACAGCATTACCGATAATGGTGCAGGCGGTTTATCATGCAGTGTTTCTGAAATGGCTAAAGAATCAGGCGGATGTTTAGTGCAGTTAGAAAAAGTTCCATTAAAATATCCAAACCTTGAACCATGGAAAATATGGATTTCAGAATCACAGGAAAGAATGACTTTAAGCATTCCTGAAAAAAACTGGATTAAATTCAAAAAAATAATGGACAAAAGAGGAGTTGAAGCAACAGTTATTGGAAAGTTTACTAATTCAGGGAAATGCATTGTTGAATTCAATGGAGAAAAAATAATGGAATTAGAAATGGATTTTCTGCATGAAGGACTTCCAAAAATTCCTTTGAAAACAAAATATGATAAGCCAAAAAATGAAGAACCTGAATTTAAAGAACCTGAATTAAATGAAGCTTTAATTGAAATGCTTTCAAGGAATAATATTGCTGGAAATGAATTTATTTCAATGCAGTTTGACCATGAAGTTTTAGCTGGTTCAGTAATAAAACCATTGCAGGGAAAAGGCAGAATTAATGGAGATGCAACAGTAACAAAGCCATTACTGAATTCAAAAAAAGCAGTTATTTTAACTCAAGCATTGAATCCAACTTACAGCGATATTGATACTTATCATATGTCTGCAAGTTCAATTGATTCAGCAGTAAGAAATGCAATTGCATCAGGAGCTGATTTAAATCATTTAGCTTTATTGGATAATTTTTGCTGGTGCAGTTCAAATGAAATGCAGAGATTAGGAGAATTAAAATCAGCAGTAAAAGCATGCTATGATTATGCAATAATATATGGAACTCCTTATATTTCAGGAAAAGACAGCATGTTTAATGATTTTAAAGGATTTAATGAAAAAGGAAATCCAATAAAAATAAGTGTTCCTCCAACATTATTAATTTCAGCAATAGGAGTAATCAATGATGCTGAAAAAAGCATTTCAATTGATGCAAAAATTGCAGGAGATTTAATTTATGTTTTAGGAAAAACATTCAATGAATTAGGTGCAAGCGAATATTATGCAATGATTGGAGAAAAGCATGGAAAAAAATTCATTGGAAACAATGTTCCAAAAGTGAATGCAGAAAAAAACAAGAAAATGTATTTAAGTTTCATGAAAGCAAATGAAAAAGAATTAATTTCTTCAGCAATAAGTGTTCACAGAGGCGGTTTATTGGTTGCGTTAAGTAAAACTGCTATGAGCGGAATGCTTGGAATGGAAGTTTCTTTAGAAAAATTAAAAACAGAAACAAAAAGAAATGATTTTACATTGTTTTCTGAATCTCAGGGAAGAATTCTTTTAACAGTTAATCCTGAAAAACAAAAAGAATTTGAGGAATTAATGAAAGGAAATGAATTTTCTTTAATCGGAAAAATCAGGGAAGATGAAAAATTTATTGTAAAAGGAATTAATGGAAAAGAAATAATTAATTCAGATGTGAATAAAATGCTTGAAGCATATAAGAAAACATTTAAGGAGTATTAATCTGAAAAGAAATTAAAAAAATCTGCAACGGATTAAAAAAACAAAAAGGGATTTTGAATGACAGTAAAAGTATTGGTTTTAAGCGGTTACGGAATTAATTCTGAAACTGAATCAAAATATGTTTTTGATTTGCTTGGAGCAAAAGCAGAAATTGTTCATATTAATGATTTAATTTCAGGCGAAAAAAAATTAAATGATTACAGAATAATTTTCTTTCCAGGCGGTTTTGCTTACGGTGATGATTTAGGCTCTGGGCTTGCTTATGCTAATAAAATTAAAAATAATTTATGGAATGAAGTAAAGGAATTTGTTGAAAAAGATAATCTTGTAATCGCAGTATGCAATGGATTTCAAATAATGGCTAATCTTGGTTTGGTTCCTGCATTTGATTCTGATTACGGTAAAGTTAATGTTGCTTTACAGCATAATGAAACAGCAAGATATATTGACAGATGGGTTGATATTAAAGCAAATAAAAAAAACAAAAGCATTTGGTTAAAAGATATTGATGAATTAAGCATGCCTGTATCTCATGGAGAAGGAAAATTTTATGCTGAACCAGAAATTTTGGATAAATTAGAGGAAAAAGGATTAATTGCATTTAATTATGTGAAAGGAAATATATGCAATTACCAGAATTTGAAAGCAAATCCTAATGGTTCTTTAAAAGATATTGCAGGAATAACTGATGAATCAGGCAGAATTCTTGGAATGATGCCTCATCCTGAAAGAGGATTTCAGTTCACTAACAGGCCTGACTGGCCTTTATTAAAAGAAAAATTAAAAAGAAATGGAAAAAAACTGCCTGAATTCAATGATTCAATGAAGATTTTTGAAAACGCAGTGAATTACTTTAAGTAAATCCAAAACCTTTTAAATTACTTCAACGCTTTAATAAGTATTGGTGGTATTATGCCTGGTGATTTGAAAGAAGAATGCGGTATTGCAGCGGTTTATCTGAAAAAACCTTTAGAAGAATATTCTGCTGGAGGAGCTTCTTATTTTTTGTATAAAATGCTTCTGCAGTTACAACATCGCGGGCAATTAAGCGCAGGAATAACTACTTACAATAATAAACGCCCTCAATTAATTAATACTTATAAAAAACTTGGAAGCGTTAATGAAGTATTTAAAATTAAAAGAAAAGATCAAGCATTATGGGTTCTGAATAAATATGCAGGAACCGCAGGAATAGGGCATGTAAGATATGCTACTTCTGGTTCAGAAGAAGAAGCTTTAGCTCATCCATTTGAAAGACATCATGGAAGAAAATGGAAATGGTTTGCTTTTGCAATGAATGGAAATATTGCAAATTATGCTAAATTAAAAAAAGAACTTCAAAAAAAAGATTATCATTTACCAAGAAACTCTGATACTGAATTAGTATTACATTATTTAGTAAAAGAATTTGTTGGTTCAAAAAGAATTCCATTGGAAAAAGTTTTCGGCAATATTTCAAAAAAATTTGACGGAAGTTATAACATTGCATACATTGATGCAGAAGGAACAATTGCTGTTTTAAGAGACCCTTATGGTTTCAGACCTTTAAGCTATGCTGAAGATGATGAAAAAATTTTAATTGCATCTGAAAGCAGTGCATTGCTTAATTTAAGTTTAAATGGATTCAAAGATGTTAAACCAGGAGAAATATTAATTATTAAAAACGGGAAATTGAGAATAAAGCGCTTCAGCGAACAAAGAAAATGTTCTCACTGCATGTTTGAATGGGTTTATTTTGCGAATCCTTCATCAATATTGGATGGAACAAGTGTTTATCAGGCAAGATATAATTTAGGAAGAGAACTTGCAAAAAAAGAATTTTTATCAAATCAGGATTCTGAGTTAATTGTTGTTGGTGTTCCTGACACAGCAAAACCAATGGCTGATGCTTATGCTCATCATACAGGAATTCCTTTAATGGAAGGACTTCTTAGAAACAGATATATTGGAAGAACATTTATTGAAGGACAAAGCAGAGCTGAAAGAGTAAGAGAAAAATTCCTTTTAAATAAACCAATTCTTAAAGGAAAAAAAGTAATTTTAATTGAAGACAGCATGGTAAGAGGAACAACCTCAAAAGAACTGATTAAATATATAAGAGAAAGCGGTGAAGCAAAAGAAGTTCATTTGCGTTCAGCTTCCCCTCCAATAATGAGTCCATGCTTTTATGGAATTGATATGAGCACAGTAACTGAATTAATCGCAGCAAAAAACACTGCAAAAAAAATAAGAGAAAGAACTCCAATAAAAGAAGTAACTGCTGAAACACTTGAAAAAATAAGAAAAGAAATAGATGCTGATTCAGTAATGTATCAATCCATTGAAGGGCTTGTTAATGCAATTAATAAAGAAAAAAAACAGGATTTATGTTTAGCATGCCTGAACGGAGTTTATCCAACTCCTGAAGGAAAAAAATTAAGAAAAAAAGCCCTTGCATCTTTTGTCTGCGGTGCAGAAAAAAGAACTTACGAATAGCCCATCCCGTTGGGCTGGGACGGAGCACTGCTTTCACTCTTATGAGTGCAGGCAGCAGAGCATGCTTTGCAAAGAATAAAATAAAAAAAGTGAATTAAAATGAAAGTCCTTGTAATTGGTTCAGGCGGACGCGAACACACTTTATGCTGGAAAATTAATCAAAGCAAAAAATTAACTAAACTATTTTGCGCGCCAGGAAATGCAGGAACATCAGAAATTGCTGAAAACATTCCAATAAAAGAATTTGAAATTCAAAAATTAATTGAATTTGCATTAAAAGAAAAAATTGATTTAACTGTTGTAGGCCCTGAATCATGGTTAGAGCAGGGAATTGTAGATGAATTTGAAAAAAATAATTTACTGATTTTTGGTGCAAGCAAAAATGCTGCAAGAATTGAAACAAGCAAAAGTTTTTCAAAAGAATTAATGAAAAATGCAGGAATTCCAACAGCTGAATTTGAAGTGTTTCAGAATGCAGGAAAAGCAAAAGAATATTTGAAAAAAAAGTTCAATGAAGAAAAAATAAATAAAATTGTAATTAAAGCTTCAGGACTGGCAGCAGGAAAAGGAGTAATTCTCTGCTACAATGAAACAGAAGCACTGAAAGCAGTTGAAGAAATAATGCAAGAAAAATCATTTGGAAATGCAGGAAATGAAGTAGTAATAGAAGAATTTTTAGAAGGAGAAGAAGCAAGCTTTTTAGCATTCTGCGACGGAAATAATGCTAAACCAATGGTTTCAAGCCAGGACCATAAAAGAGTTTTTGATAATGATAAAGGGCTTAATACAGGAGGAATGGGTGCATATTCTCCTGCACCAGTAATGACTAAAGAACTGGAAGAAAAAGCAATGAAACAAGTAATAATGCCTGCATTAAATGAAATGAAAAAAAATAATTATCCATTCAAAGGAGTTTTATATGCAGGGTTAATGATTAAAGAAAATGAATTAAAAGTAGTTGAATTCAATGCAAGATTTGGTGATCCTGAAACACAAGTTGTTTTGCCGAGAATGGAATCAGATTTAATTGAAATAATGACTGCATGCTGTAAAGGAACACTGAATAAAACTCAATTAAAATGGAAAAATAATTGCACTTGTTGTGTTGTACTTGCATCAAGTGGTTATCCTGAAAAATATGAAAAAAACATTGAAATATTTGGACTTGAAAATGCAAAAAAACTAAGCAATGCAGTTGTGTTTCATGCTGGAACAAAAAAAGAAAACAATAAAATACTTACAAACGGCGGAAGAGTTTTAGGCGTTACAGGAATTGGAAATTCAATTAAAGAATCAATTGAAAATGCGTATAAAGCAGTAAAAGAAATTTCATTTAAAGGAATGCATTACAGAAAAGATATCGGGTACAGAGCTTTAAAGAGGATTTGAATGAAATCAATTTCTGAATTAAAACAAAAATTAAGAAATGAATTTATTGAAAAAAGAAAATCAATTCCTGCAAAAAAAAGAAAACAAAAAAGCAAATTGATTGCAGAAAAACTTTTTTCATTACCTGAATTTCTAAATGCAAAAAAAATAATGGTTTACCATTCATTCAAAGAAGAAGTTGAAACTGATTTAATAATTCAAAAAGCCCATGAAACAGGAAAAGAAGTTTTTGTTCCGGATATTCATGATGCTGAAAACTGTTTAATGAACTGCGTTAAAATAGAAAAAGAAACTGAATTAGAAATGGATTGTTTTGGAATATGCAAGCCAAAAAAACAAGAATTAATCCATCCAAAAGAATTGGATTTAGTTATTGTTCCTGGAATAGCATTTGATTTAAATGGAAACAGATTAGGCTGGGGAAAAGGATATTTTGACAGATTCTTAAAAAAATGCAAAAAATGCATTTTTATCGGATTAGCTTTTGAAGAACAAATTACAGAAAAAATTCCTGCTGATGAAATGGATGTAAAAATAAATATAATAATAACAGAAAAACAAGCAAAGTATACATAATAAAATAAATAATTAATCCTGTTAAGGATTAATGTTTAAAATGTCTTATTCCAGTAAAAACCATTGCAATGCCTGCTTTGTCTGCTTCTGCAATTACTTCTTTGTCTCTAATGCTTCCACCTGGCTGAATAATGCATTTAATTCCTGCATTTTTTGCTTTTTCAATTGAATCAGGGAAAGGAAAATATGCATCGCTTGCAAGAACTGCATTTTTTGCTTCTTCTCCTGCTCTTTTAATGGCTTGTTCAACTGCATCAACCCTGTTGGTTTGCCCCATTCCTATTCCAACTGTTTTTGTTCCCTGAACTAAAACAATTGCATTTGATTTGACTTGTTTTATTACAGTAAAAGCAAATTTCATTGATTCAAGCTCTGCTTTTGAAGGCTTTTTTTTGGTAACGCATTTGAATTCTTTTGCTAAAAGTGAATCTGCTTCCTGTGCAAGCAATCCGCCTGAAATGAATTTGAATTCAATGGATTTTTTTGGTTTTTTATCAATATTTTCAACAAGCAATATGCGTAAATTTTGTTTTTTTGAAAGAATTTCAAGAGCGTCTTTATCATAATCTGGCGCTAAAACAATTTCATTAAAGAAATTAATTATTTTTTCAGCTGTTTTTTTATCACAGGTTCTGTTTAATGCGATTATTCCTCCAAAAGCACTAACAGGATCAGAAGCAAGAGCATCTTCAAATGCTGATGAAATGGTTTTTGCTTTTGCAACACCGCAGGGATTTGCATGCTTTACTATTACTACTGCAGGTTCAGAAAATTCTTTCACTAAATCATGAGCCATTGAAGCATCATTGAAATTATTGAAGCTCATTTCTTTTCCCTGTAATTGAATTGAATTAAGAATTGAATCAGTTTCATTGAATGAACTGTAAACTGCTGCTTTTTGATGAGGATTTTCTCCATAACGGGTTTTTTGCACTAAACCATAGCTTAAATTCATTGTTAAAGGAAATTTTTCTTTTAAAATTTTTTCTGAAAAATATTTTGAAATAACTGCATCATAACGCGAGGTTAATTCAAATGCTTCTGTTGCAAGAGTTGCAAGGGTTTTAACTGAAAGAGATTTTTTATTCTGTTTTAATTCATTTAATACTTCAAGATACTGCACTGGGTTTGAAATTACTGCTACATGTTCAAAGTTTTTTGCTGCTCCACGAATCATTGTAGGACCGCCGATATCAATTAATTCAATTTGTTTTTCTTCTGAAACTTTTTCTTTTAATCCGTTTTCAAAAGGATATAAATTAACGCAGATTAAATCAATTTTATTTATTTTTTCTTTTTTTAACTGGTTTAAATGCTTTGAATTTCTTTTTGCAAGAATTCCTGCATGAATTATTGGATGAAGTGTTTTAACTCTGCCTTCAAGCATTTCCTTTGAACCAGTTATTTCGCTTACTTCTTTTACAGGAATATTATTTTCTTTCAAAAGCTTGTATGTTCCGCCAGTTGAAATTAATTCAATTTTCATTTCATTTAAAACAGAAGCAAATTCAATAATTCCTGTTTTATCATAAACACTTAATAAAGCACGTTCAATTTTCATTTTCTCACCAATCCTTTTCATTCATTCTTCAATTATTACTTTTCCTTCAGTTACTTTTATTTTTCCTTTTTCAAATAAATCAACTGCGTTAAGAATTACTTCTTGTTCTGCTTTCTGAACTTTTTCTTTCAATGAATCAGGTGTTTCATTTTCTTCTACTGAAACTTTTTTTTGCATTATTATCGGGCCTTCATCTACTTTCGCAGTAACAAAATGCAATGTGCAGCCTGTTTCTTTTTTTCCTGCTTTAATTACTTCTTCATGCACATTTGAATCTCTTCCGCCTGCAAATTCTGGAAGCAGAGAAGGATGAATATTCATTATTTTGTTTTTAAATTGATTGCAGAATTTTTCGCTTAAAATTCTCATCCAGCCGATTAATAAAATTAAATCAGGTTTTTCTTTTTCAATTAATTGAATTAATTTTGAATCATAAAATTCACGGGGTTTAATCTGTGCAGGATCAACAAAAATTGCTTTCAATTTATGTTTTTTTGCTCTTTCCAAAATAAATGCATCTTTTTTATTGCTTAAAACCAATACAATTTCTGCATTAAGTTTTTTTGCTTCAATTGCATCAATAACACACTGCAAATCAGTTCCTTTAGTTGAACCTAAAACAACGATTCTAATCATCAATAAACACCAATTATTTCTTTTCCTGCATTTCTGCGGCTTTAATTGTATTAAGCATTAAACAGGCAGTGGTTAAACGCCCTACTCCGCCTGGAACAGGAGTAATATAACTTGATTTCTTTTTAACTGCTTCAAAATCAACATCACCGCAAAGTTTTCCTTCAACTTTATTCATTCCAACATCAATTACAATAACATTTTTTTTCACCATTTCTGCTTTCAAAAGTTTTGGCGAACCTGCTGCAACAATTACAATATCTGCTTTTTTTGTATGTTCAGCTAAATTCTTTGTTTTAGTATTGCATACAGTTACTGTAGCGCTTGCATTAATTAATAATGAAGTCATTGGCTTTCCAACGATGTTGCTTCTTCCAACCATTACAATATTTTTTCCAGTTAAATCAATTTTATATTCTTCAAACAAACGCATTATTCCTTGCGGAGTGCATGAAATAAATGCTTTTTCTCCAAGCAAAATTCTTCCCTGATTAATTGGATGGAAACCATCAACATCTTTTTCAGGAATAATTAATTCCATTAAATCAGGAATTTTCATTTTCTTAGGCAAGGGAAGCTGAAGAAGTATTCCATGAACTTTTTTATTTTTATTCAATGAATCAATTAATTCAAGCAGTTTTTTTTCTGAAACTGTTTCAGGTAATTTAATGTGCTCTGAATCAATTCCAACCAAAGCAGCTGATTTTATTTTCCGTGCAATATATGAATTTGAACCAGCATCATTTCCAACCTGAATTACTTTTAACACAGGAACAATATTTTTTTTCTTCAGTTCAATTACTTTTATTTTTGCCTGTTCCAGTATTTTTTGTTCTAATGCTTTTCCATTCATTAATACAGTCATGAACTCACTTCAATAAATTAAATTATTTATAAAAAATAAAGTCATTGCATAATTCCTTTATTTCTTTTTTAGTTGATTCAATTAATTTTTCATCTTTTGGATTTTCAAGCAATGCAATCATCCATTGCGCAACTTTTTTCATTTCTTTTTCTTTCATTCCACGGGTTGTTAAGCTTGGAGTTCCAAATCTTACTCCGCTTGGATCCATTGGACTTCTTGGATCATCTGGAATCATGTTTTTATTCAAAGTAATGTTTGCTGCATCCAATACTTTTTCTGCTTCTTTTCCACTTAATCCTTTTGAAGTTACATCCATTAAAATCAAATGATTTTCTGTTCCATTAAAACATAATTTAAATCCTGCTTCAATGAATTCTTTTTCCAATGTTTTTGCATTTTTCATTATTTGTTCTGCATAGGTTTTGAATTCAGGTTGAAGCGCTTCTTTGAATGCAACTGCTTTTCCTGCAATTAAATTTTCATGAGGGCCTCCTTGTAATCCAGGAAAAATGCTTTTATCAATTTTTTTTGCTAATTCTTCTTTGCACATAATCATTCCGCCTCTTGGACCACGCAAAGTTTTATGTGTTGTGGTTGTAACAATATCAAATTCTTTTACTGGATTATTCATTTTTCCTGCTGCAATTAATCCAGCAATATGAGCAATATCAGCCATTGTATAGGCATCAATTTCATCGGCAATTTCTTTGAATTGTTTGTAATCTAAATCCCTTGAATAAGCAGAATAACCGCATAAAATTAATTTTGGTTTGAATTCTTTTGCCATTTTTCTTACATTATCAAAATCAATTAAACCTGTTTCTAAATCAGTTTTATATCTCTGGAAATTAAATATTTTAGAAATATAGGTGATTGGATGCCCATGGGTTAAGTGCCCTCCATGGCTTAAATCCATTCCAAGCACAGTATCGCCTGGTTCAAGGATAGCAAAATATGCTCCAATGTTTGCTGGAGCACCGCTTAAAGGCTGTACATTGACATGTTCTGCACCGAATAATTTCTTTGCCCTGTCAATGGCTAAATCCTCTACCCCATCAATTATCTGGCATCCACCATAATAACGTTTTCCTGAATAACCTTCAGAATACTTATTTGTTAAAATTGAGCCGTTTGCCTCTAATACTGCTAAAGAAACAAAATTTTCTGAAGGAATTAATTCTAATCCATTCATTTGCCTTTCTTTTTCTTTTTCAATTAAATTATAAATTTCAGAATCAAATTCCTTTAAAGCAGTCATAACATTCAAACCCCCAAGCAAAAAGTATATATAAGAAAGAAAGAGGTTCTTAAAAATATTAACTTTCAGAATATACTTTGATTATGGCACGACTAATTCAAAAAAAAGGAATATGCAGAGAAGGATATAAACGGCTTACAAACTTATTTAATGAATGGAATGCAGGAAATATAAAAAAACACAATTATTTGCTTGACGGAAAACAAAAAGAAATAATATACAGTCCTGAAGACATTTTGATTACTGACAAAAACGGCAAATCAAAAAAAGTTCAAGCAATAATTATTTCAGATGAATATTTTGCAAAAGAAAACATTCAAAGACACGCAATTGATTTAGACGGAAATATTTACATTAGATTTCAAGGAAAATGGCGTTTTTTAGGGCATAAAGACAGAAAAGCATTCACAAAATTCTAAAATTACTTCAACACAGTATCGTTTCTATCCGGTCCAAATGAAATAATTTTAATAGGAACCTTGGTTTCTTTCGAGGGGAACCCAGGTTCCCCTTACGTTTTCCTCTCCTGATTGTTTGAAAAAGAATTCACTTCAACACAGTATCTTTTCTATCCGGTCCAAATGAAATAATTTTAATAGGAACCTTGGTTTCTTTTTCAATGAATTCCAAATAATTTTTGACTTCTTTAGGGAAATCATCATAAGAAACAATATTTTCTGGTTCAAAATCAAATGGTTTAAAGTCTTTGTATTCAATTTCAGCTTTTTCAAGTGAATCAGAACTATAAGGAAAAAACTGAATTTTTTTGTTTCCAATTTTATATGAAGTTGCAATGCTTAAAGGAATTTTTCTTAAAACATCCAGTTTAGTTAAAGCCCATTCAGTAAATCCATTAAATCTGACTGAAGTGCGCATCATAGGTAAATCAAGCAATCCAACTCTTCTAGGGCGTCCTGTTGTAGTACCATATTCATTTCCTTGTTTTCTGATTAATTCAGCCATGTTTCCCTGCAATTCAGTTGGAAAAGGACCTTCACCTACTCTTGTAGTGTAAGCTTTAATTACGCCAATTATTTTTTCAATTCTATTAATTGAAATTCCTGCTCCAGTTGCAACTCCTCCGCTTATTGGATGGCTTGAAGTAACAAAAGGATAAGTTCCAAAATCATTATCTAAAAAAGTTCCTTGCGCGCCTTCAAATAAAACTTTTTCACCATCATCCAATGCATTGCTTATTTCAAATGAAACATCACCTAAATATTTGCTGAATTTTTTTCCTAATTCATTATATTGATTAAAAATTTCTTCTGCAGTCATATTCATTGGAGTTGAATAAACTAATTCAAGTGCTCTGTTTTTTTCAGGAAAAATTTCATTTATTTTTTCTTTTAATCTGTTTTCATTAATTAAATCCTCAAAACGAATTCCTTTTCTTAAAGCTTTATCAGCATAACATGGGCCAATACCTCTTTTAGTTGTTCCAATTGAATTCTTTGAAGCTTCTTCCATTGCTGAATCCAAAACACAATGCCAAGGCATAATTATATGAGTTCTTGGATCAATAATCATATCAATTTCCTGCTCAAATGCATTAATTTCTTTTTCTAAATTTCTTGGATCTAATACAACTCCTGCTGCAATCATTACTTTTTTGCCTTGAATAACCCCTGAAGGCAAATTATTCAATTTGAATGTTTTTTCATTAATTACAATTGTATGCCCTGCATTGTTTCCGCCCTGATATCTTACAACAATATCAGCTGCTTCAGCTAAAAAATCAGTTATTTTTCCTTTTCCTTCATCTCCAAACTGAGAACCAATTACAACAGTACCACTCAAATAAATTCCCCTAAAAACATAAAACCGAGAAATTTAAAAAAGAAACGGAACAAATTGCTTTTATGAAAGCATTAATTTTTTTCGGTTCAGGTTCAGATAAAAATGTTTTTGAGCCATTAATGAAAGAATTAAAGGAAACAGCGCTTGAATTTGAACTGCGGATTTTATCAGCGCATAAATGCCCTAAAGAATTAGAAAAAGCATTAAAAGAAAGCAACGCAGATTTATTTATTGCAGGAGCAGGATTAAGCGCTGCTTTACCAGGAGTGATTGCATCACAAACAATTAAACCAGTAATTGGAATTCCATGCAAAGGAGCTTATGACGGATTAGA
>JAFGBZ010000081.1 GCA_016932875.1 Candidatus Iainarchaeum sp.
TAAAATAATATATATAAAAAAATTAATTTTATAAATAAAGCGTATTAATTAAAAAAACAGTTTTTTGCTCCGACCGGGATTCGGACCCGGGTTACCACCTTGAGAGGGTGGAGTGATTAACCGGACTACACTATCGGAGCAATAAAAAAATAAAATAAAAAGAAAAAGTTAATAAAGGATTTATTGGCAGATTTCTCTTGTCTGCTCAACTTCCTTAAAAGAAATCTTTGTTTCAACTTCAGTTACAGTTCTGCATTCTTCTCTAGGCATTGAATTCTCATAACACCAAGTATCTTCAACCATTCCTGTTTTTTGGTGAACAAATTTATTGAATGCTGCCCAAGGATGAAATCCAGTTCTGCATTCCTCGCCTTGAATTACTTCACAGACTTCTTTAGTTACAGGAACTTCTTCTTGAACTTCAATTACGTCCATAAAAGTTTCTTTAACACATGAATTCTGTTTTTCAACTGAATCATTACTTAAAGAAAGAAATCCAGTGAAATTACCCATTAAAAGCAATGCAAACACTAAAACTAAAGCAATGCTTCCTAACACTAACTTATCCATAATATTAACCCCCTATAGTTAATTGGTGAAGGAGAAGTATTTAAATGTTGTGGTTTAGGGAAAAGATAGAGTGATTTCACTATTAAGCACTCTTGAGCGAAGCGAAAAGTGCTTCGTCCGCCAGCCGACGAGACGGCTGGTGCCGGTAGAGAGATTTGGACTCTCGGTCTTCCGATTATGAGTCGGACGATTTAACCGCTAATCTATACCGGCAGAATTAATATTTTTGCTTTGGTAATGCTTTAAATTAGTTGCTTTTTACTCTGCTTTTGATTTTAATTACTTTTTCTCCTTCAATTAAAACAAGTTTGTCTGCAAATCCAATAAAAATTCCTGTTTCAAGCACTCCTGGAATGTTTTTTGCTTCAGCATCAATTTCATTTAAATCATGAATTGAATCAATTTTTACATCAACTAAATAATTTCCTGTTTCACTTTTAATAAATTCTTTTCCAAATTTTCTTATTTCAGCTTTACCCAGTTGGTCTAACTGGTTTACTGTTCTTTCCCATCCAAAAGCAGCAATTTCAAAAGCAATTACTCCATTTAATTGTTTTACATAATTTTTTTCTTCACATACGGCAAACATTAATTCAGCGCTTTGCGCAATCATTTTATCTCTTACAAGTGAAGTTGAATCATTTTTAATGAAATTGAAATCCTTATCACATTGAGACGCAAATTCAATTGCAACATCAACTTCATTTTTATTAATTGAAGCAATTTCAAATCCAAGTGATTTAGCAATAATTGCACTATTAGTTGAAGTAGGCATTATAAGAATTTTTTTATTTGATTCCTCTAAAGCCATTGCAAGTTTTTTCAAAAACTTTTCTCCTAAATAACTTGTTCCAATCGCTAAAATCATTTCATTTTTTAAATAAGTTTCAACAAATTCTTCAGTTGTCTTGCCCATACAATCAATAAAAATACGTTTAAGGGAAATAAAAGAGTTTCTTTTCAAGTTATTGAGTTCCTTTGTGTGTTTGATAAAATTCTTCTATTGCTTTCCTGTTTTCAATTTTCTGCATTAAAGGAATAATTATATGAAGTTTTCCTTCTTTTGCTTCAACCATAAATATATGGCTGTTTAATTCAGTTATTCTGTTTAATTCTTTGATTAATCTTAAAAATTTTCTTGGATTAGGCATTATTTTTTTTATTTCTTTAAGTGTCTGATTTGCATTGAACAGTTCTGTTCCTTTTGTATTAGCTTCTTCTAATTCAAGCCGGTAAAATTCTAGCATATCTTTTGCGTGATAATTTTTTGTTTTTTTTAAAGGAAAAAGTGATTTCTGGCTTTGATTAAAATATTTTTTTTCAAGCGCTTCAAATTCTTTAAGTTTGGATGGGTGAAATTTTCCAACCCCTTTGTATAATTTACTTAAAATTTTGTAATGCTCTTCTGCATGCATTAATCTAATTATTTCTGCAAAATTAGCGTGCGGAAGCAACGGCATTTCAATTTCATTTTTTTTTCTTGAAGGAATGTTATGCTCAATTAAATCAATTTTTATTGGAAAAGTTTCCTCTAATTTTTTTGCGTTTTGAACCACATTATGCAAATCAGAAATAAGCCTTCCAAGATTAACTCTTGAATCAAATGACTTTACTACTTTTTTATCTATTACTTTTTTTTTAATTCCTTTTCTCATAATATACTAAAACAAACAAATAGAATAAATTGTTTTCTTTTAAAATCAATAAAAGCCTGTGGGGAGATTTCGCACCGGCAAGTTACTCCTTCCAATTCTTTTTAACTGAAAAAATGATTTTTTTAATATGGGGAGTTTAATTCAAGAAATAAGCGGTTCTATTAAACCAACTAAAAGAGATAAATGTATTCTTCCTGTAAGTCTGTCTGAAGAACTAGCAGAAGAATTTGGAATTCATACTGGGGATGGTCATTTAAGTTTCAGAAAATATGGTGTAAACACAGTTTATGAATATGGTGTTTCTTCAAGTGGAGATGAATTAGATTATGTTTTAGGTTTTATTAAACCTTTAATTAAAAAACTTTATTCTCTTGAAGTTAAATTGTATAAAGATAAAAGAAGTAACACAATTAGTTTTCAGTATAAATCAAAATCTTTGCTTATTTTTAAAAAAAAATTAGGTTTTCCTTTAGGAAAAAAAGATAGTATAGAAATCCCTAAAGTAATTTTAGAATCTCCTTTTATTACTGATTTTATTAGGGGCTATTTTGATACTGATGGTTGTTTGCAATTTAAAAACCGTAACAAAAAAGCAGCACCTTACCCTGTATTAGATATGGGTGGGAAAAGTAAAAAATTAGTAACGCAAATTAATGATTTTCTTTTAAGTGTTGGATTCACAACTTCTTTAGTTCAGAGTAGTTGTTTACATTATGAAACAAAAGTTATTTGCCCCAGAACAAGAATCTTTATTTATGGTAAAAAGAATTTAAAAAAATGGGTTGAATTAATTGGTTTTTCAAATCCAAAAAATATAAATAAATTTGAAGAATGGAAAAATAACCATTCCATAAATTTATAAGCCGAAGGGGAGAATTGAACTCCCAATCTGCCGCTTACCAAGCGGCCGCTCTGACCATTGAGCCACATCGGCGATAGGATTAAATTATCTTTAATAATCCTTTAAAAAACATACTTTCAAATCAGTTTCTTTAACTTTCTTGGATTTAATTAAGTGTGTGCTTTCTTTAATTTTTAATCAGTTCAACTGCTTTGTTTAATTCACTTAATTTAATTTCTGTTTCCTTTCCTGTTTTCATGTTCTTTAAATTGAATTTTTTTGCTTTTACTTCATTTTCTCCTAAAATTATTACAAACGGAATTTCTTTTTTATTTGCATAATCCAGGTTTTTGCTTATTCCTTTTCCAATTAAATCAAAATCAGTTTTAATGTCTTTTTCACGGAATTCCTGCACTAAATTTACTGCAGAAACACCAGCACTTATTATGTATAATTCAGTGATTGTTTTTTTCGGATTTGATTCTTTTTCTTTAATTAAATCATAAATTCTTTCAATTCCAAAACTTATTCCTGTTGCAGGAATTTCTGTTTCTTGGTTTAAAAACTGTGAAATCATTTTATCATAGCGCCCTCCGCCTGCAACTGAACCTTTAATGTTTCCTTCATTTAACTGCACTTCAAATATTGGCCCAGTATAATAAGCTAATCCTCTTACAAGCCCTGCATTAAATTCAATTTTTGTTTTAAATTCTTTGCAATAAGAAATGATTTTTTCTAATTCCTGTATTCCTTCAGTGTTTCCAATTTTTTCTTTTAAATAATTTATTTTTTCTTCATTGTTTCCATTAATTGAAATTAACTGCATTAATGAATCAATTTGTTTTTCAGTTAATCCTTTTTCTCTTAATTCTTTTTCAACTTCTTTAACGCTTAATTTATCTAATTTATCTATTGCAATCAAAACATTTTCTTTTTTTGTTTCAGGAATTTTTAAATAATTCATTAATTCATTCAATAATTTTCTGTTATTCACAAATAATTTTACTTTTAAATTCAGTTTTTCAAAAACTTTTTTTGCAACAGCAAGAATTTCTGCATCAGCTAAAACTGAATTAACTCCTACAACATCAACATCGCATTGCAAAAATTCTCTGTACCTATTTTGAGTTACTGGGCCGTCACGATAAACTTTTTGAATCTGGTATCTTTTGAAAGGCATTTTTAGTTTTGGATTCATTCCAATTACTCTTGAAAAAGGAACAGTTAAATCAAATCTTAATCCTAATTCTCTTTCTCCTTGGTCTTTTACTCTGAATGTTTCTTTTAATGCATCGCTTTCTTCTCCTGCAGCAAATTTTGCTCCAAGTACATCCATTCTTTCAAACACTGGAGTTTCAATTGGACTAAAACCATATTCTTCAAACACGTTTTTTATGGTGTTAATTATTTGATTTCTTAAAATCATTTCTTCTGGAAGAAAATCCCTTGTCCCTTTTGGAAGCATTAAATTCATGGTAATCGCCTTCTAAATTCTGCAAAGCAGAAAAGTTTTCTTTTTGCATCTATACTTTTTCTTTTTCTAAAAGAAAAAGCTAGGCCGCGGCCGAGATTTGAACTCGGGCTGGAGGATCCACAGTCCTCAATGCTAACCCCTACACTACCGCAGCCATTGAATTCATTTAATGAATTAAACTCATTTAATGAGTTGGAAAAAGTTTTTATATTCTGCGAGCTACTTAAATCAAAATTAGAATAAAATTCAGTTGTGAATACAGTCACTTTTATAGCTCATAAAAAGTAATTATGTAGCTTATGTTTTTTTAAATAAGTAGGAATGCGACCCTACTGGGAGTCGAACCCAGCTCTAAAGCTCTTTGCATTAGCACTCTTTTAGCGCATTAAGCACTACTGAAAGTAGTGCACACGTGCCAGCGGAGTGAGCCGCTGCCGCAAGCTTCAATGCTATCCACTACACCATAGGGCCTTTAATTAAACTAATCTATGCATTTTTCCTTTAAATGCAACCATGCTTGTTTCTGTTTGAGAAACAAGTATTCCTTCTTTTTCTTTTAATACTGGATAAGCTTTAATTATTTCTTTTTGCTGTAATTCTTTTAATCCGAATTTTAAATTAAATTCATTTAATTTTAATTCTTTTTGAATTTGTCTTACCGCAAAAGGAAACGAATCAAATTCTTTTTCAATGAATTCAAGTATTTTGCGTGCATGCATATTTCTAATTGGTTTTGATTCATTTAATTCGAATATTTCTGTCTGCATTCCTTCTCTTACAAATCCTTCTCCATTGCATGCAAATGGTTCTATTGCATAAGCTTCATTGTCTTCAATTGCACGGGAATCATTGTTTTCAATATTTGGAATGCTTGGAGCTCCATGAATTATTCCTTTTCCTAATCCATGTCCTGAAAGATTTTGAATTGGATTAAATCCTAATGAATTAATTTCTTTTTGAATTGCTGAACCAATTTCCTTTAATTCAGCTCCGACTTTAAATACTTTAACTCCTGCTTCTAAAGCATTTTCGCTTGCCTGAATTAATTTATCATTTTTTTTATTAAATGAAATACTGAAAGCAGCATCAGCTATGTAACCTTCAACTGCTGTTCCAATATCAACTTTAATTAAATCATTTGCCTGAAATTTTTCTTTGCATTCACTTGAAGGAGTAAAATGCGCTGCAAAATTATTAATTGAAAGATTCACAGGAAAAGCCAGTTTAGCATGGTTTTTTTTAATAAATTCCTCTATTTCTTCTGCTGCATCTAATAAAAGCACGCCTTCTTGAATAAAGTCTCTTGCTTTCTTTTGGGCTTTTTTATTCACTTCGCCTGCTTTCAAATAATACTCTAAAATTTTTTCATCCAATTAAAATCACTTAAAGAATTTCCTTGCAATAGCTTTAAATCCTTTATTTTTTGGATTTAAATGCAATTATTCCTAAAACAAGTAATCCAGTCACAATAACCAGTATAAAATCAGTTTCAGGCACAGTTATTGGTTCAAATGCTTCTGCAACAGTAAAAAACTTTTTCTTTGAATCATTTCCTTTATTTGAATTGCTTTCCAGATTTCTTATTGTTTCAGGCAAAGAAATTTTCAAGGAATAATTTCCTTGTTCAATTGAATCAGGAATAGTAATATTACATACATATGTTTTGCTTTCATTTGGTGGAATTATATTGGCTCCAGGGGCAGTAAGCTCCCACCCGCATAAAAGCATTACACTGCTTCCATCTTCTGATTTAATTTCTTCTTCAAATTTGTTTACTGTTATTGGATTCAATGAATTATTGTAAACAATTACTTCTGCTTTCAATGTTTCTTTCCATGCAACAAAAGGGTCATCAATAAATAAATCAAGTAAAATATCTTCTTCTGGTTTGCATAAAGAATTGCCTAAAATATAACAAATAGCCCAAGTGCTGAAACACCCTGAAGTAAAATCATTGTCTTCATTTGCTTCAATTATTATTTGCGCATAATAATCTCCATAATTTGTTCCACGGTAATCTCCTAACTGTCCTGAACCAATATCAATTGAATAAAAATAAACTTCAGGGCATATTCCTTCACAGCTTGGAGTTAAACTATTAATTACTTTTACTTCTAAATCACCTGAATAATCGCAAGGTAAAGGAAAATCCGCTAAAACATTTATTGAAATAATTAAAATTAATGCAGTAAATAAAATTATTTTTGAATTCATTTTAATTCAACTCCAGTCATTCTGTAAATAATTATTTCATTTGAATCCAAATCAATGAATGCACTGTAATTTCCTAAACTTGAATTAATAAAATTAATTCTGTACATTTCTTTTTCTTTGAATTCAGTTCCAAGCTCTTCATTTAATTCTTTAACCATTTCTGAATTCAAAATA
>JAFGBZ010000082.1 GCA_016932875.1 Candidatus Iainarchaeum sp.
TGAATTTAATATTACTTCAACATTCTGCGGAGCATTAGCTGTAGCTAAACCAATTTTAATTTTATTTGATTTTAATTCCTGAATTAATTCAACTGCTCCTTGTTCTGGTTTAAGTGTTTCAGGAAATTTTTCTCTTGCTTTAACTGAAACTTTTTCAACAAATTCTTTAGAGTCAATTTTTAATCCATATTTTTCATTAAGGTACTGGGTTTTTTCTTCAAAAGCAAACCCAACCAATAAAGAAATATCTTCATCAGTTATGTCAACTGAATGATTATGCAAATATTTTTTCATGAAAGGAAAATAAGTGGAAGCAGTATCAGTTAATACTCCATCCATATCAAAAATAAAACCCTTAAATTTCATAAAATCACTGAATAAATAATTTAATTAATAAAAAAATAAAAATAAGAAAAAAAGGAATTGATTAAATTCCTCTTTCTTTTTTGAATTCGTCTGCAAGTGCTTTATTTTCAACTGCTTCTTTTATTTTTTGAAGTCCTTTTTTGATTTCTTCCTGAGATGTTGCATAACTTAATCTAATGTATTCCTGTGTTTCGCCTGGGTTTTTTGCTCCAAAATGTCCTCTTGTAAGAACAGCTACTCCTGCTTTATGCAATAAATATTGCTGTAAATCTCCTGCATTTCTGAATCCAAGTGCTTTAACTGCGCCAGTAACATTAGGGAAAGCATAAAATGCTCCAATTGGTTTATGGCACTTAATTCCAGGAACTTCATTTAATAATTTAACAATTAAATCTCTTCTTTTCTTGAATTCCTGCACCATTTTTTCAACATCTTCTTGCGGGCCTTCAAATGCTTCCTTCATTGCAAACTGAGTGAAAGTAGTAGTATTAGCAAATAAATTTGTTGCCAAATCAGTGAATTTTGCTGCAATTTCTTTATTGCTTACAGAAAATCCTGCTCTCCAACCGCACATTGCAAAAGTTTTACTCATTGAATCAAGAATAATTGTTTTTTCCTGCATTCCTGGAAAACTTGCAATTGAAGTGTATTCTCCTTCATAAAAAATTCTGCAGTAAACTTCATCGCTTAAAACATAAATTTCTTTATCTTTAATAAATTCAGCTAATTTCTTTAAATCTTCTTTTGGAATTACTCCGCCAGTAGGATTTTGAGGAGAATTTAAAATAATTAATTTTGTTTTATTATTAATTTTTGAAATCAATTCATTTACATCAAATGAAAATCCTTTTTCTTCAAGCATTGGTAAAGGAACTCTTTTGCATTTAAAGAAATCAATTGCTGATTCATAAATTGGATAACCTGGATTAGGATAAATTACTTCTTCTCCTTCATTCACTAAAGCCATTACTGCTAAAAAAATAATTCCTTTTCCTCCAGGAGTAATCACTACATTTTCTGCTTTATAATTTGTTCCGCGTAATTTATTAATGTAATTTGCAACTGATTCTCTTATTGGAGTTAAACCCGCTGAACCAGTGTAATGAGTTTGGTTTTCATTCAATGCCTTAATTGCTCTCTGTTTAATGTTTTCAGGAGTATTAAAATCAGGTTCTCCAATGCAGAAACTCATTATTTTTTTTCCCTGCGCTCTTAATTCCAGCACTTCAGCTAAAACTTTGAACGCATTTTCATTTCCTAAATCATTCATTCTATTTGCAAAATTCATTTTTAGCTCACCTTCAATTTTTTTTTAAATCTAAAACTTTTTTAACAGCATTAATTATTGCTTTTTCAGTTAAATTAAATTCATTCATTAATTCATCTGGATTTCCTGAACCGCCAAACCTGTTCTGAATTCCAACAAACTGCATATGAACAGGATAATTCTGAACTAAAACTTCTGCAACACTTGAACCCATTCCAGCCATAACTTGATGTTCTTCAGCAGTAACAACTGCACCTGTTTTTTTAGCTGAAGCAATAATTGTTTTTTTATCAATTGGTTTAATTGTATGCAAATTAATTACTTCAACTGAAATTCCTTCTTCTTCTAATTTTTTTGCTGCAAGCAAAGAATAATATACTTCTGCCCCGCAGGCAATAATTGAAACATCTTTCCCTTCAACTAATACTTGTGCTTTACCTAATTCAAAAGGAGTTTTTTCAGTAGTAATTACTGGAACTTTTTCTCTTCCAAACCTAACCATTGCAGGCCCAATAATTTTTTCAGCAACAGCAACAGTTGCTTTTCTTGATTCAATTGAATCACTTGGAACAACAACAGTCATATTAGGCAATACACGCATTAATGCAATATCTTCTAAAGCCTGATGAGTTGCACCATCAGGTCCAACACTTATTCCTCCATGAGCTGAACCAATTTTAACATTTAATTTAGCATAACAAATAGTTGTTCTGATTTGATCCCATGCTCTTCCAGTTGAAAACACACCATAAGTTGAAACAAAAGGAATTTTTCCAACCAAACTTAAACCAGCAGCAACATTAGTCATATTCTGTTCAGCTATACCTAACTGAAAAAATCGTTCAGGAAATTTTTCCTGAAACCAATTAGCGCAAACAGAAGCAGTTAAATCAGCACCTAAAACAACAACATCATTTCTTTTTTCTCCTAACTCAACCAATCCTTCACCATAACCATAACGAGAAGGAATCATTTCAGGTTTGCTAAAAATTTTTTCACTTAAATGCATTTCAGGATTAAGTTTCACAATAATTCCTCCAGTGCTTTGCATTTTTCTTCTTCATTAGGAGATTTTCCATGCCATCCTGCTTTATCCTCCATGAAAGAAACACCTTTTCCTTTCACAGTATGAGCAATAATCACACTTGGCTTTACTTTTTCTTTTTTTGCTTTCTCAAATGCATTTAATACTTCACTCATTTCATGTCCATTGCATTCAATTACATTCCAATTAAATGAAATCCATTTATCCTTTAAAGGTTCTAACTGCATTACATCTTCTGTAACTCCATCAATTTGCAAATTATTCCTGTCAACTAAAGCAATTAAATTATTTAATTTATAATGCCCTGCACTCATTACTGCTTCCCATACTTGCCCTTCATTTAATTCTCCATCGCCTAACATACAATAAACTCTGTTTTCTTTTTTATCAGCTCTTAAACCTAAAGCCATTCCAATTGCAACACTTAAACCTTGTCCTAAAGAACCAGTTGAAACTTCAATTCCTGGAAGCTTTCTCATATCAGGATGCCCTTGCAATCGAGAATTTAATTTCCTTAAAGTCTTTAATTCTTCAACAGGAAAATAACCGCTTCTAGCCATAACTGAATACAATGCAGGACACACATGTCCTTTACTTAAAACAAATCTGTCTCTTTCACTCCATAAAGGATTTTCAGGATTATGATTCAATTCATTAAAATAAAGAGCAACAAATAATTCAGCTGAACTCAAACTCCCTCCAGGATGCCCGCTTCCAGCAATATGAATCATTTCAACAATATCTTTTCTAACAGTTTTAGTTAAATCAATTAATTCGTTAACTGAAGTAATTTTATTCAAAAAGCCCACCGCTAATATAAGAAAACAAAAATATATTAATATAACTCAACAGTCCCAACTGTCGCGTCTGGCGGTGGACGCACACTGCTTTCAGCAGAGTTTAATTAAAAAACCATGCAAACTAAACTATTAAAATAACTTTCCAAAAACAAGTTTATCTACTGAATACAAACAGTTGAATGTATTAAGGGCTACCGAAGGTGCCCTCGCATGCAAACTGGGCGTGACAGTTTAGCTGGAGTGGCAGAGTGGTTATGCATCCGCCTGCAGCCAGCTTTCTTTTAGAAAAAGAAAGCTAGGTTCGCAAAGAAAAAGCAATTCGCTTTAGCGAATTGAAAAGAAATGCGAAATGGTAGCGAGCGGAAGATCGAGAGTTCAAGTCTCTCCTCCAGCTTCCTTTTATTTTTCAACCGCAACCATTATGTTCTTTTCCATTCAATTATTTTTTAATGGAACGAAAAACACGGGAAGAATTAACTGCATTAAAAAATAAAGTTAAATACAAGGAATTAGTTGAAGAAAAAATCAAGCTTACAAGCAAATTAGATCAACTGCATAGAATTGAAGCAGATGAAAAAAGAATTCAGAAATTAGAAGAAGAGCTAAAAAAAATTGATATGGAAATGCGTTTTCTGGAAACCTGAAAAAGCTAATTATTTAATAAGTTCTTTAAACATTAATTCTTTATGCCTGTACAAAATCCTATTTTGCGAAGAAAAATAAAGCAAAAAAAAAACCCATTATTTCCTGGAATGCAAAGAAAAGGATTAATTCCAGGATTATTAGGAAATAATATAAGACAACAAATAGCAGAACAAGGAAAAAGAATGAACTGGAATAAAACTGCTTCAGAATTAATTAAAGGAATTCAAAACAGACCAAGACAATTTAATGAACCATTAAATTTAATGCGCGCTTTTCAGAATTATGAAAGGCTTTCAAGAGAACAAAAAATAGCTTTAGACGGATTTCTTTCAAATCAAATGAAAGGATTAGGAATTGAAGCGCATCAAGCAAGAATTTTTGAAAGCATGAAATCAAAAGAAGCACAAAAAAGAATTAAAATTGAATTAAATAATATTTTAAAAGAACACAGAATAGAAAAAAAAAATATTGATGTTCAAGGAATTGCATGGAAAATAAATGAAGTGCTTTCAAAAAAAGGAATTCCTCCGCAGGCAATCCAGCAAATAACAGAAGTTTATTTAAGTTTTCTTAACGGAGAAATTTCTTCAACTGTTTTTTTTAAACAATTAATTCAAGAAAGAAATGGAAAACTTTTTTTCATGATTCAAGAACAGGCAATTCCAGCTGAATTGTTTTTAGGCAAAAAAGATATTGCTTTTATAAATGATTACGGGGAAGCGCTTAAAAGAGCTGAAAACAATATTACTCAAGGATACCAGCGTAAGCTTCTCAAAGCAGCATGAATTCGCAAGTTTTTTAAATGCTTGCAGGGAATAATTTCTAATTCAATTTAATTAATGGAAATCGTTTTTTAAGTGATTTAAATGGGTTTGAGACCGGCACATTGTTATCATGATCCTGATAAGGACAGAGCATACACCAGAATGGCTATAAGAGTCCATAAAAGGAATTACATTGGAGCAGTTCCAGGATTAAGAACAAGACAATTCAATATGGGCAACCCTGAAAGAGAATATAATACTTTAATTAATTTAATCTGCGTGGAAAAGATATTTATACGCGATAACGCATTAGAATCAATCAGAATGCTTGTAAACAGGAAATTAGTAAAATTAGTCGGAAAAGACAGTTTTTACATTAAACTCAGAATGTATCCATTTCATATTTTAAGAGAAAACAAGCAGGCTCAAGGAGCTCACGCAGACAGAATTCAGACAGGAATGAGTCATCCATTTGGAAAAGCAATCGGAAGAGCAATAAGAGCCAAAAAAAATCAAGTTATTTTAAGCATTTTAATTGATGATTCAAATAAAGATAAAGTTAAATCTGTTTTAAAAAGCGCTAAAAGCAGACTTCCATGCGCTGTAAGAATTGATGAAAGCAAAGATGTTAAATCAATTGGAACAAAACCAAAGAAAAGAAGAAAAGAAGAAGCAGTAGAAACAAAAACAGAAGAAGTTGCCGCAACTGATAAAAAAGACGCTAAAGCAACAGACAAAAAAGACGCAGGAAAAACAGCAGACAAAAAAGATACTAAAGCAACAGACAAAAAAGACGAAAAGAAAGATTCTAAAAAGAAATAATCTTTCTTTAACTTAATTTTTTTTAAAGTGTTTTAATTGCTTGAAAATATTTAAATTGCTTTCAAGCAATTTAAAATTTTAAAAAACCAGGGGGTTTTTTAAATAAATTTAGCTGATGCAAGGAAAAAAATTCTTGAATTAAAACCAAAACGAATTTTACTGCAGTTTCCTGAAGGATTAAAAGATAAAACAACTGAACTGATTAAAGAATTAGAAGAATATTGTGAAGTAATTGCTTTAATGGATCCCTGCTTTGGAGCATGCGATGCAGATGAAAATTTACTGAATACACTTAATGCTGATTTACTAATTCATTTAGGACATTTACCTATTTCTGAAAATAAAAATATTTTATTTATTCCATTCAAATATCCTTTTGAAGAAAAAAAAATTAAAAAACTCTGTAAAATAATGGAAAAAGAATTAATTAAAAGAAAAATTAATTCAATTGCATTAGGAACAACCGCGCAATACATTGAATGGGTTCCACTAATAAAAAAAGAATTAGAAGGAAAAGTGAAGATTTTTACTGCAAAAGGAACTGGACGCATTAAAGAAGACGCGCAACTACTTGGATGCAATTATTCTTCTCTTAAAATTCCTTCAACTCATGCAGAAGCAATTATTTATTTAGGAGACGGATTCTTTCATCCTTTAGGAGCAGTGCATGCACAAGAAAAACCAGTTTTTGTTTTAAATCCAAAAGAAGAATCAATAAAATTACTTGAAAAAGAAAAAAACTTGTTTTTAAGAAAAAGATTTATTGCAATAGCTAAAGCAAAAGAAGCTGAATCATTTGGAATAATTATTTCAAGAAAACCAGGACAAAAATTTTTAAATAAAGCAATTGAATTGAAAAAGAAAATTGAATTACACGGGAAAAAAGCATTTCTTTTATCAGTTGATTATGTGAATGAAACATATTTCATCGGAACAAAAATCGACTGTTTAGTGAATACAGCATGCCCCCGTATTGTAATAGATGATGCAGAAAACTGGAAAATAAATATAATTAATTCAAACGAATTACTTATTGCATTAGGAGAAATAAAATGGGAAGATTATGCAATGGATGAATTAGCATAAATTAAGCATAATCGCATTCTAATAGTATGCTATTAAATGTTTTTTGGCTTATTTTAAGTATTATGAGCACTACAATCAGTTTTGTTGCTGAAAAAAGTTTTTCTAAAGCAATTGATGAAATTATTTCTAAAACTGGTTTATATCAGTCTAAAAGCGAATTTGTGAGAGACGCAGTAAGAGAAAAAATAATTAAATTAAAAGGATTAGAAAAAGATTTAATTGAAATAAAAAAAGCAAGAAAAAACCTACAAGAAAAAGCCAAGTTTACAGGCTATCTTTCTCAAGAAGAAAAAGATAAACTTGCTAAAGAATATCTAAAAACTCTTCAGGAGTAAAAGAGTTAATTAATTGATTTGCTTTAATAAAATCTTTTTTATTCCAAGTAATAATAAATTTCGCATTATTTTCTATTGCTGTTGCTATATGAACTGAATCAGAAAAATGAACAGCATACCTATTTACTATTATTAAAATTTGTTCTTTCACAGGTTTTTTATTCGCGAAATAAATTTTTATATTTCTTCTATTAACTAATTCTTCAATAACGTCTTGTTTATTTAAATGAATTATTTTTTCTACTTCTTTAAAAAATAAGTCTGAAACAATTAATTCATGCTTTTCGTTTCTGCATAAAGCAAAAAAATTCGCACTATCAACATATCTGAAATTAAGCGCTTTATCAACTTCTTCTTTTATGAAAGAAATGAATACATTTGAATCCAAATACAATTTCATAATTAAATGAATTAATTTTTGTTTAAAAAGAATTGCAAAGTAATCTGCCGGTGCGGAATCAAATTAATAATTTTTTTCAACTAATTCACGGTATTTTTTAACTACCTGCTTTGTTTCCCGAAAAGATAAATTTCCTAATTTAAGTTCAAATGAAGCCGTTTTGAAAAAAACATCATTATTTAATTCATCAAAAACAAGAACTCCTTTATGAATATTCCCTAAAGGAATCCATTTTTTTCCATTAAAGCGAAAAACATTTCCTTCTTTTGAAATAGCATCAGAATAAGATTTTTCTTTTCCTTCCGAACCATACTCTCCAATCAGTCTAACCATTGCAGAAGAAATTTTTTTGTTCGGAAGCATAAAAGAAATTTTTTCAGCTTTGCTTTCATCCCAGTTTTCAAAATGATTCATTAACCTAAAATTGCCTTCCTTGCAAATTAAATTAAAAACAGGTTTTCCTCTAACTAAATGAGGTTTCAAAATTTTTGAAGGCATTTCATTCCTCTTTTGCTTCACTTGAAATTATTGTTCCTTTGAAATCCATTCCAATTATCATTGATTTAAAGTTTTCTAAATCATTTCCATCCATTACAATTGTTTTGATTTTACTTCTTTTAATTATTAAACAGCAAGGCAAATCTAAAACCATGTGTTGTCCTGGTTTGGATTCAGCTAATTTCATTAATGAAATGAGTTTATCATAACTTAAATTATTAAAGTATTTTGCATGAGAATGCTCTTTTGGATCCATTGAATAAACTCCGTCAACATTAGTTAAATTCACTAAAACAGATGCATTCAAATATTCAGCAATAAGAGCAGAAACTGCATCAGTAGTAAAAGAAGGCAGTAAACCCCCAAAAACAGGTATTTTGCCTTGTAAAAGTGCTTTTTTTGCCTGCTTTACTTCAGTTAAAACGCTTGGATAAGCGTTATCCAGTGAATTTGTGAGCACTTGGGCATTCAATCTGGTTACATTAATTCCTATTTCATCTAATTCAAAATTATTCGCTCCTAAAGCTTTTCCTGCAGAAACATAATTGCGGGCTGTTTCTCCACCGCCACAGACTAAAACAAAAGAATAACCTCTTTGGCGAAGTTCATTGATTGATGAAGCAAATTTGGCTATTCCTGCTGAATCAGGTTTTCCTTTAAAAAACAATGAACCTCCAACTGAAATAACAATTAATTTACTTGAATCCATTGAATTCTGCGGGGCATAAGAAGAATAACTTGAATTTGAAACAGGTTCTTTTGGTTCTTCTTTTTCCTGTTCTTTTGCATAATCTTCAAACATTTCAAACATATCCATTTAATCGCCTTTAAAATTCTTAATAATTATAAATTAA
>JAFGBZ010000083.1 GCA_016932875.1 Candidatus Iainarchaeum sp.
AGAAAAGGGGTGGAATTAACTTGAATTACTTGAAAATCTTTTTAATGGCTTTAATGATAACTTTATTCGCAGGAAATGCTTTTGCAGTAATAACCTGCAGCATTGGTTCTGTTTCTCCTTCAACAATTGAAACAGGACAAATCACAACAGTAAATATTACTCATGATGGTAATGCTATTATACCAACACTGAACTCAATTAACTGCGGAGATGGAAGCGGTGCAACAGGAACAGGATTAACCTGTGGTGCAATATCATGCACTCTTTCATGTGGAACATACAATACTGCTGGTTCATATGATGTAAACACACTTAAATTAGATTTTAACAGCATAATTGTTGACTGTGGCGGAACCGCAACAGTAACAGTTAATTCAATTGATAATCCTCCAACCCTTTCATCAGTGGATATTAATGCAGCTTATGCAAAAAATGGAACAAGTTTGAAAATAACTGCTTCAGGAGTAACTGATACAGAAGGAGACACTCTTACATTTGGATGTTCAAGTTCTCAATCAAATCTTGATACAAATAATTTTGATATTTGTGAACAAACAGGAATAACAAACTATGCTTCTGTTTCATGCAATTTTACTGCAGGAAACACTACTGAAACTAAAACAATTTACTGTAAAATAAAAGAAGAACCAAACGGAGCACAAACAGCAACACAAACCGATACATATATTGAAGATAATACTGCTCCAAATCAACCAACAAGCATTAATGCTTTAGCTGGAAACCAAAAAGTTACTGTTTCATGGACTGCTCCAAGCGATGCAACAGGCGGAAGCGGAATAAAACATTATACTGTTTATTACAGCCAAACAAGTGGATTTAATATTCAAAATGGAACAATGGTAGATGGAAATATTGCAGTAGGAACAAACTCAAAAGAAGTAACAGGATTAGCTAATGGAACCCAATATTATTTCAGAGTTACATCTACAGATAATGTTAATTTACAAAGCATTCAATCAGACCAAATAAATTCAACCCCAATTAGTTCAGGAACAACTCCTTCAATTCCTTCAATTCAGTCAAGCACTCATACTGAAAATGGATGGAATAACAGTAATGATCCAATATTTACTTGGGATTCAGTAAGTGATGCAACAGGTTATTCTTGTACTTTAGATCAAACTTCAGATACTACTCCTGATACATCAATTGATTCTGATTGTGATAGAGATATAACTTATTCAGATAAATCAGATGGAATATGGTATATGCATGTAAGAGCATGCAATGGAAGCAACTGCAGTTCAGCAGATCATTACAAAATAGGAATCGATACAAGCGCGCCTGCTTCTCCTGATAATCTTTCTTTAGAAAATGAAAGCAATGGAGTAAGAGTAAGATGGGATGCTCCAAGCGATAATGCTTCAGGAATTGATTATTACATTATTTATAGAGGAAACAATAACAGCAATGATTGTGATGATTCAGTTGTAAAAGAATTCACTATTGAAGGCGATGAAGAAGAATATTTAGACACTTATTCATTAAATGAAGGACAAGCATATTTTTACTGGATTAGAGCATATGATTTTGCAGGAAATTCAGGAAGCGTTTACCCTGTATGCAGTAATACAGGAAAACAAATTCAATATCAAAAAACAGAAGGATGCAGTCTTTCGTTTAATTTCAATTCACCAGAAGAATTCATTAAAGCAGGAAAACAAGATATTGAAATAACTTTAAGCAGCGGACAAATTAAAACAGGAAAAATCGGAGTAAAAAAAGGTTCAAGTAACACTGAATGGATTTTAACAAACCAAAACAATAAAACTTCTTTAATTAAAGAATTTGATTTTGATGAAGAAGGCGAATACACTATTTATGTTAATGGATATGATTCAAGCAATAATTACTGTGATGCATTAATGAAAGTAACTGTTGATGCAACTAATCCAGAAATTGAATGGATTAATCCAACAACAGAAAGTGAAACAGAAGAAGAAATTAATTTAAAAGTTAAAGCAGAAGATGAAAGTGAAATAAAGCAAGTAACTTTTTATGTAAAAGAAGGAACTGACTGGACTAAAATTACAACTGTTTCAAATGGTTCAAACAATGAATTCAGTTATTTATGGACTGCAACTAAAACAGGAGAAATTGAATTAAAAGCAATAACAGAAGACAAAGCAGGAAACACAGCTGAAGCAATTATTTCAATTACAGTAAAAGAAACTGAAACAAGTGTAACAGAAAAAACATGGAGTTATTCTCAAGATAATGTAAAAAAAATGCTTTTAGATGCAGGAGTAAATGAATCAATTGCAGAAAAAGCAATGCAATTAATCAATGAAATGAAGCCTGAAATGAAAATCAAATCAGTGAAAGTCGGAGACTTCTATGAAGTATTAATTGAAATTGTTTTCACAAATGAATCAATTGAATCAAAAGATGTTCAAGTAATAGCAATAATTCCTAAATCAGTTGCTGAAACAGCTTCATTAATTGAATCAAATAATTACTTTGAAGTAATTCAGGATGATCCAATAATAAAGTTTTCATTCAGCGGAATTGAAGCAGGAGAAGAAAAAAAATTCAGTTACACAGTGGCAAAAAATCTTTCATTAACTGAAGCAGATGCATTAATTGAAACAGCTTTAAATGATTTCATTGCACCGCCAATGATTGTTTCAAATGAAGTTGATGTTTCAACTGCTGCATTTAATTCAAAAAAAGGAGAAATAAACTGGATTTTAATAATTGTAATAATAGTAATAATCCTTGTATTATTATTCATTGGATTAGGAATGCTTGGAGTCAGCGGATACATGGTTCACAGATATAAAAAGAAAGGCGGAAACAGCATGAGCTCAAAAGGACTGCATACAGCTTACTCAGGAAAACAAAACAAAGGATTACTGAATACAAGCGGATTATTTTCAAGCAAACAAGATTACACTGAAAAACCTAAAACAGGAAAATTTTCATTCAAAGAATAAAGGGAAGCAATCCCTTTAATTTCTTTTTCTTATTTTATTAATAGGTGTTTAATTGTATAATGTTTGTGTAATTGGCGGAGGCCCAGTTGGATTAACCATTGCAAGAAATTTAAATGAAAAAGGATGGAAATGCATTGTAATTGAAGAACATGCAAAAATAGGTGAACCAGAAAAATGCAGCGGATTAATTAGTTTAACTGGAGCAGCAGAATTAGGATTAAATTTAAATGAATTTAAATTAAATGAAATTTATGGAGCAGACATTTATTCTCCTTCAGGAAACAAATTAAGCATTGAAAAACAATTTCCTGTTGCTAATGTAATTGACCGCGCGCAGTTTGATAAATCAATTGCAAAACAAGCATATGATTCAGGAGTTGATTTTAAAACAAATACAAGACTTTTAAGTTTAAACGGAAAAAGTGTTTTTTTGCAGAATCAAGGAAGAGGAGAATTAATTAAAGCAGACATTATTGTTGGAGCAGACGGAGCATTATCTAAAACAAGAGATATAATGTTTCCTGAATTCAAAGAAAAAAAATTTGTTCACGGAATTCAAGCAGAAGGAAAAGGAAACTTTAATGAAAAAAAAGTTGAAGTTTTTTTTGGAAATTATGCTAAAAACTTTTTTGCATGGAACATTCCATTAAATAAAGAAACTTCCCGCATTGGATTAGCTACAAGTTTAGGGGAAAAAGTAAAAGAAAACTTTGAAGAATTTGTAATGAAAAAAAATTTTAATAAAGAAAGTTTTGAAAACGAGTTAAGCGCGTTAATTCCTTGCGGTGCGCCAATAGAAAACTGTGTTAAAGACAATGTTTTATTAGCAGGAGATGCTGCATTTCAAACTAAATCAACCACAGGAGGAGGAGTAATTCTTGGAATTGAATCAGCTAAAGCATGCAGTGATTCAATTGATGCTTTCCTTAAATATAAAAAACCATTAAAAGAATACAATAAGAGATTAGAACCAGTTAAAAAAGAATTAAGAATGCATTACAAAATGCGTAAATACTTTAATTCATTAAAAGAAAAAGAAATAGATGATTTATTCATTAAATTAAAGAAAGCAGGAATAGAAGAATTTCTTTCAAAAGAAGGAGACATGGATAAGCCAAGCAAATTTATCCCAAAATTAGCAGGAAAACCAAAACTATGGTTAATGTTTGGAACAGCAATAAAATTCATTATGAGCTGAAAACATGAATTCACAGGAAATTGAAACAGAATTACAGAAAATAAAAGAACGCAATAAAAAAGTTGAATTAAATAAAGCATGGGAAACCAGTTTAACAAGAAAAACATTAATTGCAGTACTTACATACATTGTAATAGTTATTTTTTTAATTCAAATAAAAAATTCAGAACCATTCATTAATGCAGTTGTTCCAACAATTGGATTTATTTTATCAACTTTAGCAATAGAGCCAGTAAAAAAAATCTGGATTAAAAATAAAATTAAATAATTTTTTTTACTTTATCTAAATCAAAAACATTTTTAATTGAAACAACAATTGATTTTTTTACTTTAAACCCTTTATTTCTTTTAACTGATAAATCAAAATATTTTCCAAAAGAATAAATTTCAGCAGTTCCTTCAATTGAATAATATTCTTTTTTATTCATTGAAACAATTGAAACAAATTGATTTTCTTTGATATTTTTTAAAGATTTTTTTGTTTGACAGGCATTAATCAAAAGTTTATTTCCCGCAAACCCTGCAGAAATAACTACAATTGAATGAGTTTTTCCGTTTAAAGAAGAAGTGCTTAAAATTAATTCATTTCCATAATCAAACAATTTTTTCCAAGACAAAAAATCACTGAATCATTAAATCTTTACTTTTTTGCGAAGCAAAAAACTTTTTTCTTTGCAATACTAGCTTTCCCCGTTCTAAGCGAAGCTTAGAAGGGCACCGCAAAAGCTTTGCTTTTGCTCGTGTTTTTTCTAAAAAGAAAGCTGTAGCCCCACGGAGATTCGAACTCCGGTCCACAGCTCCAGAGGCTGTTATCCTTGACCACTAGACTATGGGGCTATCCCAACAACAGTAATGAGTAAGTTATTTAACTTTTTCTTTTTTAAATGGTGCTTAAATCCAATGAATTCAGCAAACAGTTTAATTGAATCTTTTTGCGGGATTCTAATTAATTCCAATGCGAAACTAATAACACAAGAAATATAAATAAAGTAAAAGTTATTAGTTACATTACTTTTGAGGTGAATTAATGAAAAATAAAATAATGGTTTTTTTAATTTCAATTATTTTAATTGCAATGCCAGCATTTGCAACTTTGTATACTTTCAATGAAGGAGATTCAATGAAGTTAGTTGGAGCAGGATCATATGAAGGAGATGGATTAAAATTTGTATTAAAATCAGTTGCACAATATGGAACAGATATATCAACATATAAAGCAACTTTTGAATTATATGAATATGAACAAGAAAACGATGATTTAATTGATTCAATTACTGCAGTTGTTGGAGATGAATTAAATGAATTATTTACTGATGGTTCAGGAAACCTTGTTTTAAAATCTTCAGTTATAGTAAAAACAATTGCAGTTGGAGCAACAACCGGAGTACCTTATGTTGAATTAGAAATAGATTTAGATCCTTTTGTTTGTAGAGACAGTGATGGCGGAAAAAATTATTATAAAAAAGGAACAACTAAAACAAAAACAGAAGAATATACTGACCAGTGTTGGGCAAGTTCAAATACTACAGACAAAAAAATGAAACAATATGTAAAAGAATATTATTGTGTTGAGAACTCAACAAGCGAAGATACCATAAGTATTGGAAGCACTGATTTTGAATGCATTAATGGATGCGATGATGGAAGATGTATTACTGAAAATAAATGTGAAGATACAGACAAAGGAAGAGATTATTTTACTAAAGGAATGGTTAAAAGTGATGAAGAAGAATATTCAGATGCATGTTGGAATTATTCTAGTAATAATTATGGAGACTGCCAAGGAACTGATTCTGAATGCGTTTTAGTTGAAATGTCCTGCAGAGACAAATGGGATTCAGAATATGGCTGGCTTTTAAAAGAAAAATATTCCTGTCCTAACGGATGTTATAATGGAGCTTGTGCAAGGACTTACCAAGAAGAACCAGTTCAAAACAGTAAATGCACTTGTACAAATGAAATCAATGAATTAAAAAAAGAAATTGATTATTTAAAACAAAGAATTAAATGGTTTGAAAAAATGTTTGAAAGCCAAGGATTAATTCTTGAAGAATACAATTCTGAAGAAACAACTAATTACGAAGATGACTTAACAAAAGCAGAATATGTATATCCTTCAACTAAAATGAGTGCTGCAGTTCAAAGAGCAGTAACTAAAAAAATTGATTCAGAAAAATACAGAAAAGCAAAAGAAATAACAGTTACTCCAACTACAAGAAATACAGGAGAAACAGATTATTCTGTAGCAGTAACAACAGCAAATGAAACACCAATAATTAACTGGATTATTCCAGAAGTAACTGAAACAGTTATTGTTACTTCAGAAGAAATTGAAACAGAAAATCAATTAATTCAAGTAAATTAAAGCCTTCGGGCTTTTCTTTTTTTATTTTCCAAATCTTCTTTCTCTTGAATTGAATTCATTTATTACTTTATCAATATCTTGTTTTGTTACTTCAGGCCAGTATTTGTTTAAGAAAACTAATTCACTGTAAGCTGACTGGTAAGTTAAAAATCCTGATAATCTTTGTGTTCCGCTTGTCCGCATAATTAAATCAGGAAAAGAAAGTTCAGAGTAAAGATTTTTTTTAAATAATTCAGGAGTAATTTTTTCTGGTTCAATTAATCCTTCTTTAACTTGTTCAGCAATTTTTTTTGCAGCATCAATTATTTCAGTTTGTCCATTATAACCTATTGCTAATGCAAGGGTTTTACCTGAATTATCAATTGTTTCATTTTCCAATTCATTCATTCTTTTCTGAATTTTTTCAGAAAAAAAATCTTTTCTTCCAATGAATTTAACTTTAATTGAATTGCCTAATAAATGATTTCTTGAAATTGCTTTACTTAATTCTTTTTCAAAAATCTTGAATAAAATTCCTAATTCTTCTTTTGTTCGAGTTAAATTTTCTTTTGATAAAGTATAAAAAGTAACTGATTGAATTGAAGGATACTCACTAATCCATTCAAATGCTTCCCATGCTTTTTTAGTTCCCAATAAATATGCTTGGGTTAAAGCCATGTTGTTTGCCAAAGCATACCTACGGTTTCCGTCAGGAATGATTGCAAAAGAATTCAATTCCATTAAATCCACTCAAATACCATATATATTATAATTAAAGAACCTTATAAGTAAATATTTTAAAGACTAATTGTTAAATTATTGTACTAGTAATAAGCTTTAATAATACAAAAACACTTAATAAAATTGGTTTAAATGGAAGAAGTCATTTTAACTCAAACTCAGGCAAAAAAAGCATTAAAAATAATTGAACGCATGGCAGGACAAACAGAAAAATTCAAAAAAAAGCATTCAGAAATAAAAAAAGAAAGCCCTAAACCTTATTCAATTAAAAAATATGAAGGATTAATTGAAGACATTAAAATACCTAAATTAAGCGAATTAAAATTAAAGTGAAAGTTAATTGCTTTACAATAAATCAAGCAAAAAAACAATAATTAATGAAATTAAAAAAGCTGATTCTTTTTTCTCTAAGTTCAAAGGATTAATGTTTGAATCAAAAAAAAAATTTGATTACGCACTAGTATTTGAATTCACGCATAAAGGAACAACAATTAATGCAATTCACATGCTTTTTGTTTTTTTTTCAATTGATGCTGTTTATTTAAATG
>JAFGBZ010000084.1 GCA_016932875.1 Candidatus Iainarchaeum sp.
TGATAAATTATTTAATGAAACAAATCCTATTGGAGTTTTTGGAATAATTTTAATTCTGGTTTTCGGCGGAGCATATTTAATGAAAATCGCATTTAATTCAATTAAAGGATTAATGAAGTGAGTTAATGAATCCTATTCGTTTGCATAGAACAAAAAAACCAAACATTCCAGTTGAATTAACTGAAAGAAATACTCCTGTTTATTTCAGGAATTCTAAAAAAGACTCAAGAAAAAAAGAAAGATTTTTTAAAGTAAAATTCAAAGGAGCAAAAATAAAAATTATTTTTGAAGTAAAATTCAGTTCAAAATATGGAGATGTGATTCAGTTAAGCGCTGAAACTGAGGCAGGAAAAAAAACTGCAATAGGACAGTTTGCAAGAAAACATCATTATATTGGAACCATTGAAGGAACTCCTTTTACAGGCATAAAGAATTTAGAATTAAGCAGATATGCATTGATGCTGCTTGAAGAAGCAGAATTAACTTCAATGCATTCAAAAGAAGGAGGTTCATATTCTGAAACAAAGCATAAATTCAGAGATATTGCTCAAACACCGGCTCAATTCGCACTATTAAAACAATCAGGATATATTCTTTCAAGCCCTATTAAATTCAGAGAAAAAAGATTTCGAGAATTTTTAGAAGAATTAGAAAAAATAAAAAGAAAACCTGAAAATGAAATAAATGATTATGATAAAAGCATGCTTCAAATAGAAGAAAACTTAAAAAAAATGTATCCACTAACCCCAGAAAAACAATTGATTAAAAGAATTAATCAGGAATTCGAAAACGCTTTTATGACTAACTTAGTTCATTCAAATAGTTCGATTGATTTACTTCATGCAATTTTCCGCAAAACAAATGTTGCTCATGATTTATGGTTTACAGCTGATTTTTTTAAACCTGTTTCAAATGTACGGGTATTTATGGAAGAAAGAAAAGCAAGGGAAAGAAAACGCCATGCAGATAAAAGTCTTTTTTCTTAATTGTTTTTAAACTGCTTGAATGTAGATTAAATTATGGGATTAAAGCAAAGAGTGGAAAAAGTAATTGAAGAAGCAGATATTTTACTTGAAGTAGTTGATGCAAGATTTATTGAAGAAACCAGAAACAGAGAAATGGAAGAAAAAATTAAATTCAAAAGAAAAGCATTAGGAATTGTATTAAATAAATCTGATTTAGTTCCTGAAAAAAACTTGGAAGAAATAAAAAGAAAAATTCAAAAAGAATTTCCCTGCGTTTATATTAATGCAAAAGAAAAAAAAGGAGTAACTAAATTAAAGGAATTAATTGGAAAACTAGGCAGAGGAAAAAATTCTAAAATAGGATTTATTGGTTATCCTAACACAGGAAAAAGTTCAGTGATTAATGCATTAATTGGAAGACATGCAGCAAGAACTGCAATTAAAGCAGGATTAACTCGTGGAGAACAATTCATTAAATTAAATGACACAATTAAATTAATTGATTCACCTGGAGTAATTCCATTCAGTCAAAGAGATGAAGAAGAACTTGTAATGTTAAGCGCTAAAAGCCCTAACCGAGTAAAAGATGTTGAATTATGCGCTGAAAAAATATTAGAACATTTGAAAACAAATTTTCCTGAAAAACTTGAAACAATGGGAATTAATCCAAAAAAAGAAGCATATGAATTACTGGAAGACTATGCAATAAAGAAAAAAAAATTAGTGAAAGGCGGAAAACCTGATTTAAAAAATTCAGCAATGATTTTATGCCTTGAATGGCAAAAAGGAAAAATTTAATTAATAAGTTAATTCATTTGTAACTGCATATGGCTGAATTAATTGAATTTAATAAGAAAAGAAAACTTGTAATCAGAGGATTTGCAGTAATTTACGCGGTTTTTGCAGTAATGCTGTTATACTTGTTTTTTTTAAGTCCAAGCATTGAATTAAAGGAATCAATTTCAAATTCAGGAAAACAAGTTTTTTTAGTGAATTCAACTGAAAGAGAAATACATAACACACAAATATATTATTCTCTGAATGGGGAAAAAAAAATAATTGAATCTTTTGAAAGTATTAAACCAGGAGAACAAAAAGAAATTGATTTAACTCCATTCAATGGAATGCATTCAGTCGAATTATTTGCTGAAGCTCCATTTCATAATGCATTCAGATTAGAAGTATTGCTTGAATCAGGACAAGTTAATTTAGCTTATAATGTAAAGGTTCAAAAAACAATTTTAATAAATCAAGAATTTGAATTAATTTTAGAAATATGCAATTCAGGAAAAAATGCTGAAGGAATTAAAATAATGGAATCCCATGAAGAAGATTATTTTAAAGAAACAGCGGGAACAAAAACTGTTTCAGTTGAATCAGGAAAATGCAGTGAAGTGAATTATTTCTTTACTCCATTGAAATCAGGGAAAACAGTAATGCTTTTTAATATTGAATTTGAAAGTAATATGGGTTCAATTACAAAAGAATTATTTATTCAAGAACCAACAATAATTGAAGAAATAAATGAAGTGAATGAAAATGGTTGAAGAAAAAAGCATTATTGGAATAATTCAAAAAATGGTTAGAGAAGGCGCAAAAGAAGAAGAAATAATTAATTCATTAAAAGAATTAGGTGTTGAACCAGAACAAGCAAAAAGATTATTATTATTAGGGCAAGCAGATACTTTTGCATTAATCCGTGGAGAAATAAATGAATTAGTGAAACAAGAAATTCAAGCCCAAGGAAAAGAAATCAAAAAAATAATTGAAGAAGAAACAAATGAAGCAAGCATTGAAGCACAAAAAAAAGTTCATGAAAAAGCTTCAAAAGAAATAAATGAATTAGAAAACGAATTAAAAAGAAAAGAAGTAAACTTTCAGAAATCAATTGATGAAAAAGTAAGCAAATCAACTGATATTACAACTAAAACAAAAGATAAATTAAATGAATTAGGCGAAGCAGTTTCAAGAATTACAATGGATTTAGATGAATTAAAACTGAAAGGCGTTGGAAAAAAAGTACAGTGGATTAGTTATTTATTAGTTGCAACAGGATTAGGATTTTTTGCATTAGATGTTTATTTTTTCATAACTCAATTCCAAGGAACACTAAGCACTGATTCATTAATCATTACAGTAGTGTTTGCATTAATTGGAATAAGCGCATTATTTGTAGCAACATTAATGTGAATAACACTACAAATAAAAAACTAAAAAATCAGATTAATTTTTCATAATCCTTTAATGCTTCAATTGCTTTCTCTAAATAAACTCTTTTTCTAAGAGATTTTTCTTTTTCATACAATCTTTCTAAATCTCTTAAAATTTCTTCAAACACAATCATTTTAATCACTATAATTAGGAAAGAATTAATTTAAAAATGAAATTAATAAATTCAGTCATTTACTTTTATTAGTTAAAGGAATTAATTCTTCTTCAATGAATTTTTTAAACCAAAAACTTACTTCTCCTACAGCAGGATGCAAATCAGGGCGTTTAAGAAGAGATTCAACCAAGGCAATTGTTCTGGTTTTATTCATTTTAAGAGATTTTTTAAAAAGCTGTTTGAAACGAACTGTTATTCGCGGGTCAGCCCAAAAACATTCACCTCTGCGTCTGAATGCTTCACAAGTCCATTTAAATAAAAGAAAAGAATTTTTTGGTTTATTTATTTTGCTGGCTTTCCCAAGCAAAAAAAACAATTTATATCCTAATTCCTGGGCTTTACGCATATCAGTTCTTGAATCAAAAAATTCCCTTGTTTTATTAAATTTATTAGTTGAATGCAGTTTGAATTCATTAATTATTTGATTTTCAGGAGAAACTATTTTTTTTCGTATTGATTTTTTTCTAAACATATTTCTAGAACCTAAACCCATTCAATCACTTTAATTGTTTCTGTAATCCTAAAATTACTTCAAAAGGTTTTCCAACTATTTTTGCTTTCTTCCAGGAAATAATGTAGTTTTTTTCTGTTTTAGTGAAATCAGTTGGTTTAAGAAACTGCCAGCCTTCACGGTTTTTTCTCCAAGCAATAAACATTTCAGCTTCAGCTAATTTACCCCATTCAATGAATTCTTCCATCTGCTGTTTATCTAAATGCAAATGAGTTGAATCCCATGCTTTTGATTCAATGCCTAATTTAAGGTTTTTACCTAAAATAACCATGTCTGGAGCAGGCAAAGGAGTTGAACCGCTTCCAGCAGTGCGTGAAGCAGCAAAACCCAAAGAAAATGCTTTTTTAATCAATTCTCTTTCAGCATTAGAGCCTTTAGCATATTTTCCCATAATAAACCGCTTATTTATAATGATTTTCCTTTAATTAAATGTTATTAATTAGAGTTTAATACTTAAAGAAATTAATTGAATTCTATAAAAGGATTTAAATTAAAAGGTTAAATTTAATGGAAACAGAATGCATTTTAGAAGTGCATGTAATTCCTAATTCCAAGGAATTCAAAATCATTGGATTTGATTCCTGGAGCAAGGCACTGAAAATAAAAATAAAATCGCCTCCAGAAAAAGGAAAAGCGAACAAAGAAGTAATTGATGAATTAAAAAAAGAATTCAATTGCGGAATTGAAATAATTAATGGACTAAAAACCAGAAATAAAAAAATTAAAGTGCTTAAATCCTTGAAAGAAATTCAGGAAAAAATTAAACTCTAATTCTATAAAAAGGAGATGTATTTAATGGCAAAAACATATTTGAATACAACTAAATATCTTGTAAAAATAACTTTTGAAGTGCAAGGAGTAGTAGATAAACAAGATATAATTGGAGCAGTATTCGGACAAAGCGAAGGGCTTTTAGGAGAAGAAATGGACTTAAAAGAACTTCAAAAAAACGGAAAAATTGGAAGAATAGAAGTTTTTCCAACAACAGATAAAGGAGTAACAGCAGGAGAACTGCATTTACCTTCTTCACTTGATGCAGCACAAACTGCATTGCTTGCAGCAGCAGTTGAAAGCGTTGATAAAGTTGGACCATGCGAAGCAAAATTTGTAATTAATTCAATGGAAGACACAAGAAGCAAAAAAAGAGAAGAAGTAAAAGACAGAGCAAAATCATTGTTAAGCAAATTTCTTACAAACACTGGAAGCACTGCAACACAATTATCAGAAGAATTAAGAGAAAATGCAAGAACTTTAAGCATTAAAACATATGGAAAAGAAAAACTTCCAGCAGGACCTGAAATTGATTCAAGCGATGAAATAATTGTGGTTGAAGGAAGAGCAGATGTAATAAATTTAATAAAAAACAGTTATGGAAATGTAATTGCAATGAACGGCTCGCAGATACCTCAAACAATAATTGATTTAAGCAAAGCAAAAACAATTACTTTATTCATTGACGGCGATAGAGGCGGAGAATTAAATGCAAGAAAAGCAATAAGTTTAGGAAAATTTGATTTTGTTGCAAAAGCTCCAGACGGAAAAGAAGTAGAAGAACTAGTAAGAAAAGAAATAAATCAAGCATTAGCAAAAAAAATCACTGTAAAAGAATTCATGGAAGAAAAAAGAACTCCAAGAACAATTACAACAACAAGGACTCCAAGAACAACAAGCACTTTAACCAGAACACCAAGAACAGGATTTAGTTCAAGAACACCTAGAACAGGATTTGAACCAAGAAATTCAATGAGAAGGCCTCCAATAAGAGGACTAAGAATTCCAAGAGAACCAATTGAAAGAGCCAGCCCTGAAGAAGTGCTGAAATTCAAACCAGTGCTTGAATCACTGCAAGGAACACTGAAAGCAAAAATATTCAACAAAGAAATGAAGGAAATCAAAGAAATTCAAGTAAGAGATTTAGTTAATTCACTTCCAGAAATCAAAGAAGCAGATTCAATAGTATTTGATGGAATCATTACAAAAAGATTAGCAGAACAAGCAGAAACACAAAACATCAGTTACTTAATCGGAGTAAAAAAAGGAAGCATTAAAAAAGGAAAAACAAAAACCCTTACAATGTAAGGGTTCAATTATTTTTTTTATTTCTTTTTATATTCATGTTCTTTTGGTTCACGAACAATCATTTCAACTGGCAAAACTAAATCACCTGATTTATACATTAACCAGCCTAAAAACAATACAGCTAACCAAAAGAAAACCATTGCAATAGGTTCAAGCAATACTTGGATTGACTGCCTTAAAGTAGGCTTTAACTGCCCTGGCTTTAAATACAAACCAGTTTTATTAAACAAAGTAGTACGGCAGTCATTCAATTGAACACTATATTCAGAAGTATAATCTGATGCCTCAAAAGAAGACAAACAATCATTTACTCCTTTAACTGCATCCCAATTATCAAACATTGATGCAACAGAAGCAAAAAACATTAACACAGCAGCAGTCAGAATAAAAGCTCCAACCAAACGCGGAGTCCTTGCATCCTTACCACCAAAACGGAAAAACATTACTTTACGCAAAACATCACCTGAAAGCAATAGACTTAAAGAAATATTTAAAACTTTGGTTCAGCGGCTCACTCCGCTGGCACGTGAGGGCACCTTCGGTAGCCCATAATTAAATTAATAATTCCTTCAACAATTCTTATTGAATAACTAATTCAAAGAAAATAAAAAGAAATATTTAAAAGATTGGTTACACAAGAATATGAGTCTAGGGCTTGTGGTCTAGTGGTTAGGATATCGCATTTACACTGCGAGGATCGGCGGTTCAATTCCGCCCAGGCCCAAATTATTAATCTGGTAAAATGCGAAGCACGAACAACTGAATGTGTTCTCGCTCCCACCAGGCGTGATGGTGAATGAATAAAAATAAAGTCCAGTCAATTGCAATGGAAAGAATTTATCGCTTAGCTGAATTAATCAGAAACGAAAAAAACCCTGAACTAAAAAAAGACTGGCTGAATTCAATGAAAAAAATCAGTGCAAGAAACAGGGCAAGAATTCCAAAAGAACTAAAAGATGAATTCTTTTCAGGAAAAAGACATTGATTTAAACAATTATATAACTGAAAATTCAGTTAAAAAAATACCTTTTTAAATATTCCTCTAGCAGATTTATTCTGTACTGACTTCTTTTGAAGTCGTAGAACCGTGTACCTCTTCCCTGAAAAGGGTTGAATGGGGGGTAATTAGAATGAATGCGTTAGAGGTTCCGACACCTAAACTATTAGAAATTATAACAGAAGACTTGAAAGGAAAATTAACTGAACCGGCTTTTACTGCTTGGGTTAAAACAGGGGCTCACAGAGAAAGAGCTCCACAGAGAGCAGACTGGTGGTATTTAAGAACTGCAAGCGTTTTATACAGGGTTTTTGTCGACGGCCCAGTAGGAACTGAAAGCTTAAGAACTTATTACGGCGGAAGAAAAAACCGCGGAGTAAAACCTGAAAAATTCAGAAAAGCTTCAGGAAAAATAATTCGAACCTGCCTTCAGGCACTGGAAAAAGAAAAATTAATTAAAAAAAGCAAAAAAGGAAGAACAATTACTTCTGAAGGACAAAAATATTTGAATTCAATGGCAAAAAAAATGCCAAATGAAAAAAAAGAAATTAAACAGGAAACAAAAGAACATATTGAAGTAAAAAAAGAAAATGAAAAATCAATGGAACACAAACATGAAATGAAATCACATGAATCGAAAGAACATTTACACAAAGAACCTGTAAAAGAACATAAAGAAAATCCACAGGAGAAAAAGTGAATTCAGTGGAAGCAGAAGAAATAAGGAAAAAAAAATTGGAGGAATTAAAGCAAAAACAAAGTGAAACAGAAACTGCAATGCAAATGGAAAACGCGGTTGATTCATTATTAAGAGAAATTCTTGAACCTGAAGCAAAAGAAAGGCTTTCAAGAGTGAGAATGATTAACCAGCAAAGATATTCGCAGGTTGCAGGGGCTTTAATCCAATTAAATAAAGCAGGAAGACTTGAAAAAAAAATTAATGATGAAGAATTAAAACAATTGCTAGAAAAATTAAGTTCAAAAAAAGAAATTACAATTAAAAGGAAATGATGAAAATGAGTTCAAATAAAAGTCAGGAAAAAAAAGAATTCTTAATTTCAACAAGAAAAAAAATTGCTCCAGGAGTAACCAATGCTCCGTTCTGGGTAATGCAGAAAAAAGGCGGAAGAATCTGGAATGCAAGAGCAAAAAGACACTGGAGAAGCACTGATTTAGGAACTTTATTCAAGAAAAAACAGGAAGAACAAGTAACAGTGAAGAAAAAGAAAAGACTTCACAAGAAAATAAAGAGAACTGTTAGAGCTAAAACAAAAAAGAATGGGAAAAAACAGTGATTTAAATGAAAGGAAATGAAGCTGAATATGTTATTTCATTAAGAAACGCGTTTACAAAACCTCCATTAAAGAGGCCTAAAGCAGCATTGAATGAAATAAAAAGATTTGTTTCAAAGCATACAAGAATAAAAGAAATTTCAATTGCAATGGAAGTAAATGAATTTATTTTCAAGAATTCAAAAAACATTCCAAGAAAAGTTAATGCTGTTTTATTAAAACAAAAAGATAAAGTAACAGTTTACTTAAAGGGTTCAAAGAAATTAGAAGAAGATAAAAAGAAAGCAGTGGAAAAAACAAAAGACAAGAAAAAGAAAGAAGAGAAAAAAGAAACCAAAGAAGCAAAAAAACAGGAAACAGAAGAAGAAGAGAAAAAAGAAAAAGAATTAAAAGAAAAAAAAGAAAGAGAAAAAGCAGCTGAAGCTGTTTCAATTAAAAGAAAATAAACTGATTTAAGTGGAATTCCTTAAAAAAAGCATTAAAGCAAGCCCTTATTTAGGGGTTTTCTGTGTTCTGACAGACAAATATTTAATTCATCCACATGGATTATATAAAAAAGAATTCAGTGGATTTGAAAAATTTGAAGTGGAATTAATTCCAGCAACAATTGCTTCAAGTTCGCTTATAGGAGTTTTTTCAAAAGGATTAAATGAAAAACTGCTTGCCACTTATTTAATTGAAGACAAAGAAAAAAAAGAACTTGAAAAAAAAGGATTAAAAGTAAAAACAATTGATTCAACAGCAATAGGAAATTTAATTGCAGTAAATGAAAATGGAGGAATAGCTTCTCCGCTTTTAACAGAAAAACAAGTGAAAGAAACAGAAAAATTTTTTGAAGTCCCGTTTAAAGTTTCAAGCATTGGAGGAAGCGATTTAACCGGAAGCTGTATATGCGTTACAAATAAAGGTTTTGTCGTGCATCCAAATATAAGCGAAAAAGAATTCACTTTACTTGAAAAAATATTTAAAGTAAAAGGAATGCCTGCAACAGCAAATTACGGAGACAGGTTTGTTGCAAACAGCATAATAGCAAATTCAAAAGGAATTGCTGCTGGCGAAAATACTTCAGGGCCTGAAATGGCAAGAATAGATGAAGGAATAGGAAGAGAGTGATTAAAATGGATGAAAAAAAATTTGAAGTAACAGGAACAGTTAAAGGAAAAAAATTCACTAAACTAATTAATGCTTTAAGTGAAAAAAGAGCAATGGAAAAAACAATTGCAGAATTAGGTTCATCACATAAAGCAAAACAAAGAGAAATTATAATAAATGAAGCAAAAGAAATAAAGGAGGAATAAAAATGGCTGAAAAAAAAGAAGAAACTAAAGAAGTAACATTTTCAGGACAGCAGTTAATGCAGAATTTTGAAATGCATAAAGCAAGATTACAGCAAATAAACCAAAGAATGAATTCATTTATTAATGCAAAAAGAGAATTTCAAACAACTTTACAGGGATTAGAAGAATTAAAAAAAGGAAAAGAAAGTACAATAAAAGTTTTACTTGGAAGCGGAGTATTTGCAGACGCAAAAATAGAGAAACCAGGAAAAGTAACAGTTTCACTGCCAAATAATATTTTAATTGAAAAAACAACTGAAGACACAATAAAAGAATTAAATGAAAGAATAACTGAAACAGAGAAAGCAATAGAAGAAACACGCAAAATACAGGGACAAGAAGCACAGCAAACACAATTCTTCCAGAATTTATTAATTCAAGGACAGCAATTCATACAAAAACAAAGGGAACAAAAAAAATAATTTCCCTTTAATTCTTTTTATTGCAATTATAAATAAATTTTTTATTTCCTGAAAGAAAAAAATCTAGAAAATAAGTTGGCTAAGATTAATCAGAACATAAAAAAAATTAAAAGGCTGATTTAAAACTATGAATGCATTTATCGCAAAAATTCGAAAAACACTAAAGAGCCAAAGCGATCCGCACACTCAAACCACTGGGCAAAATTTTTTTAAGGAAAAAGTCAAAATTCATGGAGTAAAAACCGCAATTGTCACCAAAATCGCAAAGAGTTTTGACAAAGAAATTTTAGCTATGAACAAAAAGCAAGTATTTACCTTGTGCGAGGAATTGTGGCAGTCGAGTTATATAGAAGAATCATTTATTGCGTGCCATTTTTCCAATCTTATCCATAAAAAATTTGAACCAGCGGATTTCACGGTTTTTGAAAAATGGCTGAATGATTATGTTTCCAATTGGGCATCCTGCGACACTTTATGCAATCACACCATAGGAAATTTTGTTGATATGTTTCCGAGTTATATCAAAGAATTAAAGAGATGGGCAAAATCAGATAATCGCTGGGTTAAAAGAGCTTCTTCAGTAACTTTAATAATCCCGGCAAGGAAAGGAAAATTTTTGAAAGAAATTTTTGAAATTGCAGATACCTTGATTAAAGACCAAGATGATCTCGTTCAAAAAGGATTTGGCTGGATGCTAAAAGCTGCAAGTGAATTCCACCAAAAAGATGTTTTTAATTATGTTATAAAAAATAAGAAAAATATGCCAAGAACTGCTTTAAGATATGCCATTGAAAAAATGCCTCAAGAATTAAAGAAAAAAGCAATGAAAAAATAAGGTTTATAGTTTTTGTCTAAAACACCAAGCGTTTTCCATAGCTTTCCTAAATTTATTTTTTAATTATCTCTGCGACGGGTATCTCGCTCACATTAAATAAACTTCTTTTAATTCAAAGGTATAAGTGACATATACTTTACAGCTCACCGAAAGCTTAACTTAAAAAATTAATTTAACCTAATTTAACTGAAAAGTGATTACATGTTTGAATTCCTAAAGAAAAAAATTGATTCATTCAAAGAAAAATTCACGCAAAAAGTAGAAGAAACACCAGCAGAAGAAACTAAAGAAATACAAAAACCAATTGAAGAAAAAAAAACACAGGAAACACTACAAAAAGAAATTTCTGAAACTTATCCTGAACCAGTAAAAGAAGAAATAATTCAAGAAAAACCAAAAGAATTTATTGAAGAAAAAAAAGAAATTAATCAAGAACCTGATTATGATTTTGCAGGAGAAAAAAAAACTGCTGAAGAAGTATTAGAAAAAGAAACAGAGAAAAGAGAATTAAAAGCAAAGGTTTCTTTAGGAAAAAAAATTACTGGGTTTTTTACAGGAAAAATTAAATTAACTGAAAAAGATTTAACTGAATTATTATTTGAATTAGAATTATCTTTACTGGAAGCAGATGTTCAGCAGGAAACTGCAACAGAAATAATTGAAGAATTAAAAAAAGAAGTTGAAGGAAAAGAAATCAAAAAAGGAACTGAAACTGATTTCTTAAAAGAATCAATTAAAATCGTGCTTGAAAAAATAATGAACACAGAAGAAATTGATTTTAATAAAATGCTTGAAGAAAAAAAACCATTAAAAATTCTTTTTTTAGGCCCTAATGGAGTAGGAAAAACAACTTCAATTGCAAAATTAACTAAATCAATTCAAAGAAAAGGAAAAACTGTTTTACTTGCATCAGGAGATACTTTTAGAGCAGGAAGCATTGAACAATTAGAAGAGCATGCAAAAAAACTTGAAGTAAAAGTAATTAAACACAATTATGGAGCAGACCCTGCAGCAGTTGCATTTGATGCAGTTAAATCAGCTGAAGCAAAAGGAATTAATGCAGTATTAATTGATTCAGCAGGAAGACAGAATACAAATAAAAATTTATTAGAAGAATTAAAAAAAATTGACAGAGTAATTAAACCTGATTTAAAATTATATGTAGGAGAAGCATTCACAGGACAAGCATTAGTGCAACAAGCCAAAGAATTCAATGAAAAAATTTCAATAGACGGATTTATTTTAACTAAAATAGATTCAGACACAAAAGGCGGAACAGCAATCTCATTACTTCATCAAATAAAAAAACCAATTCTCTTTATTGGAACAGGACAAAGATATGAAGATTTAACTGAATTCCATCCGAAATATATAATTAACAGAATAATTTAAAGCAGATTTCTGTTTATTGTTTTCACTTTCCGCACCGGCAGGCTGCCTTGCAGAAGTTTAAAAACAAAAATTAATTCAGTTAATTATGAGATTGTATCTGGATTCAAATGTTTTTATTTCTTTAATTAAATGTGAAATAGGAAAAGGATTCAAAGCAATGGAATCCAAAGTAATTGATTTCTTTGAATCCTGTGCAAGGAATAAACATGAAATTGTTTTATCTGAATTATTTTTTGAAGAAGTTCGGGCAAATGCATTTTATTCGAAAGAAGAAACTGTTTCTTTTTTTGAAGAACGCAAAATAAATACTGAAATAATTTCATTTAAGGGAGAACATTTTGAAGAAATAAAGAAATGGGATTCGATCGGAATTCATAAAAGAGACCGAATGCATTTTTTTCTTGCAATAAAAACAGGATGCAATGCAATAGTTACCTGGAATTTGAAGGATTTCATTCCTGCTGAAAAATTCATTAAAATTATGGCGCCAGAAGATCTGGATTAAATCCTTTTTTCTTTAAGAATTCATCAGCGATTTTTGCTTTTTCTTCTCTGGTTAAAAGCTCTCCGTTCCAGCCTCTTTTAACCGCGGTTTCAGCCATTTTTTTTACATCCTGCTTGAATTTAATTCGCCAATTCAAATCCTGTTGTTTCTCTACTTTTTCCCTTACTGCAGATTTAAGGAATTCACTTCTGGAAGAATACATTTTTGATTCATTTATCACGGAATCAATTAATTTAATATATTTTTTATCAGCATCAAAAGACAAATTCATATTAATCATATATGCGTTGTATATAACTTAATTTAAATTTTTGGTTTCGCACCGGCAATCTACCCCTTCCATTTCTTTTTAAAGGGAAAAATCAAAATATTTGCAATGTTGAAGGGTTAACTCCCTTCATCCCATCCCTTAAAGGAGGAATTAAAATGTATGAAATGAGATTAATGAGATTTATTGAAGGAAAAGGAACAATTAATTCACGAAGAAACTTAGTGAGATACATAACTTTAAAATGATTTATTGCGGTTTTACTATAATCACACTAAAAGAGGTTATATTTCATGAAAGTAAGTGAATTACGAGCAAAAGCACCAGTCCCAGAAATAGAACTGGAAATAGTAAGTTTAGGAGAAGAAAGGGCATTCAATACTCCTAGAGGTTCTGGAGTAGTTGCAAATGCAGCTGCAAGAGATGAAACAGGAGAAGTAAGCGTTTCCTTATGGAATGAGCAAACAAAACAAGTAAAAGAAGGAGACAAGATAAAGATTGAAGACGGCTGGTGTAATGAATTCCGCGGACAAATACAGCTTTCCACAGGAAAAAACGGAAAATTAACTGTAAACCCATAAAAGCTACATAATACTTAATCAAGATAGCTTTTTAAAGATCGGAAGCACCTATATATAGGTGCGGGAAATTAACCAACTTGCTTCTATAACAATAAGTGCAAGTGTCTTTTAGGTTAAATTCTTTCACGCTAAACGCTAAGGAGTTAATGCTATGAATGACAATATGGATTTCATGAAACCATCCGAAGAATTAAGGCTGAAATTATTGCAGGAAGAATTCAAATTAAGAAAAAAACAGCCTACTGCCTGGACTAAAACAAAGTACAGAGCATATGCAAATTTCAGGTCAAGAGCAATAAAGGAAGAAAACTAATTCTTTCCTTTTTTTCTGCCTTTTTCTTTTAAACTAATTTCTTTTAATTAATTAAGGTAAATTAATCCTAATGTGAAAACATGTCTTTCGGCGAAAAACTTAGAAATGCAATTGAAAAAATAAAGAATTCAACTGCATTAGATAAAGAAACTGTAAAAGAAGCAGTAAAAGAATTACAGAGGGCATTAATTTCAAGTGATGTTGAAGTTTCACTGGTTTTAAAATTATCGAAGCATATTGAAGAACAAGCTTTTGTTGATTTGCCTAAAGAAATTAACCGCAGAGAACACGTGGTTAAAGTAACTTATGATGCGTTAACTGATTTGCTTGGAGGAAAAAAAGAAATTCCTTTAAATCCAAAAAGAATTTTATTAGTTGGATTACAGGGAAACGGTAAAACAACTAGCGCTGCAAAACTTGCAAAATATTATCAAAAAAGAGGAAAAAAAGTTGGATTGCTTTGCGCTGATGCTTTTCGTCCTGCTGCATTTGAACAATTAAAACAATTAAGTGAACAAATTCAAGCACCTTTTTATGGATTAAAAGAAGAAAAAAATTCAAGTAAAATCGCGGAGCAAGGATTAAAAGAATTAGAAAAACAAAAATGCGATTTAATTATAATTGATTCAGCAGGAAGAAGCGGATTAGATGAAGAATTAACAAAAGAAATTAAAGCAATAAATCAAATAGTAAAAGCTGAATTCAAATGGCTTGTAATAGGCGCAGATGTAGGACAAATTGCAAAAAAGCAGGCTGAAAGTTTTCATAATTCAGTTGGAGTTAATGGAGTAATAATTACAAGAATGGATGGAAGTGCAAAAGGCGGAGGAGCATTAAGCGCGTGCGCTGTAACTGATTCACCAGTTTATTTTATTGGAATAGGAGAAAAAATAAATGACTTGGAAGCATTTGATGCTGAAAGATTTTTAAGCAGAATAATGGGCTACGGCGACTTAGAAGGATTACTGGAAAAAATAAAGGAAATTGATTCACAGGAAATTGATGCAGAAGCATTAATGCGCGGAGAATTTAATTTACAGATTTTTTATGAACAATTAAAAGCCACAAGGCAAATGGGTCCAATGAATAAAGTAATGGAAATGCTTGGATTAAAACAGCAAATTCCAGAAGAATTAATGCAAACCAGTGAAGAGAAATTAAATTCATTCAGATTTATTATGGATTCAATGACTAAAAAAGAAAAACTTGAACCAGAAATAATTTCAAGCTCAAGAATTGAAAGAATTGCAAAAGGAAGCGGAAGAAAAGAAACAGAAGTGCGCGAGTTATTAAAGCAATACAAGCAAATGAAAAAAATGTTCAAGCAAATGAATAACATTGATGAAAAAAAATTCGAAAAAGAAGGAATTCAAGGATTATTCAAAGGAATGAAAGGAATAGGAAAAAAAAGAAAAAAATTTAAGATAAGATGAAATTAATTTATTTTTTTAAGAATGATTGATTTTGAAAATCCAAAATGCTGCACATCTAAAATACTAAAGCCAGGAATTTCTTTTTGAGTTGGAACGCGGTCGTCGCTAAAAATAAACAAACCCCCTTTTTTCAAAACTTTTCTTACTTCCTGTATTGCTTTAGCAAGATTATTTGAATGTGCTATCGCAAGACTAGAACGAATAACATCAAAATGATTTTTTTTAAAATAGTTTCCTAATGCTTCTGCATGCCCTACTCGAAAATTCAAATAATTATTTGTTTCAGAATTTGTTTTTTTCCATTCATTAAATCTCGCTAAAGACATTCCATGATATTCTAATTTATTTCCAAAAACACCAAATAATTCTTTTAAACACCGCCCTTCAGTACAGCCTAAATCAAGAATTCTCGGTTTAGTTTTTTTACTTTCAACAAGTTTATTTAATATTGGAACTACATCATGAATTGGAAACAAAGAAGGGCCTTTTATTCCCGAAGAATAACTGGTTCCCCAATTGCGTTTTTGGTCATGAGTTCTACCTCTTCTTAATTGATCTGCTATTTTATTCCTTTCAACAGAATCTAGTTTTTTGAGAGTAGGCATAAATAAAAAGAAGGATGAAGAAAAATAAAAATATGCTTGTTTATGAAATTTATTTATTTCTTGTTTTTACATCAACTAATCCTAAAAGAAAATCATATTTTAATTCAGATAAAATCAGTGTTGATTCATATACCTGAATTAGCTCAGAGAAATTGTTCCTGATTTCTTTTAACACCGCGTTTAAGTGTTCAATGTTTTCCGCAGAAATAACTATTTCATAATCCCATTTGCCTGAAAGAGAAGCAATATAAGTGATGAAAGGATTTTTTTCACAAAAAGAAAGAAAAGATTTTTCTTTTTCTGAATTAATGCTTTTCATTGAAAGAGTAACATAAGAATAAATTGGAAACCCAATTTTAGCTGAATCAAGAACAGGAACAAAAGATTTGATTACACCATCTTTTTTCATTTTATTAATTCTGTAAACAATACTGTCTCTTTGAATTCCTGTTTTACGCGAAATTTCACTAACAGGCATTCTTGCATCTTCATAAAGTTCACTTAAAACCAAAAAATCCTTTCTATCTAAAGCCATTAAAATCATACGTAAAATACGAAGAAAAATATAAAAATGTTACTTAAAATACAGGACATACGACAAAAACTTATTTAAATTAATAAAATAACTTTATATAATGAATTGGTTAACAACTTGCGTTAATTGTAATGTTAAATGTTGCTGTAGAGGTTTTGATGCAATTTTAAGCAATAAAGAAATAAAGGCAATTAAAGCAAAAGGTTACAGGAATTTTGCAAGAAATAATGTTTTAAAGAAAGTGAAAGGAAAATGTGTTTTTTCAGATAAAGGAAAATGCCTAATTCAAGAAATCAAACCTTTAAGTTGTAAAATATACCCTGTTATTTTTGATTATTTCCCTACTTTAAAAAAAGATAAATTTATTTTTTACATGGATTTATCTTGTCCGCAGGCATTAAATATTCCGAAAGAATGGATTGAAGAACAAAAAACAATGGCTTTGAAAGAATTAAGGAAATGGAATAAAAAAGAAATTGAAATTTACTGTTACCGCCCTTAAATTTAACTTTTAAATTAAACGGATTCTAATTCTTGCATGGAATTAATTTTATTAAGGCAGGCATTAGTGTTAATTGCTTCAGCTGTTGGTTCTTACACTGATTTTAAAACAGGTTTAATTAATGACTGGATTACGCTTCCATTAATTGGAATAGGAATTTTATTGAATTTGATTTTCTTTGATTTAAATTCATTGCTTTTAGGATTAATTGTTTTTGTTTTAGGTTATGGTTCTTATTATTTAGGAAAACTAGGCGGAGGAGATGTAAAATTATTTACTGGAATGGCTTTTGTTTTGCCTTTTTTTGAAGGAAAAATATTTGTTTTAAGCGCATTGTTTTTTGCAGCAATTTCAAGCGTGATTTTTTACAGTGTTTTTTATTCAATTAAATATTTAAGAAAAGGAATTGAATTTGAATTAATTAAGAAAAAAATTCCTTTGGTTTTAATTACTGTTTTATTGTTTGTTTTTTATTTCTGGTTTGTGATTGAAAGCTCTTTTGTTTCAATTGAATTAACTGCATTGATTTTCTGCACAGTTTTATTTGGATTGATTTTCTTTATTTTTGAAGAAGGAATTAGAAAAGAATTTTTCCTGAAAAAAATCAAAACAAATGAATTAGAAGAAGATGAAGTGCCTGCTCCGCAAACAATTGAAGAAATAAAAAAAATTTTTCCATTAGGATTTAAAGGAGTGATTGGAAAAAAAGAAAAACAGGAATTAATTAAAGCAGGAATAACTAAAGTATTTGTTTACAGAGATTTGCCTAAATTCGGACCATTTATTTTCATTGGAAGTGTTCTGGCAATGATTTTACCGCCGATTACTTTATTGGGAGTGATTTAATGCAAAAAGAAAAATTCATGCTTGAAGCATTAAAGGAAGCAAATAAATGCACTGAAAAAGTTTGCCCTAATCCAAAAGTTGGATGTGTTATTGTTAAGAACGGAAAAATTGTTGGACGCGGATTTCATGCTTTTTTTGGAAAAGAACATGCTGAAGTGAATGCATTAAAAAAAGCAGGGAAGAATGCAAAGAATGCTGAAGTTTATGTTACATTAGAACCTTGTTCTCATTATGGAAAAACCCCGCCCTGCACTGAAGCATTAATCAAAGCAGGAGTGAAAAAAGTTTTCATAGGAGTAAAGGATCCAAGCAAAAAAGTTTCAGGAAAAGGAATAAAGAAATTGAAGAATGCAGGAATTGCTGTTGTGAGCGGAATAATGGAAAAAGAATGCAGTGAATTAATTTATGGATTTAAATTAAGACATGAAAAAGAAAAACCATTTATTGCTTTAAAAAATGCAATGAGTTTAGATGGAAAAATAACTGATTTTCAAGAAAAAAGCAAATGGATTTCAGGAAAAGAAAGTTTGAAAAAAGTGCAGGAATTAAGAAAAGAATTTGATGCAGTTCTTGTAAGTTCTAATACAGTAAAAAAAGATAATCCTAAATTAACCTGCAGAATTAAAGGATGCGAAAATCCAATAAGAATTATTTTAGATGCAGAATTAACTACTAAAATTAATTCAAAAGTTTACACTGAAAAAGGAAAAACAATTGTGTTCTGTGCAATGAATACAAATGAAAAAAAAATAAAAGAATTTGAAGCAAAAGGGATTAATGTAATTAAGGTTAAAGGAAAAAAAATTAATGGATTTAATGAATTGAATTTAAGTGAAGTTGTAAAAAAAATTGCTGGACAAGGAATTAATTCTGTTTTAGTTGAAGGCGGAAGTAAATTAAATTATTCTTTTTTAAAAGAAAAATTAGTGAATAAAATTTACTTGTTTGTTGCTCCAATTATTTTAGGTGGAAAAAATTCAAAGCAGTTTGTTGCAGGAAATGGTTTTGAGTTAAATAAAGCAGTTAAAGCAGGAAAAATTGATTTAAATGAATTAGGAACTGATTTGCTTATGGAAATTGAGTTAAAGTAAGGTTTTATTAAATTGTTTTAATTTAATTAATAGTTGATTTAAATGAAAATTCTTATAACTGGTTCAAGCGGTTTTATTGGAAAAAAACTTGTAAGCAAATTAAGGCAGAGAAACCATTTTGTTACTGAATTCAGCGCAGGAAAAGGAGTAGATATAAGAAATTCTGAACAGATAATGAATGCAGTAAAAGGAAATGAAATAGTAATTCATTTAGCTGCGGTGCTGGATGAAAAAAGCAAGGAATTAAATGAAGTTAATGTTCAGGGAACAAAAAATGTCTGCATTGCATGCGAAAAAAATCATGCAAGACTTATTTTTCTTTCAACCGCAGGAGTAATGGGAAACATTGAAGGCGAAGCAACTGAAGTAAACGGAATGAATCCTGTTACAAAATATGAAAAAAGTAAAGCTGAAGCAGAAAAAATAGTTCAAAGTTTTCAGGAAACAACTGAAATAATGATTATTAGAAGCGCTTTAGTTTTAGGTGCAAACGATTACTGGAAAAAAATAATTGCACTTGTAAAAAAAGGATTTCCTTTAATTGGTTCAGGAGAAAATATTTTTCAAACCATTTATGTTGATGAACTAGTGCAGGCAATAAGTTTTTTATTGGAAAGAGTTCATGAAAGCGGAGAAGTATTTATTGTAAGCGAAAAACAAAAACATTCATTAAAACAAATAATTGAAATGATTCAAGAAGAACTTGGAATGGAGAAAAAAGTTAAAAGCATTCCAAAAATTGCAGGAAAAGCACTAGGATTAATCACAGGAAATTCACTGCTTAAAGGAGAATACATTGAAAGATTAAACAGAAACAGAAATTATTCAATTAAAAAACTTGAAAGCTTAGGATGGAAACCAATGTATTCAACTAGAGCAGCA
>JAFGBZ010000085.1 GCA_016932875.1 Candidatus Iainarchaeum sp.
CCTGTAATTGATGCAATGCTTGGGTTAGTTCTTTGTTCATCTCCTGAAATGAATTCTTTTACATAGGTTCCTGATTCACAGATTAATTCCAGTTGAATTTCTTTTTCTGATATTTTTTTGAATTCAATTAATTCAACTTTTTTTTCACGCATTAAATCAGCGCGGGATTCCATTGAACGATTAGGAGTTTGTTGTTTAACTAAAATTTCTTTTTTTAAAAAAGAATTTAATTGCTTAATTGCAGATTCAGCTAATTCTTCAGTGAATTCAATTAAAGCAGAATATTTTTTGGAATCTTTTCCTGATTTTACTTCAGCAACCATTACTTTGTCTACATAATTAATTAATTGCACTTCAATTAATCCAGAATTATTTGAATTTATTTTTTTCTCTAATTGATTTAAATCCAAGAATCTTTTTTTTGGATTAATTAATTCAAATACAAATTCTCTTTTTCCAAGCATGCGGACATTTTTATCTTCTCTTCCTGCTCCATGAAATTTTGATTCCTTTGAGTTAAATTCATTCAGTAATTTTTTTTCCATTATTTCCTGAATTGAATTATCTGATTGTTTTCCTGTATTAGAACATTTTTTGCAGCCTTTTCCTTTGCATTTAAAGCAGTAATGAATTGTTTGAGGCAATTCGCGAGAGAATTTAGAATATTTACCATAAATGTAAACTGGTTTTATTTGTAATTCAAATAAATCGCTTTTTGAATTGAATAAGAACAGCACATCTGGAAACTGCTTGTCAATTACTGCTTTCGGATGGTTTTCTTTAATTAATTCAATTAATTCATTTTGCTTTGCTTCTTTTTTAGTTAAATCTTCTTCATACTGAACTGCAATATGAAATGAATTAAATTCAAGTTCTTTAATTATTTTTTCAAATTCTTTTGGATTCATTTAATTACTTCCTTTTTTTACTTCAGATTAAATTGGAATGGAATGAATTAAATAGGTTTTCAAGCATTAATTGAAAGTGATTTAATGGATTTAAGAAAAGTAAAACAAGAAACACTTAAAATGAGGGCTGAAAGAGAATGGGATAAATTAGATAATTTAAAGGATTTAGCTGAAAGTTTGGTTATTGAATCAAGCGAATTAATGGAATTATTTTTATGGAAAAATGAAAATGAATCAATGCAGATGCTGAAAGATTCAGAAAAAAGAGAAAGAATTGAAGATGAATTAAGTGATGTTTTATTGAATATTATTTGTTTTGCTGATTTAGCTGAAATTGAGTTGGAAAAAGCTGCTTTAAAAAAAATAAAAAAAATAGAAGAAAAATATCCTTTACATAAAGCAAAAGGAAACAATAAAAAATACACTGAATTTGAATGAGAAAACCCTAAAAACAATAAAACTAACAATAAATGAGCATTTAAAAGGATTTCGGTTAATTAATTAACTATAATAAATTATTTTGAGGGGTTGGATGAATTTGAATAAAATTTTAATAATGTTTTTAATGGCTTTTTTAGTCATTTCAAGCGCTTATGCTGAAGAAACAAATGTTTGTGAAGGCATTTTAGGCGATGTTGATGGAGACGGAGTTATTTCAGTAAATGATGCTGAATTAGCTTTTCAAATGATTTTTAATGGAAATTATAATCCTTGTGCTGATTTAACTGCAGACGGATTAATAACTGCAGGAGATATTCAAGGAATTTATGCTTTAATTCCTGCAACTTGTTCTTTATTAGGAGATGTTGATGGAGACCAGCAATTAACCTGCATGGACTCATATTTAATATTTCAATATGTTTTAGGATTTCAAACCCCAAGTTCTCAAATTGAATTATGCGGTGACATAACTCAAAATGGAATAATTACAACCGAAGATGCTCAAACAGTAAATGATTTAACAATGAGTTCAGAAGGAACTTGTTCAAATGGAACATGCAATGCAGAAGGACAATGCATTGAAAATCAATCATGCGAATTGATTGGAGATGTTGATGGAGATGGAGTAATAACTCAAAACGATGCTGAATTAGCTTTTGAATTAGTTTTAAATAACGAATATAATCCTTGCGCTGACATGAATGAAGATGGAGTAATAACTGCAGGAGATGCTCAAGCAATTTATGTTTTAATAAATCAATGCACTTTGCTTGGAGATGTTGATAATGATGGATATCTTACCTGTGCTGACGTCCAATGTATTTTTGATTATGTTTTAGGAATGCCTGTTGAAGAAACATGTCCATTAATTGAAACATGCGGAGACTTAACACAAGATGGAATAATTACAGCAGAAGATTCTCAGCAATTAATGATTCAAGAAGAATTAGAATGTAATTTCCAAACAACTTGTTCTTTATTAGGAGATGTTGATGGAGACCAGCAATTAACTTGCATGGATTCATATTTAGTGTTTCAATATTTGTTAGGATTTGCAACAGAAATAAATGTTGATTGTGCAGATATAACTCAAAATGGAAGTATTACAGCAGAAGATGCTCAAGAAATATCAATAATTGCAATGAGTTCAGAAGGAACTTGTTCAAATGGAACATGCAATGCAGAAGGACAATGCATTCCAAATCTTTATTGTGGAGATGGAATTTGCAATAATGGAAAAGACTGCTCAAGCTGTCCAGGAGACTGTGGTAGCTGTGGCGGAGGAAGTAGCGGTGGCGGTTCTAGTGGTGGAGGCGGAGGAAGCGGAAGCCTTAGAGTTTGTGAAATAGAAGATGTTATTTACACTGAATGGAATGAATGTGTTGATGGAATTCAAACAAGAGAGTATTCAATGAAATACAGATGCAAAGGAGATTTAAGCGAACAGCTTGAACTTGAAAGAACCTGTATAATAGAAACTGAAGTAATCGAATTAAGCGAAAAAACTTACTGTGAAAACAATAACCCATGCATTAAACCAAGAGTTTATAATGGAAAATGTGTTTATGAATGGATTCAGAAAATTAGCTGTTATGAATCAGGGATAATTGGAGTATGTCAAGATGGAAAATGTGTTGTCCCAGTACAAGAACAACAAGAAATTGTTAAAGAAATAACTGAAAATACAAATACTCCAACAGGATTTTTTGGATTGGGTTTAATAGAAATTCCTTTGCTTGGATTTATTTTCTTAATCCTTTTAATATTAGGTTATACAGGATATAAAAAAATGAATTCAAAACCAACTGAAAAATAACATAAAAATAAAAAATAAGTTTTAAACGCGCTTTTGCGCGTTTCTTTTAATTTTCTTATTTTTTTCTTTTTCAATAATTTTTTTCTTTTTCAATAATTTTTTTCTTTTTCAA
>JAFGBZ010000086.1 GCA_016932875.1 Candidatus Iainarchaeum sp.
AATGTTTTGGAATTAAAGGATGTCTGGAAAACATTTGATTTAGGTGAAGTAAAAGTTTCAGCTTTAAAAGGAATTAATCTTAAAGTAAAGGAAGGAGAATTTGTTGCTGTTACAGGCGCTTCAGGAAGCGGTAAAAGCACTGCTTTAAGCATTATGGGGGCATTAGATGTGCCTTCAAAAGGAAAAATTTTTTTAGATGAAATTGATATAACTGATTTTCCTGAATCAAAATTAGCAAGAATCCGCGGAAAAAAAATCGGATTTGTTTTTCAGTCATTTAATTTATATCCTACTTTAAATGTTTATGAAAACATTGCTTTAGCAATGCGAATTCATGAATTTCCTGAAAAAGAAATCACGCAAAAAACAAAGGAATTAATTAAATTAGTTGGTTTAATTCAGAGAACAACTCATTTGCCTAAACAGCTTTCAGGAGGAGAACGCCAAAGAGTTGCTATTGCAAGAGCGTTAAGCACTAATCCTTCAATGGTTTTAGCTGATGAACCTACTGGAAACCTTGACACTAAAACAGGAAATGAAATAATAAAATTATTAACTGATTTGCATGCAAATCACGGCAAAACAATTGTATTGGTTACGCATGAACCGGAAATCGCTGATTTAGCTGAAAGAAAAACTGTTTTAAGAGACGGAAAAATTATTTCAGGAGGAAATTAAATGAAATTAATTTTTTTATTTTTAATTTTACTGTTTTTTTTCAGTGCATGCACTGAGCAAACAATTCAAAATAATTTTAATGAAAAAACAGGAAATTTTGAACCAGGGCAAAGAATGCGTTCAGGAAATTTTGACGGAAATTCAATGCATTCAAGAAATTTTAATGAGTTTCCGCCTCAAATAAAACAAGAGCTTGGATTAAATGAAAATGCTTCACAAGAAGAAGTATTGAAAGCAATGAGAATTAAATTAAATTTATCTTCTGATGCAACTGAAGAAGAAATCAGAATGAAATGGTTTGAATTAAATCAGAAAGATTTTAATTTTAATGAAGGAATTCAAGGAAAAAATAATGGAGAGTGGAATTAAATGAAAATGAATTCAAAAATTTTAACAGGCATTTTTTTAATGCTTTTCTGCTTGCAGGTTTTTGCTGCAGCAGATTACGGAAATTTAGCGGAAACAACAATCAGTTTTCTTCCTGCATCAATTCATGCAGGCGATACAGTAAGTATGTCTATTGCAATTGAAAACAAGGGAAGTGTAATAAATATTCAGGATTTAACTGCTTCAATTGATTTAAGCGCGCAATTAGAAGAAGTTGTTTCACTTCAATCCATTGAATTAATTAAACCGAAAGCAAGCAGTATTGCGGTTCTTTCATTTAAAGTAAAAGAAACCACTCTTCCAGGTTATTATCCTGTTTTTTTGACTTTAAGTTATTTAAGAGAAGGAAACATAGTTACTCAAACTGAAACAGTTTCAGTTCCTGTTTCAGGCGCGCAGAAAAAAATTGATGTAACAGTTAACCCTAATGTAATTAATCCAGGAAATCAGACTGAATTAATTTTTACTTTATCTAATGTAGGCGGAACATCTGTATCAAATATTGCTTTTTCTTGGACTGAAGAAAATGATTTAATTCTTCCAGTCGGTTCAGACAATAAAAGATATGCTGATTTTTTAAATAACGAAAATTCAGTTGAATTAAAATATCTTGTTGCAGCTGACCCGAATATTGCTACAGGAATTTATCCTTTAACTGTTTCAATGACTTTCACTGATTCAAATGGAACAACAACTCAGTCCTCGCAGGTAGGATTAATTGTCGGCGGAAAAACAGATTTTGAAGTAAGCGCGGAAAATTCAAACGGAACTCTTTCATTAAGCATTGCAAACATTGGTTCAAATAATGCTGACGCAGTAGTAGTGAAAATAATAGAGCCAGCAAACATGGTTTCAGGTTCAAAAATACAGATTTTAGGAAATTTAGATAAAGGCGATTTCACTTTAGCAAACTTTGAAACTTCTGCTGGTTCAAGCATGACTGCAACTGCTTCAACTGAAACTATTCAGCAGAATTCAGGTTTAATGATTCCAGGCTTAACAGGTGGAATGGGCGGAAGAACAAATACTCAAAGAACTTCTGCTTCAACTGAATCAAATTCAACTGAATTAAATGAAAAATCAATTCCTTCAGTCAATAATTTTAATGAAGTAGTTATTCAAATTGATTACACTGATACAACAGGAATAAGGCAGTCAGTGCAGAAAACAATTTCATTAAATTCTTCTAATACAGTGCCTGTTTTTTCAGGAACAAATGTTTCAAGAAATTCAAATTCTTTTCCATTAATTGAAATTGCATTGCTTGCAGTAATTTTAATTTCTGCAGTTGCATTCAATAAATTTAAGGCAAAAAAAGATTGGAAAAAATTAGGATTATTTTTAACAGCAATAATAATTGCATTCATTGCATTGTATTTTTTCCTTCAAAACTTTTTATTGATTGGATTAATTTTAATTTCAGTGATTGCATTAGGATTGTTTTTTAAAAATGAATTAATTGCATTTAATTTTTTTAAAAAAAGTAAATGAATTATTTAATCGGAGTTATTGTAATGAAATTAATTGATTTATTCAGGCTTTCAGTGAACAGCATTCTTAAAAGAAGATTAAGGGCATGGCTTACATTGCTTGGAATAATTATCGGCGTTGGAGCATTTGTTTCAATTGTTTCAATTGGAACAGGAGCAAGCGCTAACATAAGCGACAGATTAAATGAATTTGGAGCAGATGTAATTACTATTAGTGCTGGAAGCTTTCATGCAGGAGCTTTTGGAGGCGGTTTCAGAGGGCCTGAAAGAGGAATTGCAATGACTGCTTCTTCTGATGAAGAACCTGAATTAACTAAACGGGATGTAACTGTAATTAAAGGCAATTCAAATGTTTTAATGGTTAATGAAATTGTTTCAGGGCGCGCTGACTTGGTTTATTTATCTAAATCGCTTTCAGCAAACATTCAAGGAGTTAATTCTGTTACATGGACTGAATTTAATCAGCTTAACCTGGATTCAGGAAGATTTCTTTCAGCAAGCGATTCAAGTTCAGTAGTGATAGGCAAAGATTTAGCTGAAGGAACATTCACTCAGCCGATTACAATTGGAAGAAGGATTTCAATTGATTCACAGCCTTTTACTGTAGTGGGAATTTTAACTGAAGGAAGAGATATTTACATGCCTTACACTAGTGCATGGAATGTAACTGATGTAAATATTAATATTTTTTCTTCAATTCAGGCAAAAACAAAATCAATTGATTTGGTTGAAGAAACAACAGAACAATTAGAGAAATCACTTCGTTTATCCAGAAAAGTCACTGAAAAAACACAGGATTTCAGTGTAAGCTCTTCTCTTGCAATGCAGGAAACAGTAAGCGAAACAATCAACACTCTTACCTTATTTTTGGCTGCAATTGCTGCAGTATCATTAATTGTCGGAGCAGTAGGAATAGCTAACAGCATGTTCACTTCAGTATTAGAAAAAACAAAGGAAATAGGAATAATGAAAGCATTAGGTTCAACTAACGGTGAAATAATGAAATTATTTTTAATTGAATCAGCTTTATTTGGTTTAACAGGCGGAATAATTGGAATTGCTTTAGGATTAATTCTTTCAATGGGTTTACAGTCATTGCTTCAGTTAAACACAAGTGTTTCACTTGAATTAATGATGTTTGCTTTAATTGTTTCAATTTTAATCGGCGTGATTTCAGGTGCATTGCCTGCAAATTCTGCTTCAAAACTAAAACCAATTGAAGCATTAAGATATGAATAACTGCAAACAGGGTTTTTTACACTTTTTATTTAAAAAAATTATTTTTATTTTTTAATTCATTAATTATTTTGTTTCCTTGTTTTTTTATTTCAGGAAAAATTGTTTCAGAAATTGTTTTTTCAATTTTGTTTTTATACTGAGTTAAATCAGAAATTCCTTTAGGATACCCCACTAATTCAAGAAATCCATTTCCTTCAACTTTTTCATTACTGATTATTCCCGTGATTTTTAAAGGACCTTCCCAGTAATTGATTGTTCCAAAAAGCATTTCCTGTTCTTTTAATAATGGTTCAGTAGTTAAATCAATTTTTTTTGAAGGAATTTTTATATTCCAATGCAAAGGATATTTTGCTTTTGTTTCACTGCTTTCCCAAGCAGGTTTAAGCTGAGTTAAAATCACGTCTTCAGCTGATTCTTGTTCGTTGTTTTCATAAGAAATTGAAGCCAAAAAAGTTTTGTTTTTTCCGTCATCAAATTCAAAGCAAACTAATTCAATTGAATTACTTAACTGAATTGAAAACCAAGTCCATTTAGTTTTAAAACTGAATTCAGTATCAGCCCATTGATGATCCATCCAAGATTTTCCTTTAACTTTAATTTCTTTTCCATTAATTTTAAGCACTCCGCTTGTTTTAAGATTAGTTAAAGAATAATAATAACTTCCCTGTGATTTAAGATTAACATAACCAGTTCCTGCTTCAAGCAAAGGCTTTTTCATTGAAACCAGTTTTAAATCAAATTCATTTGATTTAATTTTATAAGTGTTTTCATTAATTTTCTCAATTAATTTATTTTCCTGTTTTTTATAATGCAATGGATTAATGTAATTTGCGTAAAGCAATGGTTTAGAAAAACTGTTTTTTGAAATCATCACTGCATAATCAACCACTGAATGAGTTTTTTCAGCAGCAATATCTGAAATAAGCGAATGAGAAAAATAAATTGTTTTAAAAGGTGCGTTCTTCAAAAAAGGAATTTTTACTTTTTTCACATCTGCTTTAAACAAGCAGTTCATAAAAGAATATTTTTTTCCTTTTTCATCAATTAAATGCCCGTTAAAATACTACCATTCAATAATGTTATTATGAGCTAATTCGTCTTTCGGAAAAAAAACTTTATTCATTTCATAAATTAAATAATTAAAGAATAAAAACTTATTGAATTATTTTTCAATCAATTAATCATTACTCTACAAAAAATGAAAAAACATAGCTTTAAATACTTTAATGAATATATATTCATTAGTAATTATGAATAATAATTCATAAAGGAGGTTTTATTATGCCTAGAGGAGACGG
>JAFGBZ010000087.1 GCA_016932875.1 Candidatus Iainarchaeum sp.
CCCCCTACTGTTTTTACAGCTACCTGTTCAAATTCTGGTTCAAAATCAGCTACAACTATTCCAAAATTTAATATTAATAAAACAACTGCTATTGCAATTAAATATTTTTTTCCCATTTTCATTAAATCACCCTAAAATAATACACTTTTCTTCTTCTGTTTCAGAAGGTAACTCATCAACTAAAATGTTTTCAGTTAATTTACCTTTAAGACATTTCGATAATATAATTTCAACTGAATTAGGATATAATTGTTTCGCTTTTTCTAAATCAGTAAGATTTGCTTTAAAACAAATTTCTGCTTCAGAATTAATTTTAGCTAAACCAAAGTCTAATGGTTTAAGATAAATACAAAAACTGTCTCCACAAGGCAAAAGCATTTTTGAAGAAGTTTTTTCTCTCACAAAGCTTTTATCAGTATAAAAAGTTATTTTTTTCAACAAATTATTTCTTTCCTCTTCCGAAGAACAAACCGAATTAAGAAATAATTTGGATTCATCGGATTTCTCAAAAAATGCAGTTAAAGGAATTTTAAACCATTTGTCTGCAAGAGGATTAACAACTTCACTTGTATCATAAGGTATTTCTTTTCCTACTTTAAAATAAAATCTTTGAGAAGGAATTCCTTTTTCAAGCAAATAATCTGAAACTTTAACTCTATCCGAAGTTATTTCAAGTTGTCCTGGTCTGGCTTTTCTTCCTTTAAGCAATAAAAGTGCTTCTGGCTCAAGATTAGGGATATGCGTAGAAGAATTAAAAACAAAACTATCAATTAATGTTTCATCAACAAGTAAATTAACTTGCAATAAATATTCTCCATCAGGAAAACCAACCTCATTTGCATAAACAATTTTTCCTTGAGGATAATAAGTTACCCATGAATCATAATTACAAGTAAACATTTTCTGAAATGTATTTATTTCAACTGCTTGATTTGAGCTAGCAATATAAACTTTACATCCTTTAACTAATTCTTTTTTTTCATCAAATAATTCTTTTAAATCAATTGCAAGCCAATAAATTTCCGAAGGATCAAAAAAATCTGCAGCTTCAAAAATTATTGTGCCACCAATATTTATTGGCGCATTATAATCATTAAGAACTTCCTTGTATTGAATTTGAGATTGATTTCTTATTGCATTCATTCTTTCAAGACTTGAACCTAGATTTAAATACAAACCATAACTTATTTCTTTTTCTTTACCTTTTTCTTTATTAATTATATTACCTTCTGAATCAGTAACATAAATTGGAACTGTTTGTTCAGTTCCTTCTTTAAAATAAATTGAAGGAGGTAATGGAAGAAGGGAATCACTTTCTTTTAATTCTCGATAAATGCCATAATCTGCTATTGCTTTTGGAATTCCAATAACTATTCCTGCTGTTTTAGGTAATGAACTTGCCCTCCATGCTGTTTTCAGTCTTTGTGCTGCCTTAATATCTTTTAAACTTAGAACTCTTCTTACTTTATCTGCAGACCAAGTAGTTACTTCCCACCCATAGCTTAACCCTTTTTTAGGAATATTCCAAACAATAAACTTTATCCAACCACCAATTCTTTTAAAAAAAGTTTTTTCTAATGGCTGCAAGCTTTTTAAAAAACGATAAATATCATCAGCATTTCTTAAAAAATATTTTTCTCCATCTACTGCAAATTCAGCTGAATAAATTACATTTCGTGAATCATCTAAAAAATTTATTAATTTAAATTGTTGTCCAGTATTTTTACTTGCTGCTTTTTGAACTTGAATAAATGGATTCCCTGCTTCTGCTTCAGCAGAAAATTTAGTAAATAACTCAGTTGATTTGAACACATCAAACTGCGTTTTTTTAGTAGAAATTTGAGCAAACTCTTTTATTGCTTGAGTTGAAATTTTTTCCGCTTGCTTTAAATAATTTGCGTTTGAAACTTGAATTGTTTGCATTAATCGATTTAATGCATTTCCTTCAATGCTTTTTTTAAGAAATTTTTTTCCAGTATTATAAATTAATCCTTCTTCACTAGCTCTCAACCCATATTTTTCTAAAAAAACTTTTGCCCCATCAATTCTTGTAACATTTGAAATTCCATTCTTTTTTATTTCGTTAAGAATTAAATTAAGTACTTTTGCGTCGCCTGAATTTGGAGTTGCATATATAGATTCCAATAGTTTCCATGTCTTAATTTGAGTTGGAGTAACTGGAATTAATTTTGTTTTTTCCCACAAAGAACTTATTCCTTCTCCAGTTGCACTTAATCCCTGCCATCCTTTTTCAATTGCTGTTCCAGGCAAAAACCAAAAAAGACTTCTAGTAAGACTAGCATTTGCTGTTTGATCTAATGTAGAAATCATATTTACTTGTGGTAAATTAGTTCTTTTCATTCCTATTTTTTTAATATAATTTAAATAAGACTGAATTTCTTTAGGATTATCAGTCAATTCAGTTATTTCTGTTCCCATTATTTCTACAAAAACAGTAGTTAAAGCTGTACTTGCTTGCATGGCATCTAATGATTGCTGATAAGTGGAATTTTCTGTTCCGTTTCTTTCAATAATTTCAAATTCTGCTGAAAAAACCAAATTGTTTGACTTTTCTGTTGCAGATTCTTTTAACCTATCTAATAAATTTATGCTACTTAAATCTATATTTGATGTTTCAGGAACATATATTTCTAAATTTTCTGAATATACATTTAAAATTAACGAAAAAAACAAAATGAAAAAAAATATTTTATTGAATTTCATTTTCTATCTCCTCTAATTCATTTAATTCTAATTCGAATGAAACACAACTTGAAAAAACATAATCTAAATATTTGTTGAAATTCGCTGAATTGTTTTTTAAATTTTCTTCAGGAATTTCTTTAAGTATATTTAAATTATTTATTTCAGAATCAAGAATTAATTCTTCTTTAAATTGATTTAAAGCCAAAGTTTTTGCTTCAAGTGAACTAAACATAAGCTTAACATCAGTTAATTCTTCAAGATAAATGCATACTGCTAATTCGTTTTCTGTTGCTTCATTTATTTTTTCAATTAATTCAACTTCCGTTAATTTAAATAATATCAATTCAGAAAAATAATATTTTAAATTAGTTATTTTTTCAGCATTTTTTCCAGTAAACTCTAATAAATCTAACTCTGATTTAACTCTTTGCAATTTAGGTTTTTCAGAATTAACATTATTAGTTATTATGTTTAAATTATATAATTTTTCAAAACTATATCCATTATTTTCAAGTATTTGTTTAATTTTCAAGAAATCAGAGTCTTCATTTAAAGGAATTTCTTGTGGTTCTTGCAAAAAAACAAAGTAAATTATTGAAAAAAGAATTATTACTCCAAGCAAGCCTAAAATCAATTTAGTTTTATCCATTCAACCACTAATTAACTTCATTAAATTATATTAATTAATTATCTTTTATACTATTTAAAGTTATTTCTTATTCTTCTGCTTTTTTATTTGCTTTTGCTTCTTTTTTTTGTTTAATTAATTCATTGATTTTTTCCTGCATTTTATTTGCTCCATCAATATCTCGGGCTAATTCTAATTGTTTTTTAGCTGCAGTTAATGCTTTAACTGAACCAATTTCTTCATAAATTTTAGCGCTTTGCTTTCTGTAATCAGAAGCAATTTTAATTGAACCTTTTTTTTCAGCAATTAAAGCAGCTTTGCTTAATCTTTTAGCACGAACCAAAGCACGCCATTTTTTAGTTGGACGCAAAATAAATCTCGGATTTGCTTTACGGTAAATTTTTTTACCTTTTCTTCCAAAAATTGATTTTAATTGTAATTTAGTTGGATTTCCTTCATTTTCAGTTTCCCATGCAGTAATCCTTGCATTGCCTGCTTTAAACTGTGAATTAATTTCTTTTTTTTTCACTTTCAATTCTCTTCTTTTAGTAGGCAAACCCATTTTAATTCACTTTAAATAATTAAGTTTATTAAGTATTTAATTAATTATGTTTTAGTGGTTTTGAATGGCAAGCATTTATGAAGAAAAAAAAACACTTGATTTCGGTTTTCCGACAGAGAAAACAAAAAAAATCGGTTCAACTTTATTTATTCTTTTACTAGTATTACTGGCAATAGCTTTAATTGTAATTGGAACTCAGTCTGTTTTAGAAAAAAAACCAATTGAATTAAATTTTGAAAAAAACCCAATTAAAGTAACTCAAGAAAACGTTATATTAAATGCAAAAATAATTAATACTACTTCAATGAATTCAGAGCAAGTAATAGTTACAGCAAAACCAAGAGGAAGCATTCCCTTAACCATTACAGTTGAAAGAAACGGTTTAATTGGAAGCATTGCAGCAGGAGAAGAAAGAAGAATTAAAATACTGATTAATCCTGTGCAAGGAATTCTTCCAGGGAATTATATAATTGATGTAACAGCAAAAATAAGCAATCAGCAATTCAGTAAAAGCATTACATTAACCATTGAAGAATAGATTTATTAAATAATAAAAGAATAAATTTTATTGGTTAAAATGATTAATAAAAAAAAGTTAATTTATCCTTCTGTTGAAAAAATTATTGAATTAAATATTCTTTCTTTAACTATTATTGCAGTAAAAAAAGCAGATTCAGCAAAAGTGTTAAGTAAAAGCAAATTAATTGAAATAATTAAAGAAACCAAAAATATTGAAGGTAATGTTTATGATAAAACAGTTGTTTTGCTTAAAGGATTAATTCAAAAGCATGCTTTTGCAAGCGGAAACAGAAGAACCGCATTTATTGTCGCAAAATACTTTTTAATGAAAAATAATTTAAAAATAAAAATTAAAGACGAAGAAAAAAATGCAAGAGTAATGATTGGAATAAGAGAAGGATTTTATTCAGACCAAGAAATAAAGGAGTGGATACAAAATGGAAAAATCAAAGAATTCAAAAGATAAATTAAACTGCAGAATAGTTTCAGAAGAAATAAAAGAATTCAGTAAATTAATGCAAG
>JAFGBZ010000088.1 GCA_016932875.1 Candidatus Iainarchaeum sp.
AAAGACTGGAAATCAATTGGCATAAGCTGTGATTGGAAAATTAATTACACTACAATTGATGAACATTCACAAAAAATTTCCCAGAAATCATTTTTAGATTTATTTAAATTAGGAAGAGAATACAGAAAAGAAGCTCCCACTATTTGGTGCCCTGTATGTGAAACAGCTATTTCCCAAGTTGAATTAAAAGATGAAGAAAAAGAAAGTTTTTTCAATGACATTGTTTTTTTAACTGAAGAAAAAGAAAAAATAATTATTGCAACAACCCGCCCTGAATTATTATGCGCTTGTGTTGGAGTATTTGTTCATCCAGAAGATGAAAAATACAAAAATTTAATTGGAAAAAAATTAAAGGTTCCATTATATGATTTAAAAGTTGAAGTGCGCGCAGATGAAAGAGTTGACATGAATAAAGGCACTGGAATAGTAATGTGCTGTACTTTTGGAGACCAAACAGATATTGAATGGTTTAAAGCATTTAATTTAGAGTTAAGAGAAGGAATAACTAAAAACGGAAGAATGACTGAATTAGCAGGAAAATATGCTGGAATGAAAATTGATGAAGCAAGAAAAGAAATAATTGAAGAATTAAAAAAAGAAAAATTATTAATTTCACAGAAAAAAATAATTCATCCAGTTAACACTCATGAAAGATGCGGAACTTCAATTGAAATAGTTAATTCAAAGCAATGGTTTATCAAATACTTGGATTTAAAAGACGAATTTATTTCAAGAGGAAAAGAAATGAACTGGTATCCAAATCATTTCATAAGCAGATTTGAAAACTGGATTCAAGGACTGCAATGGGATTGGTGTATTTCAAGGCAAAGAAGTTTTGGTGTTCCGTTTCCAGTATGGTATTGCAGTAAATGCGATGAAGTAATTTTAGCTGAAGAAAAAGATTTACCAGTGGATCCATTAGAAGATTCTCCTCCAATAAAAAAATGTAAATGCGGTTGCACTGAATTTACTCCTGAAAGAGATGTATTAGATACTTGGGCTACAAGTTCTTTAACTCCACATTTAGCAATTGAAAAATTCAAAGAAAAAAAATTTTACAATAAATTGTTTCCAATGGATTTACGCCCTCAAGCGCATGATATTATTACTTTCTGGTTATTCAATACAGTTGTTAAATCTCATTTACAGGATAATTCAATTCCATTCAAAAACATAATGATTTCAGGCTGGGCACTGGATCCGCAGGGAAAAAAAATGAGTAAAAGCAAAGGAAATGTAGTGCATCCGCAAGACATTATTAAAAAATATTCTTCTGATTCACTGCGTTACTGGGCAGGACAAACTTCATTAGGAGATGATAGTCCTTTAAGTGAAAAAGAATTCATTGCAGCACAGAAATTTATTACTAAATTAATGAATGCTTCAAGCTTTGTTTCAACTTTAACCAAAGAATTTGATTTAAATGAATTTGATTTAAAGAAAGCAGTTTTTGCTCCAACAGATAAATGGATTCTTTCAAAAATGAATTCAATTAAAAAAGAAGCCACTGAATCACTTGAAAAATATGAGTTTTCAAAAGCATTAAATTTAACAAGAAATTTTTTCTGGCTGGATTTTGCTGATTATTACATTGAAGAAGTGAAATACAGAGTTTACAATGAAGTTGAAAACAAAAAAGAAGCACAATACGCGCTTGTATCAGTTTTAATAGATTGTTTGAAAATGCTTGCACCATTCTTACCTTATACAATAGAAGAAATAATGCAACCAAATTTCAAGAACTTAATGAAATCAAAATCAGTTCACAATGAATTATGGCCTGAAGCAAATGAATCATTAATTGATTTAAAAGCAGAAGAAAAAGGAAAAGCCATTGCATCAGTGATTGGAGCAATAAGAAAAATCAAATCACTGAAACAAATTGCAATGAATGCAGAAATAGAAAAAATACTTTTATTCATTGAAAAAGAAAGAAAAAGAATTTTAGAAGAAAAAGAATTAACTGAAATTAAAAAAACAATGAATGTAAAAGAAATTGAATTAGTTTCAGAAAAAGACTCTGAATTCAATGAAGCAGAAAAAGGAATTGAAATAAAAGAAGCAGAATAAAAAGGAAAAGCTTAAAGTTTAAATAATTGAAAACCCATTAATTTAATTGATTTAAATGAAAGGAAAACTCTTGATTTTGATTATATTGATTGCAGTTGCATTGGTTTACTTTAATGTAATTCCATTAAATGTTTCTTTAACTCCTTCAGATAAAGTAATGGAACTGGAAAAAAAATATGATTTAGAGGAAGGATTTCTTCCAGTTCCTGAATTAATTCAGGATTACATTGATGAATTAACTGTGCTTAAATCTGAAATGACTAGTAATTCAAAAGAAAAAAAATTCATTGAATTCAAAATTCTTTCAGCTAAAGGATTTTTTTATTTAAATGAAGCAAAAAAGAAAATTGAAAGAACAAGCCCTTTTACTCCTGACTGCACAAAAACAGGAGCAATAATGCAGGCAAAAGATTATCTTGAAGAATCAAGAAATGAATTCCTTGAAGCAAGAAAAAAAGTAAATGAAACTGAAATGATTAAAGAAAAAGAATCCATTGATTCCTCGCTTCAGGCATTCATTAATTTAAGCTACGAATTAGAAAAACAGACAAACAAATTATGCTGATTTAAATGAATTTAATTAAACATGGAGCTGAAGCAAAATTATTCAAAGCAGAACTTTTTGGAAAAACTGTTTTAATTAAAAAAAGAATTCCAAAAAAATACCGTAATCCTGAATTAGAGAAACGCATTGTTAAATCAAGAATTAAAAAAGAAATTACTTTACTTAAAAAAATGCGTGAAGCAGGAATTAAAACCCCGATTGTTTTTAATGTGAATTTAAGCGAACAAGAAATTTCAATGGAATTCATTAAAGGAAAAACAATGAAAACGCATTTAGATAAAAAACATAAAACTGAAATGCTTTCAAAAATAGGAAAATGCATTGGATTAATGCATTCAAATAATTTAATTCACGGAGACTTAACTACAAACAATATTTTAATTGAAGGAAAAAATCCTGTATTCATTGATTTTGGATTAGGATTTGAATCAAATAAAATTGAAGATAAAGCAGTTGATTTAGTTGGATTCAAAAAAACATTTACTGCAACACACACAGAAATCCCCTCAGGATGGAATAAAATTTTAGAAGGATACAGAAAAGGAAACCATTACGCTGAACAAGTAATAGAACAAATAAAAGAAGTAGAAAAAAGGATTAGATATGCATAATACAGTAAATGCAAGGAAAGAAAGACTTGTAAAAGCAAGATTGTTTACAATGAGTGGTTCCAATCAAGTGAAATTTAAAAGTACAACAATGTTTAAACTTACAGTGAAAAAAATTTTTGGAAAAACAGAAAAACCAGTGATAGTTTTAGCAGGCTATACAGGACAAATGGCTGCAGAACTTAAAAAAATTCATTCAAACACAATTTTTTCAGATATATTGGAACAATGGGCAAAAAATGCAAAAAAAAATGGATTCAAATCAACAGTTGCAGACATGGTTGAACCGCCATTTAATCCAAAAAAAATTGCAGGATACGCATTATTTGAACCCATAATTCCACTGCTTAAAGAAGAAGAAGTAAAAGCATTGATTCAAAATTTAATTAAGCCGGAAAACGGTTCAATAATAATAACAAAAAACTCATTTCATACTTTAACAAATACAAACACATTAAAAAAATTTGAAAAAGAACTTGGATATGAAACAAAAATAACTTCATTAAACCCAGACACCCTGTTTTATATTAAAGCAACCCATAAATAATCTACATAACCAAAAAGGGCAATAAGTCAAATATTTAAACCTTTCCTTGAAAGAATTACTAATAACTATTAGCTTTTAGAAAGCTTTTTTGTTTCCACCCTAAAAGGGTTTAAGAGCAGAAAGGTGCCTTTAATGGTTGAAAAAATTGAATTAGAAGATGAAAAATTAATGACTGAAGAAGATTTGATTAAAGAAGTAAAGACTGAAGAAAAACTTAAAAAGAAAAAGGTTTCAACTTTAAGCGATATGCCTGCTGAAGAAATAAATAAAACAATTATTGAATTAGCAAATAAAGGTAAAACTTCAGCTGAAATTGGAATGGAATTAAGAGACCAGTTTGGAGTATTAAATGTTAAAAAAGCTTCAGGAAAAAAAATTGAACAGGTTTTAACTGAAAACAAATTAATAGGAGAAATTCCTCAGGATTTATTGAATTTAATTAAACGTTCAGTTTCATTGGACAAGCATTTAAAAGAAAACAAAAAAGACATGACTGCTAAAAGAGGTTATCAATTAACTGTAAGTAAAATAAGACGTTTAGTAAAATATTATCATTTACAGGGAAAGCTTCCAAAAGGATGGAGATATACTCCTGAACAAGCTGCATTATTGGTGAAATAATGCAGTATGAATTCAAAATGAATTTAAAAGGAGACTTAACCCAAGGAAAAGGAAAAAATTTAAATGAATTAATGAAAGAATTAAATGAAAAAATGTGATTAAATGGCAGGAAAAGGAAAAAAAAGTTCAAGAACAGTGGATAAATGGAAGAAAAAGCAATGGTATGAAATTTTCGCGCCACAGGAATTTAAAAGAGTTTCATTAGGAGACACAGTTGCAACAAAACCAGAGCAACTTGAAGGAAGAAAACTTAAAGTTTCAATGAGAAAAATAACTAATCAAATAAAAAAAGCTTTCACTGAAATAAGATTTAAAATAACTGAAGTAAAAGGAAACAAAGCTTATACTGAAAGCACTGGACATGAAGTTCCTGAATCATTCTTAAAAAAATTTATCAGAAGAAGAAGCAGTAAAATACAAGCAGTAACAGATGTTTCAACTAAAGACAGGCAAAAAATAAGACTTAAAGTAATGATTTTAACAAGAAAAAAAGCCACTTCAGACCAAAGAACTGCAATACATAAAATAATGCTTGAAGAAATAAGAGATTACTGCAGTAAAAGAAATTCAGGAGAAATAATTTCAGACCTTATTTTAGGAGATCTTGATCTTCAAATAACAAAAAAAGCAAACAAAATTACTCCAGTAAAGAAAACAGAAATTGTTAAATCAAAATTATTTGAATCCAAGTGATTCATAAATGAACCTGCCTGAATTAAGCGCAGTAATACTTGTTCTATTTATTTCTGCTTTAACTGCATTTAAAACAAAATCACTTGATTTAAAGGCAGTTATTTTAGCATTAATTCTTGGATTCCTTGTTTATTATTTAGGCGGAATACCTGCATTTACTGCATTAGTTGTATTCTTTTTAATTGGAGAAATTACAACAAAATATTCAAGAAAAAAATTAAATTCACCCCATGAAACAAGAACAATTAATAATATTTTAGGAAATTCAGGAATTGCATTGCTTTCACTTATTGCAGGAATTCCAATAGGGTTTTACGGGGCAATTTCTTCTGCTTTAAGCGATACTGCTTCAGCTGAAATAGGAATGCTTTCATTAAAAAAACCAAGATTAATAACTGATTTAAATAAAAGAGTTGAAAGAGGAACTGATGGAGGAATAACTTCATTAGGATTAATTGCAGGAGCAATAACAGCAGTAATTCTTGGATTAGTTCATTATTTCTTTTACTTTAATTTTAATGCATTAATTGCAATTTCAATTGCAGGATTTTCAGGAACAATAATTGATTCAATTTTAGGAGCAAAATTTGAAAGAAAACAAAAATTAAATAATAATCAAGTTAATTTCATTGCAGGATTATGCGGAGCAATAATTGCAGTTGCATTAGGAATATATTTTCAGATTATCTGAAGCACTTAAACTTGTTTTAAATCCTTCAGCAAAACTTGCTCCAGCTGAAACAAATAAATCCATTAAAGAAAATTCTTTTACATTAAGGAAATCAACTGAAGGTTCACCTTTAATTCCGCTTAATTCAGCTGCTTTACTTATTGCATTTTTTCTTGTTCCAATTGCATCAATTAAATTCATTTTTAATGCTTGTCTTCCTGAAAGAATTCTGCCGTCAGCAATTAAATCAAGTTCAGATTCAGTTATTTTTCCTTCTCTGAATTCAAGAATATCTGATTTAAAATTAGTGTAAACTTCATTCAATAATTCTTCAAACAAAATTCTTTCTTCTTCACTTAATTCATTAAAAGGACTTCCCATTGATTTGAATTTTCCTGCTTGAATTACATTCATTTCAATTCCCCAGTTTTCAAGAAGCTTTTCAATATTTGGAATCATTGAAATAACTCCAATGCTTCCAGTGATTGAATCAGCATCAGCAAAAATAAAATCACTTGAAGCAGCAACATAATATGCACCGCTTGCTCCAGTGCTTCCAACATAGGAAACCACTGGTTTATTGCAGTCTCTTACTTCATAAACAATATTTTTTGAAGCAACAACTTCTCCTCCAGGAGAATCAATATCCAATACAATTGCAGAATATATTGAATCATTGCAGGCATAATTTATTTTATCAGCAATTTCATCGGAAGAAAAAGAAGAATAAGATTCGCTTGAACTGATTTCTCCTTTCAAAGGAATTACTGCAATTGAACCAGAATTAAATCCAGAACCAAAGAAAAAAAAGAATAAAAGAAATGCAAGGAAAACAAACACAACCAATGCACCAAGAACAAAAATTAAAAGCTTTGAATCATTATTTTTTTTAAGAGCCATAAAATCAACAAACTAGTTTAAATATAAAAATTAACAGAATACTTATTAAATAATACAACAAAGTAATATAATAAAAATATAAGGGAAAAAAGCAAGTAATACTAAATTTAAGGGAATTAAATGGAATCATTAAACTTAATCCACATACTTTTATACATAATGCCTTTTTATGTGGCTAATTCCACTGCAATGCTTTTTGGAGGCAAAACACCTCTTGATTTAGGGAAAATGCTTTCAGACGGAAAACGCTTATTAGGAGACGGAAAAACATTTAAAGGAACTCTTGCAGGGCTTTTCCTTGGATTGCTTACCTCTTTGGTTATTGCAGGGCTTTTTCCTTCATATACTGCAGAATTAACCTCTAGCTATGTTCTTTTAGGGTTTCTTGTTTCTTTTGGAGCACTTTTAGGGGATATTACTGCGTCTTTTTTTAAAAGAAGAAGCAGGATTGAACGCGGAACAGAAGTGCTTCTTTTAGACCAGCTGGATTTTGTTTTTGGAGCATTAATTGTTGGAAGTTTTATTTATATTCCTTCATTTTATGAAATCCTTTTCATAAGCATTCTTACTTTATTTGTGCATAAAGCTTCAAACTGGATTGCATTTAAATTCAAATTAAAGAAAGTGCCGTGGTAAATTGGAGTTAAAGAAATCCATTGAATTCGCAATTAAATTTTTTTTAATTTATTTTGTTTTACAGTTTTTGATTTATTTTTTTGATTTAAGTTTTTTAGAAAATGCAATTGCTTCATTTATTGCAGGAATTCTTTCACTTTCTGTTTCAGGGAATGCGATTAGTTTCAATGAAACATTATTTATAATAACTCCTAACTGCACTGGATTAGTTAGTGCAAGTGTTCTTTCAGCAGTTGTTTTTTCTTTAAAGAAACCTGAATTAAAAGAAAAAATTAAGATTTTTTTAATCGGTGCAGTTTTACTTTTTTTAATTAATTTAATCAGGATTTATTTTGTTATTTTAGCAGGAATTTATTTTAATGCAGCTGAATTAATGCATGTAATTTCATGGTTTGCAATGACTGCATTTATTTTATTGT
>JAFGBZ010000089.1 GCA_016932875.1 Candidatus Iainarchaeum sp.
GGATTTATTTCCACTAAATCCATTGCTTTAACTTTTCCTGTTTTTAAAATCAATTCAAGTAATTCAAAGAATTCTTTTTCATTTAATCCGTTTTCTTCTAAATACCCTGTTGCAGGCATTAATTCAGGGCTGAATACATCGCAGTCAATTGAAACAAAAACATTTTTTTTATTTTTTAAAAATTCATTTAATTCTTTTTTTATGTTTTCAATAGAAAAATGAATTTCTTCTGAACTGATTTGCTTTATTTTATTTTTTTTAAGCCATTTTTCCTCTATTTCATATATTTTTCTTACTCCGATTAAAAGCAGGTTTTCTTTTTTCAGTATTTTTTCTTCAACTAAAACTTTATTCATATCCTCATGGGAAACTGGTTTAAAGAACTGGGCGCAGTCAGCGTGAGCATCAAAAACAATTAATACTGCATTTTCATTTTTTTCTGCAAATGCTTTGAATTCAGAATAAGTAATTGAATGATCTCCGCCTAAAAATAAAGGAAATTCTTTTTCATTAAAAATTTCTTTTGATTTTAAATAAATTTGTTCATCTGTTTCTTCATTGTCATTTTCTTTTACTTTAACAAAATCTTTTTCCATTGAAAATTCAGGAAAAATTTTTTCAGGAAACAGTTCACATCCCTTGTTTTTATCCAAGCTTCCTTGAGATGAAGCAACTGAAATTAATTTCATTAACTCACTTTAAAATAAATAGAAATTTGAAAAAGATGAATTCATCTTTTTCTTACTATTTTAATGCTTTTGCCGAATTTAGCATATTCGATTTCAGAACCTTGTTCTATTCCTGGAACATCTTTTGGTTTTGGTGCATCAAATGTTTCATAGGTTTCATTATTCATTATCTGCACTATATCTCCCATTAATGCTACTACTGTTGCGTTTCCTTTTTCAATTATTGGCGTTTCAACTTCAGCACTTGTTGGTTTCATTAAAGTGCGTTTCTGCCCGTCAAAGAACCCTATTGCAGTAATCTGCGCTTTAGCTGCTCCGTGTTTTCCTGGCTTTGATTTAGTGTAATCTTTTATAGTGCATGGAAAACCATCAATAAGCACATTGCTTCCTGATTTAAGGCTTCCAACTCCGACAAATTTTTTTTCTCCTTCATCACCCATAATATCACTTAACGAATTAAATGAATTGAATTTAAATAATTAATCTTTTTCAAAAATTTGTTTTTCAGAGCTGAATTGGTTACTTTAACAAGCTTAACTTGAAGTTTTAATTATTTTAGATACTCTTTTATGCTTTTATTTATTATATATAGTATTATTTTTTTGGTGTTTTTTGTGTTTGATTCAATTAAATCCAAGTTTTTGCCTAAGAAAAAGAATATTGCTGTTTTTGTTGATGGCCCAAATATTCTGAGAAAAGAATTAAACATTGATTTAAGTGAAATAAAAAACAGATTAAGCAAGTATGGTTTAATTAAAATTGGGAGAGTTTTTTTGAATCAGTTTGCTTCAAATAAATTGCTTGAAGCAGTTGTGAACCAAGGATTTGAACCATTAATTTCTGTTGGAGATATTGATGTTTCAATGGCTTGCGATGCAGTTGAAGCAATTTATAATCCTTCAATTCATTCAATTGCATTTGTTACTCGTGATAGTGATTTTTTGCCTGCAATAATGAAAGCGAAAAGAGCAGGAAAAGAAACAATTGTTTTAATGGTTGATAAATCTGCTGCAGTTGCTTTGAAAAATCATGCAGATCAATTAATTATTTTAGGTGATTCTTAAATGAATTTTCCTTTAGGAAAAATAATTGAAGATTCAATTAAAATTAATTCTGACTGGAGAAAAAAAATAAGTGATTTTGATTCACAGCGTTTTACTGGTTACATTGTAATAACTCTTCAAGGAATTGACGGCATTGAAGAAGGAGTTCTTGCTTTTCTGCATGGAAAAGCGATTGCCTGTTTTTATGAATTCACTAAATTTGATTTATCTGTTTTTGGTGAAAAAGCTTTGCCAATGTTTTTTAATTCATTGAATGCAGAGCAAGGAATAGGAGAAATTCATGAAACAAGTTCACAGCAGATTGAATTAATTGTTGCATTTAATGAATCAATTAAATTAAGAAAAGAACTTTCAAGAAATGATTTAAATAAATTTTTTACTTCTTCTTTTACTTCAAAATATGCAAAGGAAACCATTGCAAATGCATTAAATGAAATGGAAAGCCGTTCAGATATCTTTAAAAGGGTTGGTTTAACTAACTTAAATAAGTGAACCATCCATGGTATTGTCTCTTAAATTAAGAAACGCATTAAAGAAATTTGCAGTAAAAGTTCTTGACGTTGATGAAACATCAGTTCCAAGAAATCATTTGGATTTGCTTAATGATTTTAAGAAAAAATTTGAATTTGATGAAGTTCCGCATAATATTGAAGAATTTCTTGACATGCTTAGAAAAAAACATTTAGTTGATTCAATAAGCGTGGCTTCAACTGACGGTTCATTAATTTCTTCTTCTAATGGAAACGGTTTAAGCGAAAGCTTAACTGGAAGCGCTTTATTTAATTATTTGAAATCAGAAATGCCTAAAAGCGAAGTAATGCTTATAAAAGAAAAAGATTGGTTCATGGTTTTTTTCTGGAAACAAAAATTATTCATTGTAAGGTCTCCAAGCAATTTAAGCCCTACTGAATTAACTATTCTTGCAAAAGAAATTGAAGAATTTGTTTCACAGCATAAAAAAACCGCTAATTAAGTTTCACTGAGTTTAGTTAAAAAATTTTCTTCAAACTGAAACCTTTTTTAATTAATTGCTGTTTTCTTACTTAAAAAAGGCGATTACTTTGGGAAAATCAATTTCAATTCTTTCAGGAAAAGGCGGAGTGGGAAAAACAACTATTACTGCTAATTTAGGTTTAGCTTTGGCTAAACGAAATCAGAAAATATGCATTATTGACACTGATGTTGCAATGGCTAATCTTTCATTAATGCTTAACCTGCAGACAGCTCCAATCACATTGCATGATGTTTTATTAGGAGAATCATCAATTCAGGATGCAATCTATGACGGCCCTCAGGGAATTAAATTAATTCCTTCAGGATTAAGTTTGGATTCATACCGAAGAGTTGATGTTGAAAGAATTTCTTCAGTTGTAAATCAGATTAGAAATCAGTTTGATTTTATTTTATTAGATTGTCCTGCAGGAATTGAAAGAAATGTTATTGCTGTTTTAGCTGCAAGCGATGAAACTCTTTTGCTTACAAGTCCTGATTCGCCTTCAATTGCTGATGTATTAAAAGCAAAACTTACTGCGCAAAGAATTGGAAGCAAATTAATTGGAGTAATAATTAATAACATCCGCGGAGAAAAAGGAGAAATAAGCAAAGAAGATATTGGAAAAATGCTTGAATTACCTGTTTATGGAGCAGTTCCTTTTGATGATGAAGTAAGAAGAAGTTTTATGGCTGAAAAAAGCAATCCATTGGTTTTAAAAAATCCTAAAAATCCTTTTTCAATTGCAATACAAAAAATTGCTGCAAAACTTACAGGAGTTTCAGTTGAATTCAAAGAAGAAAAAAAAGAAGGATTTATTTCAAAATTATTTAACAATTTATTCAAGAAAAAAAGGAAGGTGACAGAATGAGTTCAAGACCATTTGATTTCCTTAATCAGTCAATTGACAAAGATGTGTTGATTTTATTGAAAGGAAATCTTCAGTTCAGAGGAAAATTAAAAGCATTTGATGTACACATGAATGTAGTAATTGAAGAAGCAGAACAGCTTGAAAACGGCGAATCAGTAAAAAAATACGGAATGCTTGTTTTAAGAGGCGACAATATTTTATTGATAAGCCCTTAAATAAAGTAATTAAATTCTTTTTCACTTTAATTACTTAGCTTTAGCACAAGGGCTAGTGGTCTAGTGGTATGACGCAACATTGGCATTGTTGAAACTGCGAGTTCGATTCTCGCCTAGTCCATTTTCCTTTTCCTTTTTTAATCTTTCTCTCTTTTTCTAATTCCATGAAATGTTTTTGCGGTAATTCAGCTGTTACAATGAATGTTGATGGAGTTCCTTGTTGTTCAAAGCATAAAAGCAAAAAAATTCCTGCTCCTTTATGCCCTGAATGCGGTTTGAAAATGGATATAAGAAAAAGCAAGTATGGGATTTTTTGGGGATGCATTGCTTTTCCTTCATGTAATGGAACTAAAAAAATTTGATTTTTTTTAACATTTAATTAAAACAGGAAAGGAAAAGGGGAACGTCAGGGAAAACTTTAGTTTTTCCTAGATAGGAAATTATTTAAATCACTTTAATCTATTTGTTTGGTGTTATGGGCAGAAAAGAAATTTTATTGGATTCAGTCAAAAAATTATTGGACTTAAATGTTTCAGATGAAGAAATTGTTTCTGATTTAATTGATGCAGGAATTGAAAAAAAAGAAGCAGAAGAACTTTTACTTCAGGCAAAAAAAGAAAAAGGATTGCTTGATGTAAAAATGAAAGAAGAAATTGATTCATTTGATTCAAAAATGCATGAATTTGATTCAAAACCATTTAAACTGCAGTCTGAATCTTTTTTTGAAAAAAATTTTTCTCCAAAAGAAATGCCTTCATTTAAGGAAGAAAAAAAAGAACAAACTTATTCTTCTTCAATTCCTGAAGAAGAAGATAAATCCCTTACAGAGTTATGGGAAAAAGGAATCATGGCTACAGTTGATTCAAAATTAGAGGAAATGCGCAGATTAAAGGAAAACATTGATGCAAAAATTGATTCAAAAATAAATGAAAGAATTGATTCTTCAATTAAAAGAGTTAATGTTTTATTTGAATCCCAGAAAACATTAATTTTAAGCAAAACTGATTCAGAATTAAATCGCAAGTCAGAGGAAATTACTACATTAATTAATTCAAGAATAAATGAATTAAAAGATTTAAACAGAGAAGTAAAACAATCAATGCAGGAATTCAATAAAATGAATTCATTGCTTGAAAACTCAATGCGTTTAATGGAATCAAAATCAAATGAAATGGATGATTTACGTTCCAGATTAATCAGTGAAATGAATTCAGAGTTAATTCAGTCAAAATCAAAAATTGAATCACAGTTAACTGAAATGAATCAAAGAAGAAAAGAAATTGATTCAAGAATTAAAAGAACTCTTGATTTAGAGCAAAAGCTTGTTGAAGGATTAATGGATGATGCTAAAAATAAAATTGATAAAATGGCTGAAGAACGCGAGCAGGAAACAATTTCATTGATTAATTCGCGAATGAAAGAACTGGAATCAATGCAGAAAAGATTTAATCCAGATGAATTAAATGTAAGAATGAATGAACTGAAAAGAATTTCAAGCGAATTAGAAAACAAAGCCCGTTCAAATGAAGTGTTCAGGCAGTTCAAAAATGAAATGCAGTTATGGACTGAAAAACATTCAGAAAAATTCATTAAAGAAGTTCAAAAACAGGTTAATGAAGAAATAAAACAGCAGGTAGGAGAAACAGAAAAAGAACTTAAACGCAAATCAAGTGAAGTTGATGAATTATTAACTGAAATTGATTTAGATGAAATTAATGCAACAAAAGAAGAATTAAAAATATTCCAAAAACAGTTTGTTAATATAATTCAGCAGAACATGAATGAATTCAATAAATCAAAAAAAGATTTAACCCAGCATTTATTGAATCAGGAAAAAAGCATGAATGAACGCATTAAATTAATTGATGATAAAATAACTGAATTAAATAAATTTGAAGAAAATTTTGCA
>JAFGBZ010000090.1 GCA_016932875.1 Candidatus Iainarchaeum sp.
AGCAAAATATTTAATTGAACTGCCTGAAGGAAAAAGTAATGAAATAAAATTAAATGATGAAATTGAATGGAATTAAAAACAGTTAGCAGTACTTTTTTTTATTAGTGATTTTAATGAATAATTTTGAATTTATCAGCCCGACTAAATTTATTTTTGGAAAAAAAACTGAATTACTTGCAGGAAAAGAAGCAATTGGAAATTATGTTAAACTTGAAAAAAAAGATGTTTTAGAAATATATAAAATTGCATTAAAGTAGCTGATTCTAAAAAGAATTTTAACCATTAAAATAATTGAATTAATTGAATGAATTTTAAACTTTAAAATAAGTAGAGAAAAAAAAGGTTTCCCTTTTTTTTCTCCTGTTGCCTTTTCTGCCTTCGAATAGAGAATTCGTGAGAGAAATACTCTCGATATAATGTATACTTTGAGGAATAAAAAGATTACTATAAGCAATTTAAACTCAAAAAACAATAAAAGTTAAGAAAACTAATTCGTTTTTTGACGAAATAAGTTTAAATATTTAACCTTTTTTTATATAATTAAGTCAATTAACGTAAAAGTGGTTGTTTGTTTTCATTTGCTTTAAAGGAGAAAGAAGTTATATTGCCTGCAGACAATCAAATGAATGAAATTCTTGGATTCGGATTAACTGCACCTAACGAAGCAAGAACTTTAAAACAAGGAAAAAGATTCAGAATAATTGAATCAAGAGAAAATGAAAAAATTTATTTAATTGATTTTCCAATGCTTTCAGGCGAAGAAGCATGGGTTGCAAAACAAATTTTAGAGGAATTCAGACAAACTCATGATTCAGAGAAAAAAAAATTTTCCATTAAACAATGCATTGAATTTTTTCTGGAAAAAAATCTTTTAAGTGTTTCAAAAACACAAAAAGAATTCCTAACAGAATTAATTGAACTTCATGCATTTGGTTCAGGATTAATTGAATTTTTTTTTCAAAACGAAGAACTGGAAGAAATTGCATTAATAGGATTAGGAAAAGAAACCCCTGTCTTTATTTTTCATTCTGTTTTTGGATGGCTTAAAACAAATTTATTTTATTCATCACAGGAAGAAGTAATTAATTTAATCAACAGGCTTTCAAGAAAAAACGGAAGACAAATTTCAATGCAATACCCTAAAATTAACGCAGTACTTGAAAATGGAAACAGATTAAATGCAGTAATAAATCCATTATCTGAAAACGTCTGCATCACAATACGAAAATTCAGAAAAAAACCTTTAACTGTTTTTGATTTAGTTCAAAGCAAAACTGTTTCAGGAGAAGCAATTGCATTGCTTGAACTGGCGTTGAAAACAGATTTAAGTATTATCATATGTGGAAACACCGGAAGCGGAAAAACAACTTTTCTTAACTCTATTTTTGCATTTATTCCAAAAAATGAAAGAATTGTAATTGTGGAAGAAACTCCTGAAATAAACATTCCTCATAAACATAAAATAAAACTTTCAACAGTTGAAGGACTGAATGTTTCAATGAACTCGCTTATACTTAATTCCTTGAGAATGCGCCCTGACAGAGTAATTGTAGGAGAAATACGTTCAAAGGAAGAAATCCATGCATTCATTGATACAATTCTTGCAGGACAAGGAAGAGGAAGTTTTGCAACAGTGCACGCCCAAAGCGCTGAAGAAGCAGTTAAAAGATTCGCTTCAATGAATGTTGAAGAACAGGATTTGCTTTCAGTTGATTTAATCATTGTGCTGAGAAGAATCACTGAATCAAAAATTAATTCAAATTCAGTGAAAGAAAAAAGACGAATTCTTGAAATAACTGAAGTGCTCAACGAAAACGGAAAAATTTCATTGAACAAACTATTTGAATTTGATTATTCCTGCGATGAATTAAAGAAAAAAAATAAAAGCAAAAGAATAATGCAGAAATTAAAGGAATGTTTTGGATTAAAAGAAAAAGAAATTCTTGAAGAAATGCAGGAAAGAAAACTATTTTTTGAAAAAGAAAGAAATTATGAAAAAGAATTTATTGAAAGAGGATAAATCAGAAAACAGAAAATTAATTACAGGGAAACAAAATGAAATTAAATTTACTGAATGGAATCAGCATAGAACAAAAAAGTTTTTCAGTTAAAGCAGGAATTCTATGTGGAATAGTTTTTCTATTAATTCACTCGCTTCTCATAGAAAACCTGATTGAAGGAACTGCGCTTTCTTTTCTGGCATTTGTAATTTCAACCATGCTTATTTCAATTTATTTTAAAAGAAAAGAAAAAAAAAGAATTGAAGCAGTTGAAGCCCAGCTTCCTTTTGCACTGCTTCCTTTAGGTTCGGAACTTAATGCAGGAATTGAATTTGAAAAAGGATTAAGAAATGCTTCAAAAAATTCAGGCAAAGAACTTGAAAAAGAAATTGAATTCATGATGAATGAAATAAACAACGGAAAACCAATTCAAAAAGCACTGCTTGAATTTGCAAAAAGAAACAATTCCATGCAGATAAAAAAAGCAATGAGCATGCTTTCAGGAATTTATATGCAGGGAAACAGAAATTCAGGAGCACAAGTAAAAAAAATTGCAAAAGAAATGCTGTTAAAGCAAAAAAACAAATCAAAAGAATTTTCACAAAAAATAGTTCTCTACTCACTAGTGTTTATATCTGTTTCAGCAATAATTCCTGCATTTTTTCAGGCATTCATTACAGTAGGTTCATTATTTATGGAAATAGATTTTACTCCAATTCAAGTGCTTGCAATAACAGCAATTATTTTTCCATTAATTGATTTGGTTTTTTTATTTATAATAAAAGAAAGTACGCCTGTGCATTTAAGTGAATAAAATAAAAATGAATGAAAATGAAATTAAAAAAAGAAAATAAGGAAAAGTGAATTAAATGATTGAATTTTTTTATTCAAAAGAAAAAATAAAAGAAATTGAATTAAAGCTTTTATTTACAAATGAAAAAATGACTTTAAAAAAATGGATTTCGATAACAACCACAATAGGATTCTGCTTATTCTGCATTTCAGGCACAATTATTTACTTAACAAACGCTGAAACAGAATTTCTTTTCCTTGCTTTTTTTGCATCATTTTTTACTGCAGGAATAATTCATTATTTTTTATGGGATTATTTCTATGAAAAAAAGAAAAAAGAAATAGAAGAACTTATTCCTGATATGCTTTTAAGTGCAAGCATTTTTTCTTCACATAATACCATTGAAGAAGTAATTTCATTTATTGCCTATGAAGACTTTGGATTATTAAGTATAGAATTCCTTAAAGCAGAAAAAGAAATAAAAAAAGGAGCAAGCATTCCTAAAGCACTGGAAAATATTTCTAAAAGAATTAATTCAGGAATTGTTTCAAGAACAATGAATTTAATGATATGGGGATATGAAAGCGGAACAGAAACAAGAGATTTATTCAAGGAAACAGCAGAAGATTTGCTTGAAACAAAAGCAATTTTAAGCGAAAGAAACGCAACAACAATAATAGAAAAATACACATTAATTATTGCAGGCGGATTTATTGTACCAATGATTTTAGGATTAATTGTAAAAATGGTTTTAGGATTAAATGTTCCAGTACTGGAAGGATTAAGCATTGGATTAGCAGAAGAAAAAAGAAATGCACTGCTTAATGCAGCACTCCAAGCAAATAACTTATACATAATAGAGTTTGCTTTGATTTCATCTTACTTCATTTCATTAATTGAATCAAATCAAAAAAAAGCAGTAATTTATGCTTTGATTCTTGTTCCTTTAGCAGTAATTGTTTATAATGCAATGCAGGTTTTTGTCTGAATCAAAACTATCGCAAAAGCTAATTATTAAAAGGAGAAATATTCATTAAATTAAAGTATGAGTGAAGAAAAAAAAACTAATTTATGGCTTATTGCAGGAATTATTATTCTTGCAGGAATACTTGTTTATTTTATTTTTTTTAATGCACCTGCAAAGGGACAGGAAAATATCGAACAAACATATAATATTGATGGAACTGAAATTGAAGGAACTCCTTATTATTATGAAGATTTAAGCGATGTTGACTTGAATGATTTCATTCCTGAAACAATTTGGACTTTAAATGACTGCGATGCAATGGATTCAATTGAAAGCAAAAATGAATGCATTAAAGCAGTTGCAGTAAGCACAGGAAATGAAAGCACCTGCGAAAAAATTAATGACATTGATTTGAAAAATTTATGCTATATTGATTTAGCTTATTATTATGAAAGAATTGAATTATGCAATAAAAGCATTGAATCAAAAAGCGAATGCGCTTTGGATTTAGCAATTAAAACAAATGATGCAAAATACTGTGAGAAAACTGACTGGGAAAAACAAATCTGCAAGCAGGCAGCAATGCAGAAAAATGAAGACATGTGCTATACCATTGGAATCGGAAGACAGGAATGCAGAACAGCAGTAAGCACAGGAAATGCAAGTGCATGCGATTCAATTGAATCATTTAAAGAATCATGTTATTATTATCTTGCAATAAAAAACAATAATTCTTTTTTATGCGAAAAAATTTCAGAAAACAGAGACACTTGTTTTTTCAGAGTTGCATTAAACACTGAAAGCATTGAAACATGCAAGAAAATGAATGAAAACTCTGATAACTGCATTGCATGGATTGCAATTAACACAAATAACATTAATTTATGCTATCAAGCAGGAACAGAACAAGAAAGCTGTATTGAAGACGTGCAATATTTAAATTCTTAGAATTAAATTGGAGAAGAATCAAATGAGATTAAGATTCTGGAAAAAACCTAAAACAGCACCGCAGGCAATTAAACAGCAACAAGCACATCAAACAGTACAACAGCAGGCGCATCAAACACCAGAACAGCAAATGCATCAACAACCAATTGCTGAAGCCCAACAAACAACAGCACATGCTTTGCCGCATCATAACCCAGCACATGACATATTAGTTAAGTTTCATAATTTACCATTACAATCTAAAAATAGATTACTGGCATTAAAAGAACAATATAGACATAAACAAAATCAAAAATATATTCCTGAATCAGCAAAAAACAAACTTAATCCAAGCGCAGCAGAAATAAAAGCACACCCAGAAAAAGGTTTGACAAGAATACAAAAATTTAAAAATTTCACTTCAAACCCAGTGCAAAAAATTCCTGTTTTAAGAACCATCTGGAAATATTCTATTCTTGGCCCAATGTATGAAAACTTGGTTAAAACTAATTGGACTGACACCATAAAAAGAAAACCAACAGAGATAATTTATCCAATTCCAATAGTAGATGAAAAAGGAAAAAAAATAGGTTTTTTGGAAAGAAGAAAATTAATAAAAGAAGCAAAAAAAGAAAAAGAAGAAATGAAAAAACAAGGAATAAATTTAATTATTGATACAAAAGGCATTGTTCAGGCTGAAAAAGAAAAAGAACTGAAAGCAATTGAAAAACAAATAGAAAACTTATGCAAAGAACACAATCTTTCTTCAGAAGAACTTGAATTAGCATTCCAGCATAGTTTAGAACGCGGAGTTATATTCAAAGCACAAGAAAAATTAGCCGCTTAAT
>JAFGBZ010000091.1 GCA_016932875.1 Candidatus Iainarchaeum sp.
CAGTTTCAATTACATCAAAATAAACAATTTTAAGCTTATTATTTAATTCCAAATTTTCAATATTCCAGCCATAAGAAGCAGCAGTCTTCATTAATTCTTCCTTTGACTGTTCAGTAGAAATATACAATCCTTTTTCACCAAATAAAGTGGCTCCATTAATCAAAAACTGCATTGCAAAAGTACTTTTACCTGTACCAGCACCGCCAGAAACTAAAACAACATTACCAAAAGGAAACCCACCATTCAAAGCTTTATCAAGCCTTCCAATTCCTGTTTTAGTTCTCCTTAACTGCTCAGCCACATTATCCACTCCATTTAATTATTTATATAACTAACAAAAAACTAATATAAAAAGCTTTCAGTAAACAAAAATCACCATTCAGCCTGCAACTGAAGCCTGCGAAGTTCAATTAAAAGATGAAAATTAACATCAAACTCACTATGAACCAATGCATTCCAGGAACGAATTTCATTTTTTAATTTCTCAATTTTAGCCAATCTCTCTTGGTATTTAACTGAATTTTTTTTAATTCCATTAAGAATTAATTCCTTTATTTTTGATTCAATATCTTTATTGAATTTTTGAGTAAACGTTAGATTTGGAGATCTTCTAGGAATTTTAGTTGAAGAAATATTAAAACGAGAACTAAGAGTTCCTTCAAATTTTCTTAAACCACAATAATTTCTAGGCTCTGATTTTTTTAAATCTTTATATTTATCCAACAGTTCAGCTTTTTCTTTTCTTAATTGAAGCCTGTTCAGATAAGAATTAATTTTCCTTGAAACAGAATTAGTAATGTTTTTAGATTTACCTGAAAACAATTCAAGCTGAATTGGTTTTCTTCTTAAAGCCATATATATTCTTCTTTTTCAGGAAATAAAAAACTTATTGCAGACAACTGTCTTAATCAATTCTTATCTGTCTTCTTGTGGAAGGATTTTCAAAATTCAGTTCCGATGCAGGTTTTATTATGAATTCGCATGAGTTTGCATTTAATGCAATGCATTTTGTTTCAACGCATTCAACTTTTTCTTTAAATAAATCACTGAATGCTGCTGCAAGAATTCCTCTCAAATAATGATCTGTTTCTGATTTCACTTGTCCTTTTAATGCAAAAGCAAAAGGAGAGTTCTGCACTGAAACAATTGCCTGCTTTTTTTTGAAATTTAAATCAACCTGATTTATTGCACCCCACCCTGAAGCACTAAAAAATTCTTCAATAAAACGCAGTGCTTTTTCTCCGCCTAAACCAAAATCAACATCAAACTGTTTCAATAAATGCTTTTCAGTTGAATCTTTAATAGAATAATAAATAAGCTGTCCTAATTCAGGATCATCTTTTCTAAGCAATGCAATCATTAATTCAACAGGAACAATCATGAAAGGCAGATTAATTAAAGTAAAATTATTATCCTTGTACTTTAAACCTGAAGTGTAAATAAATTTATCATAAAATGAATTCAGCATTAAATAACACTGAATAAATTACTGCAAGGGAATTAATAAAGTTTTTCTGCAAAAAGATATATTTATATATTTTTTTTGTAAATATATACTTACGTGATTTTATGGGTACTTTAACATTAAGTTTAGAGAATGAAGATGAAACAAGGCTTAGAGTTCTTGCACAGGAAAAATATATGGGAAAAAAAGGTTCTCTTTCTAAAGTGATAAGTGAAGGATTGAGAAAACTTGAAGAAGAAACAGTAAGACAAAGAGCAATTGAAAGTTTAATCAAAAAAATGAATAAAGGATTTGACATGGGAAAAATACAAATAAAACACAGAAGTGAATTATATGACAGATAAAGGACTTATTGATTCAAATATTTTAGTGTATGCTTTTGATTCCAGTGAAAAAAACAAGCAAGAAAAAGCAAAAAAATTTTTAACTGAAATAATGATAAATAAAAAAGGAATTTTAAGTATTCAAAATTTAGCTGAATTTCATGCAACAGTAACTAAAAAAATAAATAAACCTATTTCAAAAGAAGAATCTCAACAAATAATAAAAGAGTTAAGTGATTCATTTGAAATACTCAAATACTCTGAAAAAACAATAATTAATTCAATTAATTTTGAAAATTTATACAAAACACATTTTTGGGATTCATTACTTGCAAGCACAATGCAAGAAAATAATGTTTTTTTAATTTACACCGAAAACACAAAAGATTTCAAAAAAATTCCTTGGATTAAAGCAGTAAATCCAGTATAATAAATTAAAGCAAGTGATTCATTAATTCTTTTTTTGTTTTCAAATATTTTTTATTAAATTTATTTGGATTGATTTTCAAAGGAATTCTTGCAGTGATTTTTAATCCAAATCCATTTAATCCTGCAAGCTTTTCAGGATTATTAGTAATTAAATTAATTGAAGTTAATCCAAGAAAACGCAATACTTGCGCTCCAGTGCCGTAATCACGCGCATCAGCAGGAAAACCTAAATCAGTGTTTGCCTGCACAGTATTTTTTCCTTTATCCTGCAAAGAATAAGCATGAATTTTATTGCTTAAACCAATTCCGCGCCCTTCATGAAAAGGAATATACAATAAAACACCTGAACCTTTTTTTTGAATTAAATTCAATGAATGCTCTAACTGTTTCTGGCAGTCGCATCTCAAAGAATGAAATACATCTCCAGTAAGACAGGCAGAATGAACTCTTACTAAAACATTTTTTTTATTTTTAACTTTTCCTTTCACTAAAGCAATTAATTCTTTTCCTGAAAATTTTTCTTTAAATGCATGAACTTCAAAGTTTCCAAATTCAGTTGGAAGAAAAGCTTTTGAAACAAATTCAATTGTTGAATTCTTTTTTTTAAGCAATAAAAATTCAATTAAATCTTTAATTGAAATTAATTTTAATGAATGCTTTTTCTTGAATTCAGTTAAATCAGGAAGCCTTGCCATTGAACCATTTAAATTCATTATTTCACAAATAACTGAAACAGGCTTTAAGCCTGCAAGCCTGCATAATTCAATTGAAGCTTCAGTATGCCCTGGACGCCTTAAAACACCGCCTTTTCTTGCAATTAACGGAAAAACATGCCCTGGACGCATTAAATCAGAAGGTTTTACTGCATTAACCAGTGCTTTAACTGTTTTATGCCTTGAATCAGCGCTTATCCCTGTTCCGGCATTTATTGCATCAACTGAAACACTGAAATTAGTTCCAAAAGCATCCTCGCTTGAAACCATTTTATTCAATTCAAGCTCTTTAGCCCGCGATTCTTCAATTGGAACACACAATAATCCTCTTGCTTCCTTTAAAATAAAATTAATTTTTTCAGGAGAAGAAAATTCTCCGGCTAAAACCAAGTCACCTTCATTTTCTCTGTTTTCATCATCAACTAGGATAACAAATTTTCCTTTCTTTAAATCATTTACAGCAGAAGCAATTGAATCAAATTCAGTCAATGAAATCACCATTAAAAACAATTAAATTAATTAAATGAGTTTATTTAAATAAGAATTGAATTCTTACTCAAAAATGATTGAAATGAAATACTCAATTTATTCTTCAAATCAAAAAATTCCTGAAAATGCAAGTGAACTGCATTTAGTGCGTCCGATTAAAGCAAAAAAATTAATTGAATTAATGAATAAAGGAATTAAAAAAATTTCAATGAGTTCAACTACATTCAATAGATTAAATAAAAAAGTAAAAGAAATTGCAGGAAAAAAAAACATTGAATTAAAAGTAATTTCATTAAAAGGAAGAGCAATAGGATTAGGATTAGAAAAAGTAAAAGAAATAATTTCCCTTTACCGAGACGATAAATCATTCAGAAAAATAGAGGAAAAAACAGGAATCCCGAAAAGCACAGCGCATTATTTAATTAAATATTCTAAAAGAAAAAAACTGAAAAACGAGAACAAAATAATATATACAGAATGAGTTATTA
>JAFGBZ010000092.1 GCA_016932875.1 Candidatus Iainarchaeum sp.
AATTTTATTATAAAGATGATAAAGCAGATTTTGTTTCAATTGAAGGTTCAAATAAAGCTTATGCTGGTGTAAAAAATATTTTTTTTCCTTCATTAGCTTATTTTGAAGCAACTAATGAAAAGGAATTAATTACTGGTGCAGTGTTTATTACTTTTGATGATGCTGAAACTGCTAAAAGAACATATAAAATTGTGGTTCCTGAAGGAATTTATTCTGGCGGACCTAATGCAGGATATTATTATCCTAAAAAAGAATTAATCTTTGAATTTGATCCTGCTGGATTTTCAGAAACTGTAAAAGAAATTGAAAAAGAAAAACTAGACTTTACTGCTGAAAGAGTTGTTTTTGCTACTGGTGAGGAAAGAGTTCTTGAATTAATTAAAGAAAACATGAGCGTTAATAATGAAAAAAACAAGGTTTATGATTTATTTAACAATGTTTCAACTGAAATTGACTCAGGAAAATTAATAATAAAAAATGTAATGAAAAAGGATGTGATTACAATAAATGTTGTTTTAAATGATTTAATTGAACAAAAAGGATTTACTGAAACCGCATTTATGACTAATGCAAAAAGTCTAACATTAACTGGAAAAATAATTGAAGAAAAAAGTTTAATAGATAAAACTAAAACGCTATTAAGTTCTTTTATTGCATTAGAGGAAGGAGAAAAATCAATTGTTTATTCAGCAAAAATAACATTAAATGAAATTGATTTTAGCGAAGTTAAGTGATTTTAATGGGAGTAATAAAAAAAATTTTTAAAGGATTTGGGCGAGAATTTAAAAATGCTTCAAAATCCGCAGGGAGAGAACTATGGAGTGGATTGAAATCTGAAGCAGGAAAAGGAAAAACTGAAGTTTGGGGTGAATTTAAAAAAATAAAAAATGGCCCTGCTAAAATGAATGAAAAAGAAGCTAAAGCAATTAATCAAATATTTTCTGAATGGGGTTTTAAATTATTTAAAAATCCAGGAGAATTAAAAGAAGAAATAAAATCATTAAATTCAATTGTCTCAAGCATTAAAGAACATATGGCGGAAGGAAATTTAAGTACAATAGAAGTGGCTGATCTTTTAGAAGAATATAGTTCAGAGTATTCAAATGTTCCGGAATTACAAGAAAATATTAATAAAATCAGAGCATTAACTGTTAAAAAAGGGTTTTTTAAAAGAAAATAGGAGATGGTTTAATGAAAGAAATTAAAATTTTAACAATAATTTTTATTTTATTTGCTTTTTTTGCAGGTGTTTCTGCAGGAGTAACTGAGGTAGGAACTGATTTAGTTAAATTATTTAGTATGGATGCTAGTGCATGCAAAAAAGGAGATACAAGTCCAGACTGTACAGGCAGCTCAACAACTACTGAAGAATTACCATTAGAAAGTATTGAAATTACCCCCATTTGCAGTAATCCAGAAAAACCATGTTATGCTTCAAATTTAACTTCATTAAATATTAAAACAACAAGCAAAATTAATTCTGATTCAAAGTATTCTAGTTCAAATGCAATAAAAATTTCTATTTGGGCTTTAACTTCAAAAGATGAAGAAAGAAATCCAGTAAGAGAATTTGTTTTAGCTACAAATGCAGACAAAGCAATAAAAGATTTTAGTTTAACTTTTTCAGATATGCAAAATAAAGAAATCTCTGGAAAAAAATTTTCTAAATTTGTTTCAGAAATAGAATCATACAATAGACAACATTCAAGTAATACATTAAAGTATTTTGTTGTAATCACTTACAATTAAGGCAGTGTGAAAAGCACATCGTTTTTTGTTTCAAATAATTTAGCTCTAACACCTGCATCCAGCCAAGCATGAGCATAACTGAATGCAGCTAAAGCAGTAAGTAATTCGCCTTTTTTTTGAAAGAATTTAGCATCAGAAAAATAATTTTCAGCCATACTTAAAAAATCATCTGCAATTAATTCTTGTTCTTTATTCAGATTTGAAAATTTCTTTATTTCTTCAAGTGCTTTTTTAGTTAAATCATGATATTTTTGAACTTTTTGAATTAATTCTTTTTCCATTAAATCACTACTAAAGTTTATCCAAAGATTCTTTTTCTTTTTCAGTTAATTTTCCGCAGATGATTAATGATTGAGGAAAAGCAGAATAGCCTGAACGCATGAATTCTTTTATTGTTCCTGATTTAATTATCTGATTATTGCTTCCTGCTCCTGCAATTAAAACCATTTGAACTTCATCTAAAAATAATTCTTTTCTTTTAACAGCAATTTTATTTAATATTTTAAGCGCTTGCTGTATGCTCATAAATGAATTGATTTCAGTATCTAAATCCAATAAACATAATGTATGCAGTCCTGCTTCAAAATTTGATTTAATTGAATCAAAAAAGCTTTCAGGAGCATAATTTTCTTTTGGAAAAACAATTGAAACAATGCGTCCAAACTTATATTGATCTAATCCTGTTGCACCTAAATAATTCTGCAATGAAATGCCTGGCATAAATTTTGTTTTTACTTCTTTTTCTTTTGCATCCAATAAAAACTGCACATGAGTTGTGGCAAAAAACACATTGCCGTAAACTAAAAGAGCAATATTCTGGGTTTTAGCTTTAACAATTAATTCATCTGATTCAAGCTTTCCGCGATTTAAAGAAATTATTTCTTTTCCAATTAATGATTCAAGTTCATTAACAGTTCCTTCAGCAAATTTAGAAGTATATGAATCCAAGTAAACTTCTGAACATTCTTTTAATGCATCTAATGCTTCTAAAGTCAAATGCTTTGGCTTTAAACCTAATCCAATTAAGTAAAGCAAAATATCACATAATAAGTGTTTCTAGAAGAATTTATAATTTGTATATGTTGTCGTGATGGTCAAGTTTAGAAAAATAAACTTTTTTATTCTTTAAGTCAACATGAAATAATAAAACAAAAGACTTATCAACATGAACCCGCTTGTAATCAGATAAATCATTTCTGAGATTCTTATAATGCTGAATTAATTCCTCATCACAAGAGCATACCTGTTTTATCTTTTTGTTTATTGCTAACGAAAGCTGCCTGTTTTTAACAGTTATTTTTTTTAAGACTTTTTTAAGCCTATCAGAAAGAACCGGGGAAAAAGCCATTATTACGCCCCAGAAAGTTTATCAAGTTCATCAAAACTTATGGGTTTAGTGTTTTTTTTCTTCATTTCTTCAACATCATTAATAATATCCAATATCACTTCATCTTTTACTTCTTTTTCAACAAATTCATCGCCATACAAATCCAAAATTTTATTTAATGCTTCAGATTTATCTTTCAAACCAAACTTTTCTTTTATTACTCCTAAAACACGATTTCCATAAGCATTAACTTTCAAATTCAAAGTAACATTTTTAGAATACATAAAAATCACCAAATAACTCCATATAACTTAATATAACACAAAGTTATTTTAAATATTTGCATGAGTTTTAACACAATACAAGCCCTAATTTGAATACTGATGCTAATCCTGTTGCAAATCCAAGAATTGCTAAAAATACTTTAATGAATGCATTTAATTTTGGGTCAGAAATATCTTTATCCACATAATGAAGAATTAATGTGATTAAAGCAATTTTTACTATAATGAAAAGAAAAGGGTTTACATTCAAAATCATTTCACTTAAAGGATGCTGTTCTGAAAAATTACAGAATTCAATTGCGTAAACTGTTGCTGATGCATCCATTATTTGTCCAATTAAAGCCATTGAATTTAATTTATCTTTAAAGAAATCTTTTTTCAGAAAAGTAATTGCTGACATTGCTAAAAGTGAAGATAAAAAAACACCAATTAATGAACCAAAAAACATGAATGGATTAATGAAATTAATTAAATACAATGCAAGCAATGGAAGATAAAAAATTACTCCAATTAAAGCTAAAATTAAGTTGAATTCTTTATTGAATTTCTTTGAAG
>JAFGBZ010000093.1 GCA_016932875.1 Candidatus Iainarchaeum sp.
GATAAAGATCAAATAAGGCTTTTTTGGAAATTTGAAAAAACAAAACGCAGAATTTAATTTAAACCAAATCGCTTAAATACTTCTAATTCGCTATTAATTCATGCCTTCTGAAAGAGTTGTTTTTCCTTCTGAAAAGAAATTTGTTAAAGTTAAATCAAAGAAAACAGTGAAAAAGAAAATAAAGGAATTAAATAAAATTATAAGTAAAAAATTAGAAAAAGAAGCTGAAAAAAGAGAAAAAGAAAATCATTTGCCTTTGCCTACAAAAAAACAAATGATTAAAGGAGAACAGCTTTCAGAAACTGATTTAAAACCAATCAAAGAACAAATTGATTTTATTGTAAAAGTTTTTGGAAAGCATTTAAGCAAAGGAAAAAAAATTAAATTAAAAAAAGAAATTAAAAAACATATTTCAAAGCAAAATTTAACAATTAATGCCGTGCTGAAAGAAAATTCAAAAAAAGATTTAAAGGAAATTTATAATTCAGGAAAAGAATTATATGAATACATTAAAGAATCAGGACAGCATCAAGGAGAAATTTATCCTGCATTGTATTCAGAAACAAGTAAAAAAGTGCATTTCTCTAAAGGATGGAGTAAAGACAATCAACTGCTTGGAACTCCAGTGCATGAATTAATTCATTTGCTTCAAAGAATGAAAATAATTAAAATTGATATTCCTTTTGCGCAGGCAGGAGACATGCTTTACAGGTTAGAAAAAGAATTTATTCCAATTAATAAAAAAATAAAGAATCCGAACAAAAAAGAATTTAATAAAAAACCAAAATTAATGAAAGCAATAAAATCAGACGGAACAAAAATAACTTACTATTATGAACCAGTATGGAGTTATTATGCAGGAGAAAGAATAGGGCAATGGATTTATTTAAAGTTAAAAAAAGGAAAAAGATGGAATTACCTTTATTATAGATGCATGGGTTTAACCCATGAAAAAGCATTGAAGAAGATTAAATAAAAACTTTTCCGTTTCTATTTAATTCCATGAGCGAACATGAATTAATTTATTTGGACAGAATTTTATGCAATTTAGAGAAAGTGCATGAACAAGTGCATTCATTTCTTCAGTTAAGAAAGCAATTGAAAACTGAAAGCAGTAAAGCTCATTTTTTGGAAAGATTAAATGAATCTCATAAAAAATCCCGTGAAGCACTGGAAAAATTCAAGGATTCAAAAGAATTAAATGAATTATTAAAAAAACATAAATTGAATTATAAAAAAGCAATGAATTTATTTCAGGAATTTGAATCAGAACAAAAAGCAAGAACTTATTTTGAAAAAAAATATCAAAAAACAATTATTAAAAAATAAATTAAAAACTGATTTTAATAAAATAAATAGAAACCAGTGGAAGAATCACTTATCTCGGAATTCTTCCATTAGATCATAGCATTCAATTATTGAAATGCTGTCTTGTTTGGTTTTCATTTTTGTATCACCTCTTGTGAATCAAATGTAATGTATAAGTGAACCATTAATATTAGTGTGCAAGGAGTATAAAAGCTTATTTATAGTGCAGGAATTCAATCGAAACCGAGTAAATAGCCCTATATTCATTGATTTTAACCTGAGAAACATAAGCTGATTCCAGAATAGGGAACACGTCTTCAACTCTGTCCATTTCACTGAAATACTGTGAATTAATTACTTTACTTCCGCTTACAAGAGAAAGCTTTACTTTACCAGAAGAATAAATATCTTCAACAGGTTGAAAACCATCAACTCTTAATTTTAATTCCTGTCCATCAAATTCATTAATTCCAGTAACCAGCAGGTAATCTCCTTGCTCTAAAACAGGAATTGAAAAAACCTCTTCTTTAACTTTTTTTTCTGCTGATTGCGTGCACGCAAAAATTAATAAAAATAATAAAAGCAATGGAATAATTTTATTCACTTAAATTCACCTAATAATTAAATACTATTTAGTTAAAATACTTTTAGGATTCAAGATTAATGGTGATTTAATGGCAGTAGTGGCTCCTTCATTATTAAGCGCTGATTTTGGTAATTTAGAAAAAGAATTAAAAATGCTTGAAAAAGCAAAAGCAGATTTAATTCATTTGGATGTAATGGACGGAGCATATGTTCCAAATATTTCTTTTGGATTAACAGTAATTAAATCAATAAGAGAATATTCTAAACTGCCTTTTGATACTCATTTAATGATTTCAAAACCAGATAAATATGCAGAAAAATTCATTGAAGCAGGAAGCGATTTAATTACATTTCATCCTGAAACAAGCTCTAATCCAATTAAATTAATTAAAAAAATTCAATCAATGGGAGCAACAGCAGGAATATGCATTAATAATAAAATTCCGATTCAAAAAGCAATTCCATATATGGATTATGTAGACTTAATATTGGTTATGAGTGTTGATGCAGGCTTTGGAGGGCAGAAATTCAATGAAAAAGCATTAAATAAAGTGGAATTCATTGAAAAATACGCAGAAAAACACTGTTTAGCACCAATAATTTCAATTGACGGCGGAATTAATGATAAAACAGGAAAGCAAGCTGTTCTTCATGGAGCAGATGTATTAGTTGCAGGAAATTACATTTTTAAAGCAAAAAACCCTGTAAAAGCAATTAAATCATTAAAGGAATTGTAAACTCTTTTAAATAGTCTTTTGAATTAATTGATAATAACAATCAAAGGCGAACGAAGTGAGCACGAACAGCTGAAAGCTGTTCTCACGTGCCAGCGGAGTGAGCCGCTGCGGTGGTGGCAGAGTGGTCAAATGCACCAGCCTGGAAGCCGCTTTTTCTTAAGAAGAAAAAGCAGGCGTGCAAAAAGAAATGCAATTCGCTTTACGCGAATTGAATTAACATTGCAGAAGGACAGTGAGCTGGAACCGCAAGGTTACATGAGTTCGAATCTCGTCCACCGCGATATTTTTTTAATTAATCCAAACCCGCTTTCTTGATTTCTTACTTAATTTATTTTAAATTAATCCAAAAATCATTGCTAAACCTAAACCTAAAAGTAACAATCCTGCAATCCAGTGAAGTTTTTTAATATTTTTTTCACGCCATGAAGAAACATCATCTATTGCCATGAAACCCAAATAAGTTATTGCAAGAATTGCAATCATTGGAGAAATAAAAAAACACAAGTAAATTAAAAGCAAGGGAATTGCTGAAATCAAGTCAAGTCCTGAAAGAATTCCTCCTGCAACAAAATAAGGCCCTGAAGTGCAAGGAGTTAAAAAAAAGCTTACAATTAAGCCAGTAATAAATGCTCCGGCAGTTGAAGTTGTTCCTTCAATTATTGCTTTCATTCTAGGACGCCATGACTGCGGAACTTCCATTACAAATCCTCCGCCTCCATACCATACTGCGTCTTTAAGGTTAAGCAATCCTAAAAGCAATGCAATTCCTCCAAGCAGATAATAAAACCATGTGCCGTTTAATTGAGTTACTCCAAGTAGTGTTTTAAATCCAACAATAATTAAAATTCCGAAAATAAAATACATTAAAAAAATCGCTGAACTGAACGCAATCCCTGCTTTTAAAGCCTTTTTTCTTTGATTTGGATAACGGGAAAGAATTGCAGCCATAAGAATTACAAGAACTGCTAGCTCGCATGGATTAACTGCATCAACTAAAGCCAAGCCTATTAACTGAAATAAATTTACTTCACTGCCAGTGTTTTCTGAAACAACTGAATTCAAATCATTTGATTCAGAATTTAAATCATTTTCATTGCATTCATTTAAATCAGTTTCCTGCAACTGCTTTAATTCAAAAAGAATTCTTGGCTCAAGGCATTCAATGCAGGGTGTATCGCCTATACAATAAAAATCGCCGATGAAAACTTTCGGAACACTGGATTGATTATTTAATGGAACCCCGAATTTTTCCTGAACTGAAATAAATTCCTGAAAATCATCTGAAGCATTTTTTCTTATTATATTTATTTTTTCGGCGTAAATTCCCTCTAATTTAATTAAATGCTCGTTTAAGTTAGCGCAGTGCGGACAACCAGAAGAATAATAAAAAAGCAATTCAACTGGTTTTCCTTTGAATAAAGCCTGCTCTGAAGAAAAAACAGAAAAAGAAAAAAAAATTAAAACAAAAAAAATCATTAAAAAATTTTTATTCATTTCAGCAACACCTTAAAAAAATAATGCAATTCTTTTAATGAAACAAACATTTTAAATCATTTCTTTTGCTTTCCCTTTTTTTAGTATTAACTTAATTCCTTTATCCTTTAACGCAGATTCTAAATTTGAACCGCTTGCACCGGCAATAAATTCATTTACTCCTTTATCTGCAAGAAGTTTAGCCATTGAAAAACCTGCACCGCCTCCGCCTACTGCAAAAGGATTTTTAATTGATTCAATTAATTCATTGTCTTCAAAAATTAAAATAAATGAAGCTCTTGCAGCTTTTTCACTTATTTCTGAATCAACTGAATTAGTTACACAAGCAATTGCTTTTTTCATTTCCATACCTCCAAAATTTTTTGAACAAAAAAACCATTTAAAACACTAAAAACAATCATGTAAAAAGTTAAAATTATTGTGAAAGAAAAACCAAAATAA
>JAFGBZ010000010.1 GCA_016932875.1 Candidatus Iainarchaeum sp.
ATAAAAGAATTAAACTTTAAAACAGCTTTAAGCTAATCAAATTAAAAAAAGAGAAAAGAAAAGGAATTAAATTCCTTTTATCCGAATAAGCTTCCTAATCCTGCGGCTGCTTCTTCTTCTGTTTTTCCTTTTTCTTCAGGTTCTTCTTTTGCTTCTGCGTGAGCTGCTGGTGCGGCTGCTGCAGGAGCTGCTGTAACAACTGAAGCTTTTTCAATTGCTTCTTCAATATTTAAATCCTTTAATGAAGCAATTAATGCTTTAACTCTTGAAGCGTCTGCTTCAATTCCTGCTCCTTTCAAAACAGCAGTTACTGAGCTTTCAGTTATTTCTTTTTTTGCAGAATGCAAAAGCATTGCAGCGTATACATACTCCATGATTTCACCTCAAATAAATATTACTCCTTTTTTTCCTCTGGAATTTTTTCCTTAATTAATTTAGCAGTTCTTTGCGCTTTACCTAAAATGTCTCCGATTGTAGCTGAATTCACTATATTTGCTTCAACTGAAACTGCTTTAGCTTCCCTAAATGCTTTCTGTAATAACAACTCAGTTGTTGCATTACAAAAGTAAACAGAATTGACAGCCAAATTGAATGCTTTTCTTTGCGCTGAAACAAAATTATTGAATACTTGTTCTTCATCAATGTCAAGCACATTTGCAAGGAAAATATCATTATTTTCCTGAACTGCAATTAAGCTTAAACCGATTTTAATTGGTTTAATATCAAGTTTTGCAAGGACATTAGCTGTTTTTGCATCAATTTCATCGCCTGCCTTTACAACTGTTTTATCTTTTATTATTTCAATTGTAGGGCCTGCAACTTTTACTTGCAATCCAAGTCCTTTTAAATCAGTTAATGCTGGACCAGGAGGCAAACCTGAATCTCCTGCAGGAATAATTATATCCTTTTCAGCAATCATTCCTTCTTTAGCAAAAACTAATCCTTTATTTTTTTTAATGAAAGCAAATAATTCAAATGGATTTACTTCAGAAAAAATTACTGCAACTGTTTTTCCTTTAGCTTTTTCTGATAAACCTTTAAATTTTGAATTCTCTAAAGCACGCTGTACAATACGTGTTTTTGAAACCCTTATTTTTGCTTTACCTGAAAGTTTTTTTCTTAATTTCTGAAATAAAGCTGTAGGGAATTCATTTAAGTCAGCTAATCCAAGCACTTTGTATTTTGAAAGCATTTCAGTTAATTCTTTTGATTGTGCTTCCTTCCAAGGCATTGTATGAGAAGTCATTTAGCATCACCTTTCAAATGCTTTTTTTCTTCCTGTGGCTTTGCTTCATTTACTCTTCCAATTTTAACTACTGGACCCATAGTTAATTTCACTTGAACTGATTTAATGTTTTGCGGTGATTTTTTTATTGCATCAAAAACTGCATTAAATACTGCTTCACCGTTTTCAGCAATTTTTTCAGTTTCCATGGTTTCTTTTCCAATTAAAACATGAATTAAAGGCATGAATTTTCCTTTTTTAGTTGTGATTTTAACTGAAGTTGAAAGTTTTGCAACCATTGAATCAAACTGTGAAATGTTTGCAGGAATTAATTTAGGCATTTTTCCTTTTGGAGCCAACTGCTGTCCTAAATGTTTTGCAACAATAAGCATTGCAGGACCTTCAGCTAAAAATAAATCATAATCTCTCATTAAAACTTCAACATCTTTTTTCTTTAAATTAGGAATATCTGAATCAAGAATAATTTTTTCTGCTTTTCCTTTAAGTTCTTCAGCAAATTTTTTATCATGAGCAAAAACAAGTGATTTAACATTGCTTGCCTTTCCAGTTGAATGAGGTAACTCTAAATTCAAATCAATCTGGTTTGCGCCTTTCTTAAAATCAATTCCACGAAAATTAATTGTCATATCAAATGACTGCGCGAAATTTCTTTTAATTGAAATTTCCTTAGCTTTATCTATTGCTTCCGCAAAATCCTGTTTCTTAAACATTTACAATGACCTCCTGCTCTCAAGCAGTGAAACGGCCTCATAGAACGAGGCTAAAATATTACATAAAATGCGTTAAAAAGGTTTAAAAAGCTTAGTATAAAAAGAAAAAGAAAAGCCAATTATTTGAATTGGCTGTCATATTCGCCTGCTGCGAATTTTTTTTGTGCTTCTTTTGCAGGCAGTCCTTCAATTGTTACGCCCATTGAATTGCATGTGCCAATTATTTCTCTGGCTGATTTTTTTAAATCAGTTGAAGCTAATCCTTCTGCTTTCATTTCACTTAATTTTTTTACTTGTTCCATTGAAAGATTTCCAATCATTTCTAAATTTGGTTTTCCTGAACCTTTTTGTGCTTTTAATTCACCTTTAATTAAAGCGCTTGTAGGAGGACTTCCAACACTTATTTCAAATGATTTTGTTTTAGAATCAACAATTACTTTAACTGGAACTTTCATTCCATTAAATGATTTTGTTTTATCATTTATTTGTTTAATTACTTCTCCAATGTTTACTCCTAATGGCCCTAATGCTGGCCCTAAAGGAGCTCCTGCGGTTGCTTTTCCGCCTTCAACCATCGCACTTATTTCTGGCATTCTTTATTCCTCCATTTAATCCTTGAGTATGCGGATGTTTTCCGCTTTAATTGTTACCGGAATCTTTACTGCTGCTTCCAGTAATTCAACTGTAACTTCTTCTTTCATGTCATTAACACGAATTACTTTTGCTTTTTCTCCTTTAAACGGACCTGAAATCAATTCAACTTTCATGTCAACTTTAATTGATTTCATTAATGGTTTGGATTCAAGCAATTTAGATAATTCATCTATTTTTACTTCGCCTCCAACAATTCCACGTCCTTTCACATGGCTTGTATTAGAGATAGCTCTTCTTACAGTCATTTCATTGTCTGCTTCAATTAAAACATATCCCTTTAATCCAGGAATAGCGCAAAAAGAATAAACATTCAAGTCTTCTTTTTTAATTTTACTGGATAAAATATCCACAACCAAGCTTTCCTGATTCACTGTTGTTCTAATAGTAAAAATCAATTTTTCACACCTTTATTTCATTAATCCTTTTAATTTATTTCATTAATATATCAACTGTACTTAACCATAAGCAACCTATTAAAAATAATAAAAAATAGGGTTAACTTAACTGGTTAACTAAAGTAAAAATTGAATAAAAAGAATTAAAAAGGGTAACGCTTGAAGCGAAATTAGTATTTCATTAAATTAAATCCAGCAAATAAAACAAATCCAATTACAACAATTCCAACTAAAGCCAATGGAACCCATGAAAAAATATCTGAAGTTGTTTCATTATATAATTCAACTGAATCAGTTAAACCAGCACTTTCCATTGAAGAACCACTTAAAGAGGATTTCAAATTATCTAAAAGATAAGTGCTTTTACCAATAATGCTTCCATTAAAAAACAAAAATAAAACAACAACAAAAACAGTTAAAATTCCAAGAAGTTTAAGATTTTTATCAATAACCAATTTAGACATAAAAATATACTGGTTAAGATTAATTTAAATCTTTGCAAAACAAAAAAATCTTTAAAACAGATTTAACATAGTGATTATAAATAATACAACATAACCAATTAATGCAATTACAAGTATTCCAATTGCAGTAATCTTGCTTATTGTAGTAAATTCCTTCCAGTCAGGTTTACGTGAAACAATAAAAATTCTTTTACTGGATTCAATAAAATCTGAAATCATTCCCATTCAAAATCACTAATTAATAAAAAAAGAATAATAAAAGAAAGAATAAAAAGGGATATGATTAAGAAAAAAAGAAATCATCCGCAGAATTAATCTGCGAATCTTATTCCTAAATCAATGCTTCTTATTTCAGTTGAATCAAATTGAGCATCTTCTAAATAAGGGAATCTTCCACCTGCAATTACAACCATTGCCTGAATATGATGTCTTGGAAGATTGTCATCAATCATTGCACCCCAAATTATGTGAGCATTTGAATTGATTTTAGCGCTTACTGCTTCAACAATCATTTCTGCTTCTCTTAAAGTCATGTCGCTTCCGCCGACAACATTAATTAAAGCACGATTTGCATTGCTTATGTCTACATCAAGCAAAGGAGAAGTTAAAGCATTTTCAACTGCTTCTAATGCTCTAGAATCAACTGCTTTTTCTGTATTGGATTCACCTAATCCAATCATTGCTGCTCCGCCTTTATCTAAAATAGTGCGTAAGTCAGCGAAATCTAAATTAATTAATCCTGGTTTTGTAACCATTTCAGTTATTCCTTTAACTGCATTAGTTAAAACTTCATCTGCAACTTTAAAGGCAGCATTTAAAGGCAAATCAGGAGCTATTTCAAGAATTTTATCATTAGGAATAACAATTACTGTATCAGCATGCTGTTTTAAGCGTGAAATTCCTTCCATTGCATTTTCCATTCTTTTTTTTCCTTCAACAGTGAAAGGCATTGTAACTACACCGATAGTTAAAGCTTTTTTGGATTTAGCTAATTCAGCTACAACTGGTGCTGCACCTGTTCCAGTGCCTCCGCCCATTCCACAAGTAATGAAAACTAAATCAGCATCAGCAATTAATGAATTAAGTTCTTCAACTGATTCCTGTGCAGCGTTTTCGCCTACATTTGGATTGCTTCCAGAACCTAATCCACGGGTTAATTTTTTTCCAATTAAAATTTTTCTGCTTGCACTAACTTTCAATAAGTCTTGAGCATCAGTATTAACCGCATAAGTTTCAGCGCCTTTAATTCCAACTTCATTCATTCGGTTAATTGTATTGCATCCTCCGCCGCCTACTCCAACAACACGGATTTTCGCCTGAGATTTTTCAAGCAGTTTCTTCAAAGCATCATCCTTGTGACCAACTGATTTCTTTGGAGAAGAAGCAAATCTTTTATTTTCAATATCTTTTAAAGTCTTTTCAATAATCGTCTTCAAGCTAAAATCCCCCTAATAAAAAACAATAAAACATTTCTTCCCACTTAATACTTTAAATAAATATCTATAAGAAAACACAACTGAATAGTAGAAAAAAAGGCAAGTATACATAATAAATAACAGATAGTTTAAAAAGAAAAAAAATAAGATTAATACAATGTATGGAAAAATAAAAACAACAAGCAAACACATTCATTTTGATTTAACTCAAAGACAACAACATGGAGAAATACATAGGCAGGGATACAAATATTCAAGACAACTTTCAAATACTCTTGAAGAAAAAGAGATAAATTTCCAATGCAGGCGAATCGATTTAAAAAGAATGCTTTCGCAGTATCCTGAATTAAAAAAAGAGCTTTTTTTGAATTATGCAAGAAACAGCAATGTTTTAAAAAAAAGCATTAAAAAAAGCAAAAAAATAATGAGAATATCAACTAAAGTTGCATTAAATGCATTAACAGAAACTGCAGTAAAAGAACTTGATTCAATTATTCTTAACCCAAGCATGCCATTAGATATAAAAACAAGAGAAGTATTTGAAGAAATTTATGAAACCGCGTCAAAACTAATTATGAAAAAACATCAGAAACATTTAATTCAAGAGTTAACTTTAGAAACAAAAAAAAGAATTTTTGAAGAATTAAAAGGAATAGAATATCAAAAAGATTTTTTTGATTTTTGCATTGAAAAAACAGTTGACGAGATAATTAGCTCAGAAAACTATGAAATCGGCGGAGATTTTAAATTAATGCGTTTTGAAGTAAATAAAATTTTTAACAGATACAATCAAATGCTTGAAATCAGATTAAATCTATTTAAAGAGCATCGGGCGCAGGCAATTGAATTTTTTCAAAAAAATCCGTTTATTACAGAAGAAATGAAAAGAATTATTTCTGAAGAAACAAACAGAAATGATTTTAGTCTTCCTCAGATGATTGATTGGTTTGTAAAAAAAATCAAACCTGAAAAAATAAATGCAATTGAAA
>JAFGBZ010000094.1 GCA_016932875.1 Candidatus Iainarchaeum sp.
AAAAATAAAAAAAAGATAAGGAAAAAATATTTTTTTCCTTTTAAAAGATTTAATTATTTACTGGTATTGGTTTGCCATGTTTTGCATGTCTTCTTCTGACAGCCCATACATCCCAGTCATTAAATCAACTGGTTCTGCTGGCAAATCAAAATCTGAATCAGGAACTGTAAAGCTTACTTCTTTTGCTTTCATTTCAGTTAAACCATAACCTGACTGTGATTTAACATAAACCATTACATTGTTTGCAACACAGTATTTTGATTCAATATTGCCTAATTCTGTTCCTGTATTCATTGCAACTTTAAAGCATTTAGCTGTTTGTCCGCCGAATACTTCGTCAGGCAAAGGAGTAACCATGTAATCATTCATGTTATCTTCTATAGTGTCTTTGTCAACTGTAAGCATTCCAGTATAAGAATCAGTTGATGACTCTGAACCTAAATCCATACAAGTGAGTTCTGTGCCTGAGTCACTGCACATATAAGTTGTTCCTTCAAGGAAAAACATCATTGATTTAGTGTTGTCAATAGTTGTATCCATTCTCATCTTGTTTCCTTTAATATAATAGCCATAAACAGAAGTGCTCGAATACCCTGAATAGCTTGAAGTTACATCATAAATTACTTTATATTCTGTTGCTGTTCCCATTGAACCAAGGAAATCATTTAATGCATTATTTTCATTTTGATTTTGTTCCTGGTTATTGTTTTGTTCCTGCATGTTGTTCTGCTGGTTTGGAATTTGATTGTTCTGATTATTTTGATTTGGAATCTGTTCATTTGGATTCTGTGGCGGCGCTGAAGTGCAGCCTAAAACTAAAATCATTGCAAGCAATGAAATTATTAAAATTTTATTCAATTAAATTACCTCCTAAAAAAAATTTAATTAATTAAAACCGACAAGAATTGTTTTTAAATTAATCTTTTTAGTTCTTTTTTGAATTTAAATGAAATTTTTCTTCAGATAAAACCATTTTCGGCATTTCTTTTTTTACAAATTCAAGTTTTTCTTTTTCTTCTTCATTTTCTTCTGAAGGTTTTTTTCCTTTTTCCTTGCTTAAATCTATTTCCTCTATTTCACTTGGAACAATTAGCACCGGCTCTTTCTGTTCATTTAAATAAAAGCCAACTGAAGTAATTATATTGGTTAAAAGAATTGTAAGAAACACTATTTGAGGAATCATTACAACAAATTCTCCTTGAACCCCCATTGCTAAAGGCAATGTTGCAAGAACAGCCGCAGCTAATCCTCGCGCCATCATTGATTTAATTAAAAAAGAATCCTGCAAATACTGCGGAACAAGTTTTGCAAGGAAAGTGGTTGAAATAATTCTTGGCAGAATCAATGCAATAAGCAATACTGTTGCAATTCCAATTATTTTTAAATCAAAAGAACCTAAATCAAAAATTAATCCTAAATAAACAAAAAAGAATGATTTCACGAAAAAAGCAAACTCTGACTGGAATGAACGTATTTCTGAATCAATTTCAATTTCCTGCATGCGAAGAAAACGCATTATTGTTTTACTGTTGCCTAAAACCAATGCAAAAATCAATACAGCAAAAGTTCCGTTTCCGCCAACAAATTCAACTAAAGAAAATAATGAAAAAAGAATTGCAATTGTTAAAAGATTTTCTCCTGGCTGGATTAAAGTATGAAAATCACGCAGAATTGTTAACCATAAAATTCCAACTACTGCTCCAATCACTGTTGCAATTGAAAAAGCAGCAAACAAATTCTGAAGCACTCCCTGCAATCCAATATCTCCTGCAGAAACAATGAACTGAATTAAAGCAATTACACTGATAACACATAAAGCATCAGTTATTGCTGATTCAAGAGTAAGAAATGTTTTAGTGTTTTCATTTGCACGCGAAGCAGAAACTAAAGGAACAACTACTGCTGAACTTATTCCGCCTAAAATTGCTCCAACAAGAAAACCGCTTAAATAATCCCATCCAAAAAAACTTAATACAATTGAAGATAAAACAGCAGTTAAAAGAAAATTAAATAAAGTAAAAAAACTTGATTTAGGTAACTCGCGTAAAACATGATAAAAATTTAAATGCATTCCACCTTCAAATAAAAGAATAATCAATGCAATTGAAGCAAAAAAAGGATTTAAATCACGAAAAATAACTATTACTCCTTCAGGCAGTATATGAAATACAGGGCCTACAAGCAAACCTAAAAGCATTAAAAGAATTAAATCAGAAAACTTGGTTTTATTGAAGAATACGTTTCCAAGAAATCCTGCAAAAATCAATGCAGCAATTAAAGCAAATGAAAATAATAAATCCATAAACAGTAAACACGTAAAAGATTAATAAATTTAATCCAAAGCCAAAAAAAGCGAAAAAATAAATAAAGAAGCGTTCATTATAAGTGCATGAAATACAATTATGCTTTTTTGAATGAATTAAATGAAAAAACCTTGCTTAAAAACAGGTTTGAATCACTTGAATTTGCTGTTTATTTGATTATTTCCATTATAGCACCTTTTGCTTTAATGCATTTTCAGTTCTCTAATCAAATAATAATCGGCTCAATAGTGAATTTTGCTTTAGCTTCAAGCGCATTGTATTTTTCAGCAAAAAAACTTATTCCCTTAATTATTCTTCCAAGCATTGCTGCTTTTCTTACAGGAATTATTTTCAGCCAATCAAGTATTTTCCTGCTTTACTTTATTCCATTTATTTGGATTGGAAATTTTGTTTTTGTTTATTTAATTAAAAAAATTAAAGTAATTCAGAAAAAAAATTATGCTTTTGCTTTAAGCATTGCATCACTTGCAAAAAGTATTTTGCTTTTTTCAATTGCATTACTTTTTGTTTCAATTAATTTAGTTCCTGAAGCATTCCTTATTGCAATGGGATTAATGCAATTAGTTACTGCTTTAATCGGCGGAAGCATTACAGGAATAATAAATTACGTCAGGCAAAAATAACTTAATAAAGCTAATTAAGAAAAGAATCTATTAAGGACGGGTAGCGTAGCCTGGATAGCGCAACTGACTCCTAATCAGTAGGTCGAGGGTTCGAATCCCTCCTCGTCCGAACTAATTAAATCAAATTACTAAGCAAAACTACTGAATATCCCTGCAAAACCTATTGCAATTAATACAATCATTAATATTCCAAAAATCACACTTAAAATAATATTTACAACAAATAATCCAATCCAAGCAATAACTGCTTTAAGCCAACTTTCAGAATAAATTAATTTAATTAAAAGCACTGAAACTGCAAGCGAAACAAAAAATGACATCAATGAAAAAATCATTCCTATTACTGAAGGAAGAAAATTTCCAATAAATCCAAATCCAAAACTAATTATAAGCCCTGTAATACTTAAAACAATACTTGCACCCAAAGCACGAAGAAATCCTTTATTAGTGAAATTCATTAATTTTGAGATAATCCATAAAACAAATGAATCAATTAAAATCAATGCCCCATATATTATAATTACTCCAACAATTGCTAAAATTGGTAAACCCATTAAAGCAATACCTGAATCAACTGCCATTAACTCACCTTAATAAAATCAATTCTTTTTAAGTATAAAAACATTACTTCGTTTTCTGCCTTTTTAAAACTGACGATTGACGAAACATTTAAATTGTTGTTAATGTAAAATAATAGTATGGAAAAGCTTGATGTATTAATTGCAGGAGAAATTGCTTTATCAAAAGATCCTGGAAGCACAATGAAGAAATGGCGTGAAATTTTTGGAGTAAGCCAGACTGAATTAAGCGAAGCATTGCAGGTTAGTTCTTCAACTATTTCTGATTATGAAGGCGGAAGAAGAAAAAGTCCTGGAATTGGAGTTGTTTCAAGACTGGTTGAAACTCTTATAAAAATTGATGAAACAAGAGGCGGAAAAATCAGAAAACAATTAGAAAAAGATTTCAAACCAAGAGAAAATATTTTTGATGTTCATGAATTCAAAAAACCAGTTAATGGAAAAGATTTTGCTAAAAAAATTGATGCTGAAATAGTTGCATGCCCTCAGAAATTAAAAGAAAAAACAATTTATGGTTTTACTGTAATTGATTCACTTAAAGTAATTCTTGATGTGCCAGTGCATGAATATATGCAAATGTATGGAAAAACTCCTGAAAGAGCTTTATTTTTTGATCATGTTGAAACAGGCAGAAGCCCGATGATTGCAGTTAAAATTGCAAGGTTTTCAATTGATATGAAACCATCCATTGTTGTGTTGCATGGATTGCAGAAAGTTGATGCAATTGCAATTAAAATCGCTGAAGCAGAAAAAATTCCTTTGCTTTTAATCAATAAACCAATGGCTGAAGCAATTGAAGCATTAAAAGTATTTGAATAATTAAACTTTCGGGCGAATGCAGAAAGTAAGTCTTTTTTTTGGTTTTCCATTGGATTTTAATCCAACCAATGAATCACTTGAAATTACTTTTGAATTAAATTTTTTTGCCAAGTAAAGTGCTGATTCTTTTCCTGCTGTTTTTGAACCGATTAAAACATCAAATCCTTTTTTGTCATCCTGCATTCCAGTGATTTTTGAAAGCGCGTCTTTTGCAAGTCTTGCATCAAGAAATTCATTAAGTTCATCCATTACAGCTCTTCTTTGCTTATTTGAAGGATTTTCGTCAAATCTTATCTGTAAAGTGCATTCATAATAATTTGAAACAGATTTCATGCAGGAATCACAGATTGTTTTCTTTAATTCAATTGAAGTTTTTTTATCAAACTCTAATTCTGAATCATTTATTTTTCCTTTAATTGTTACAACTGCAATTCTTTTTCCTTCAGTTAATTCTTCTAAAAAATTAATTCTGCTCCATTCAATCACTGCTTCTTTGGATTTTAATTTTGAAGCAATTATTTCCCTTAATTTATCATCAGTTAATTCAACCCATTTATGCCCTGCCTTAATATGATTGCATCTAGAACAGTATTCTAATTCAATTACTTCAGGCAATGAAACAAGTTCATGATCCTGAATAAAGCAGTCAGAACAAAATCCTTGAATAAAAGTTCCTGAGTCTTTTCCGCATTTAGGGCAAAATTCTTTCATTTTAGTTCAGCCTCCAAATAAAAAACAGGGTTAAGAACATAATAATAAGTTGCTATTATTGCAGTTAAAAACCTTACCAATACAAATGCAATTACTGCTAAAATAATCGGCGAATTGCTTTGAATCAATAATTCAATTAAAAACGGAAGTGAAATTGAAAGAAAACTTAAACCAAAAGAAAACAATGAAACCACTGAAATTTTTTTAAAATTCTTTTTAGCCAGAAAAACACTTTGCTTTAATGAATTAATTGCAGTAAATGATTCAAGCGAAGCAATAGGATAAATCAAATAAAATGCAATAAATAAAATTAAAATAATTACAAAATAAATTAATGAAAATAAAATAATTAATTCAAGTGAATTAAGCATAATAAAAAAACCCAAAGGAATTGAAACAATGAATGCGATTACAATAAAAATCAAGTCAGTTAAAATAATTGAAGGAAAAACTGTTCTGAATTTATTTAATGCTTTTTTAAAGGATTGAATTAAAGAAATATTTTTTTTATTCAAATAATCTTTTGAAATAAATGAATACATTGAATTAAATAAAATATCCAGCAATGAAATGCAGAAAATTATAATCATCCAGAAAACAAGTTCGCTTAATAAAGAAGTTTTAGGTGAAGAAAAATCAAGTGAAGCAAAAGTAATTGCAGGAAGAAAAATCATCGGAATAGAGTAAAGAAATGCAATAACTAATTTAGGCAGAAATAATAATGGTTTTTTCATTAAAAGCGAAAAAGAATCAGTTAAAATTTTTTTTAATTTAATCATAATTCAAGCTCTTCTCCCTGCTTTGGAGTAAAAACATCAAATCCTTTTTTCTTTATTTCTTTTTTAAGTGAATTCATTACTTCTTTATCGCCGTGAACAAGCATTATTTTCTTTGGATTAAATAAATCAATTGCTTTAAGGAGTTCATCTTTTCCTGAATGAGCTGAAAAATCAAATTTTTTTACTTCAGCTCTTACTTCAACTGCTTCGTTTTCAATTGCAATTTTTTTTGTTTCAAATAAAGTTCTTCCAGGAGTTCCTTCCACTTGGAAGCCAGTTAAATAAATTCCTGAATTTGAATCAGAATAAACTTTCGGCAAATACTGATATACTGGGCCTCCTTGAAGCATTCCTGCAGTTGTAACAATTACTGCTGGATTCTTTAATGCTTTTTTTCTCATTGAAGCTTTTTTAATCCAGTTAACTTTTGCAAGAGCTTCCTTTAGTTCTTTTGGTTTCTTTAAATAAGCAGGATTATCCCTATAAACTCTTGAAGCTTTTTGTCCCATGCCGTCAAAAAAAACTTCTGCATCCAAAGAATATTCATTGAAAACATCAATTATTTCCTGGCATCTTCCGATTGCAAAAGCAGGAATTAATGCAGTTCCGCCTCTGTCCACAGTGTCCTGAACTTTTTCAACAAATTCTTTTTCTGTTTTTTTTCTGTCAGGATGCGCTCTGTCACCATAAGTTGATTCAATAATTAAATAATCACAGTTTTTTAATGATTTTAAATCACTGCCTGGATGAAGTCTTGTTTCATTCAGCATAAAATCACCAGTATAAACCAGAGTAGAATTTTTCAGCGAAAGCTTTGTTATTGCACTTCCAAGAATATGTCCTGCATCAAAAAATTCAACTGAAGCATTTTCATTTAAATCAGTTCTTTTCCTGTAACTTAAAGGAAAAGTATATTTTTCTGCACGCTTTATTTCAATTTTAGAAAAAACAGGATCTGATTTTTCAATATCAGCAATTTTTAAAGTATCTTCCCATAAAATTCTTGAAAGCCCTAAAGTAGGAGGAGTCATATAAGTTAAAGGACTTGATTTACGGAAAATAAATGGAATGTTTCCTGAATGATCTAAATGAGCATGAGATAAAATAATTGCATCAATATTTGTTTCAGGTTCTAAAGGATATTCAGTTTCTTTAGGGCCTAACTTTACTCCGCAGTCCAGCAAGTATTTTTCACCGTCATCAACCAGAAAACAGCTTCTTCCAACTTCTTGAGCACCGCCTAAAAAACTAAACTTAACCATTAAATCACTTTTAATGTATTAATTTAAAGCAAGAGAGTTTATATAATTTAGGGAAAAAGAAGGCAAAAAAATGGAATTAAGCATTAAATCAGAGAAAAAAACTGAATTTATTGATATTACCAGCAGAATAAATGAATTAATACAGAAAAACAAAATAAAAGAAGGAATAAGCATTTTATTTGTTCCGCATACAACTGCTGCAGTTACAGTAAATGAAGGATTTGATTCAAATGTATTAAAAGATATTGAAAAAAAATTAAATGAATTAATTCCTGAAAATCCTAATTTTTTGCATTCAGAAGGAAACAGCGATGCGCATATTAAAAGCTCAATTATCGGTGCAAGCGAAACAATTTTAATTAAAGAAAACCAATTGCTTTTAGGGCAATGGCAGAAAATTTTTTTCTGCGAATTTGACGGTCCAAGAAAAAGAAAAATAATAATTAAATTAATTAAAGAAAAAGAATAAACAAAAACAAATTAATTAAAAATAAAAAATAAATTAAAGCAGATAATTAAAAAAAAGAAATTAAAAAAATTAAAAAAAATTAATTAAAAAAATAAATGAAGAGAAGTGATTGAATGGAAATAGATTTTAATTTAATAATTGGTTTCACTGGAATGATGTTGATTTTAATTGCATTCCTAATGAATCAAACCCATAAATGGAGTGAAGATTCATTGATTTATGATTCAGTGAATTTTCTTGGCTCAGCTTTATTATGTTTTTATGCTTTAATGATTAACAGTTATCCTTTTCTTTTCCTTAACACAGTTTGGGCATTGTTTTCATTAAAAGACATAATAAAAGATTTGAATTCATCCAGGAACTGAACAAGTTCTGCCAACACAACGCAGTCCAGAAATGCATTTCTTTTCCCTGTATTCTTTATCTGAAGCCATACAACAAATAAAAGGACATGCAGGTTTCAGGCATTCATTATCAACACATTCCATCCCTTCAGCGCAAAGTTTTTCCTGAACATTTTCTTCAGTACAGCATTCTTTAGTGCAGGGCTTTAATTTACAGGAATTATTAGAGCAAATCAATGGAGCAGAACATTTTTTTTCAATATAAATTTTATCAGAACAACATTCAAAAGGACATTCAGGTTTTCCCTGCGGTTCATTCAAAGAATTTTCTTCAGAATTATCTGAAATAACTGGAATAGTATCTGACTTGAATTTAACTGAATTCACTTCGCTTCCTAATCCAGTTAAAAAAGAAAATACAAGAAAAACAACAGCCAAAAATATAATTAATCCAAAAAAACCTATAAGCAAGGGAAGAAATGAATTAATTTTTTTTGAAGAATCTTCTTTTTTTTCAAATGATTTTTCAGAAACATTTTTTTGAACAGGAATTTTTTTATCTTCTTTAATCGGAAAAAGCATGTCTTTAAGTTTTTTTACATTAACTGCATCAGCTGTTTTTTCAGAAGAAATTTCTTTCACATCTGAATCAGTTTTTGGTTTTCTTAATTCTTTTTCATTTTCTAAAGAAATTTCATCCAATGCTTCATCAAATAATTCTTCTTGAAATAATTCTTTTTCTTCCTTCTTTTTTTCAGCCATGCAAATATAATGAAATTAAGAAATAAAAAGTTATTGACAAAAAATTAAATTGAATGAAATGGGCCTGGAGAGATTTGAACTCTCGGCCTCACGATTATCAGTCGTGCGCTCCAACCAGGCTAAGCTACAGGCCCAAAATTACTTATTATTTGAGTTTAAGAAAACTTAAAAATACTTGCATTCAATCAGTTTTATAATTTAATTGAAAAATAGCCATTTAGTCTAATGCAACCTTTTAAAAAAGGTTGATGAAAAAGTTAGATTAAGGTTATTAGCCCCGTAGTCTAGTGGTCAAGGATGCTCGGCTTTGGACCGGGTGACCGGAGTTCGAATCTCCGCGGGGCTATTAATCATTTATTTAATTAAGTGCTACTAACTGTGCACATCCATGAACAATTTGTCCTTTGACGCCAAAACAAAACTTACAGGTTAGTATGCGCCTTAAAGGCGCACCGCCTGCCAGCTGGCGGGACAGCTGCGCGGGGCTATAATTATAAATAAAATCAATCAAAAGTATTTATGCCTAAAATTAAAAGAACTAATTTTAAGGAAGAATTCAGGGTTGTTCATCACACAAATTCCCCTGAAACAAGACAAAAAATAAGGGGTTCAGGAATTAAACCAAAACAAAAAATGTCTGATAAGAGAAGCACTGCATTAACTCAATTTGAAGAAAAATTAATAAGAAAAATTTTTGATGAAGAAAAACCTAAAAGCATTCAGGAAGCTCATTCAAAGTCTTCTTTTTTTTGCCCTCTTTATGCTCCTACTGGCGAACCTGTTTTAGCCGAACATATTCTTACCAATCAAAAAACACATTTTTTTGAAACTCTTATAAGAGGACATGCAAGAGTAGCCAACATGCAAAAAATATATGCTGCATTAACTGTTTTAAGAAAAAAAATAAGTGAAAAAGAATTTAGAACAACAGAAAAAAGATTAAGTGGTTTTTTTCCTGAGTTAACTAAAGAAGAAAGAATTCAAAAATTAAAGGAAATGAAGATAAGAGAACTTGCAAGAAAATATTGGAGTGAATCAATTACATTAAATGAATTTTCAAGATTTTACAAAAAAATTGCAGGAACAAAAATTTATCAAAAAACCAATGAAGCACCAATTGGTTACCCTAAACAAATTGAGTCTCCTGAAATTCTTTATAATCATAATTTAAAAAAAGTTAAAGAAATAGCTATTTCTTATAATTCTGAAACAAAAAGATACATATTAGAAGATTATCGTCCTGAATAATAAGTGATTTAATGGGTTTAAAGGATTTTTTTGGGTTTGGAAAAAAGAAAGAAGAAGAAATTGAAGAAGAAGAGGAAACTGAATCAAAGCATTCAGATAAGGAATGCGATTTATGCGGTAAAACAGGCGCTGATAAGAAATGGGCTGGACAGTACTGGCATAAGAAATGCATGAGACAGGCAAAAAAAGCTGCAAAAAAAATGATTTAAATTTAATTAATTTAACGCTAAGGAGTTGATTGAATTGAGTAAACCAAAAATATATGTTGTTGGAAGAATTCCTGGAAACACAGTTGAAAAATTAAAAGAAGTAGCTGAAGTAACTTATTATGAAGGCGGAAAGGAATTTAATTTAACTGAAAAAGAATTAAAAGAAAAATACGGCGAAGATTATGCTTTGTTTGGAAGAGAAATAGTTAACGGAAATTTAAGTCCGCCAAGCGAAAAAGAATTTCTGGAAAACGCAAAAAATGCAGATATTATAATGCCTCATTTAACTGTTAAAATAACTAAAGAAATAATTGATAAAATAAATCCAAAAGCAATTGTATGCTATTCAGCAGGATTTGATAATATTGATGTGCAGGCAGCAACAGAAAAAGGGATAATTGTAACCAATACTCCGGGAGTACTGCATGAAACAGTTGCAGATCATGCAATGGGATTAATTTTATCTGTTGCAAGAAAAATTCCTTTAAGCGATGCATATGCAAGAAAAGAATATTATAAATCATGGGGTTCTGAATTATTTTTAGGAACTGATGTTCATCACAAAAATCTAGGTTTAATCGGAGTAGGCCAAGTAGGACAAGCAATTGTACGCAGGGCGCGAGGATTTGGAATGACTGTTTACGGGTTTGATGAATATGCATTTGAATTAATTCAAGACGGAACAGTAAGGCCTCCTGAAGGAATAGCTTATTTAAGAAGCATAAATAAATTGCTTGAAAAAAGTGATTTCTTAGTTATTGCATGCAGATATGAAAAAGAAGGAAAAAGAGCAACACATCATTTAATTCAAATGGAACAGTTAAAAAAACTTGGAAAAAAAGGATTCATAATTAACATTGCACGCGGACCAATAATTAATCAAGAAGATTTAGAAAAAGCATTAGAAGAAGAAATAATTGGAGGATATGCAGGAGATGTATTCGAAGGAGAACATAAAAGCGATGCACAAAACATTTCTCAAAATTTAATTAAATTAAGAAAAAATACAGTTATAACTCCTCACACCGCAAGCGCTACTTTTGAAACACGCGGAGACGGATTCAAAGGAATAGATATTGAAATGGATGGAATGGGAAGCCTTGCATACAAAAATGCAATGGAAATACTTCAAGGAAAAAAACCATTAACATTAGTTCCATCACAGGATTACGAAGAAGTAATTGAAAACGGAAAAAAACACGGAAAAAAATATGACGCAGTAATTAAAGTGCAGTAAAAATGAATTTTGAAAACAGAACTAAATTAGAGTCAAGTAATTCAAGAAAAAAAGTTCTTGAATTGCTTGAAACAGGAATTCAAAGAGTTTTACCTGAAAATGCTTTAAAAGGACAGATTTCATTCAATGAAGAAAAAAAAGAATTAATTATTCAAGGAAAAAAATTTTCAGTTAAAGGAAGAATTTTTGTTATTGGAGCAGGAAAAGCTTCAAGCGAAATGGCTAAAGCAGTAGAAGAAATTCTTGGAACAAAAAATATTGAAGCAGGAATAATTAACTGCAATATGGGTTTTAATTTAACTAAAAAAATTGAAATTCATAAAGCAAGTCATCCTGTTCCAGATGAAAATGGTTTAATTGGAACTAAAAAAATGCTTGAATTAAAAGAAAAATATTCAATTAATGAAAATGATTTAATTCTTTGCTTAATGAGCGGCGGAGGCAGTTCTTTTATGGTTGCACCGCAAGCAGGAATTACTTTAGAAGAATTAATTAAAACAAATCAAATCTTAGTAAAAGAAGTATCAGAAATTCATAAAATTAATACAATCAGAAAACATTACTCTAAAGTTAAAGGCGGAAAACTTGCGCAATTTTTTGCTCCTGCAAAAATAATTTCATTAATTATTTCAGACGTAATCGGCGATGATTTAAGCTTTATTGCTTCAGGTCCAAGCGTTCAAGATAAAACAACTTTTGCAGATGCATTAAAAATAATCCAGGAATCAAAAATTGAAGAAAAACTTCCTTCAAGCGTTTACAATTACATTAAAAACAATGCAGGGAAAACAGTAAATGAAACTCCAAAACAGTTAACTAATTCTTTTCCTTTTTTAATTGCAACAAATAAGCAGGCATTAAAAGCAATGCAGGAAAAAGCTTCAGAATTAGGATTAAATGCAGTAATTGATTCAGACACAGTTAAAGGAAATTCACAGGAAACAGCTGAAAAAATTGCTTTAATGATTTCAAGTGAAAAAACTTCTTTCACTGAAAAAGAAATTCCTGAAAAACCTTGTGTGATTTTAATGGGTGGAGAAACAACAGTTAAAATTACAGGTAAAGCAGGAAAAGGCGGACGCAATCAGGAATTAAGTTTAAGGGTTTTAAATGAAATTCATAAATTAAATCAAAAAAATAAATTTGTTTTTGCTTCAATTGGAACTGACGGCGCAGATTTCATTGATGATGCAGCAGGCGGAATAATTGATTCAAATTCAATGCAGGAAATCAAAGAAAAAAAACTGGATTTAAATAAATTCATTGAAAACCATGATTCATTTAATTTATTAACAAAAATCAATGGACTGCTTGCAACAGGAAAAACAGGAACAAATACATGCGATTTAATGATTTTATTAATTGAATAAATCATTTACTGAATTTTTTTATTATTTTTGGAATTTCTTCAAGCAAATCGCTTGCAATAAACGAAATTCCTTTTTTCTTTAACTGATTGTCTCCAGCTAAACCATTCACATAAGCAGCAAAGCAGGCTGAATTGAATAAATCCTTTGAAGCGCAATTTAATCCAGCGCATAATCCAGCTAAAACATCTCCTGTTCCACCAACAGTCATTCCAGGATTGCCTGTTTTATTCAATGCATGCATTGAACCATTGCTTATTACATCAATTTTTCCTTTCAATAAAATAATGCATTTGAATTTTTTTGCAATTTCATTCACTGTTTGAATTCTTTTATTTAAATTAAATGATTCTTCTTCAAGTTTTTTTCCGCAAAAAATTTCTAATTCAGTTTTATGAGGAGTAAGCAAAACTTTATTGTTGAATTTTGTTTTACTTAATGCTTTTATTGCATCAGCATCAATAATTAAAGGAATATTCAATCTCATTAATTTTTTCACCAAGCGCTGAACAAAATGCATTGTATCTTTTTCTAATCCAATTCCTGGGCCAATTAAAACACAGTCAAATTGTTTTGCAACCGCGAAAAGCTTTACAAGAT
>JAFGBZ010000095.1 GCA_016932875.1 Candidatus Iainarchaeum sp.
ATTCAATTGCATTGAATTAATTCCTTTAATTTTTCTTCTGATTGGATTCCGTCAAAAGATTCATTGTTTACAACCAAAGAAGGAGCTTCATTTACATTATATTCTGCTTTAATTAATGAAATTATTTCAATATCTAAATCAGTTGGAAAAGCAAAAATTCTTGCATTGCATTCATCTCTTATTTTATCCAGTATTTTTGCCTGCACAAAACAATCAGGGCAGTCGCTTTTATCAGGATAAAAATAAAGAATTGGTTTTGTTTTTGTTTCAGTGCAAAGTTTTTCTGCCTGCTTTAAATAAAGAAATAATTCAGCGTTTTTCAAGAAATATTTTTTTTTCAATAAATCATAATTAATCAATAAACTGTTGTTTTTTGATTCTTCTAATTCTAATACCATTGAATAAGTTTTTTCTGCCTGCAAATCAATTCTTTTTTCAAGCAGTAAACACATTTCAGGGCTTGCATCATCAAATATTTGTGTGAATAAAAAAAGAAGCTTTGTTTCATTTACTTCCATTACTTCTGATTCAACTTTGTCCTGCAGTGAATTAAAGCGCATTAAATCCATCTGTTGAACCAAAAACATTCCGATTAAAAAAATAAATAAAGTAATTATTGCTGCTTTTAAATACAAATTCATAAACAAAAATAACAGCAAAAAGCTTTAAATTGGATTCAGTGAATAAAAAAATTCATTGATAAACTAAAATAATCAGCGTGTTCCCCATTTGTATTCATTTTCATTTAATTCATTGAATATGCTTACAAACCATGCAAATGAAATAAATAAACCATAAACTGCAATGAAGAAAAGAAATGCCGGCAGTTGATTTAACTGGAATTTTTTATTAATCATTTTAAAGCTCAAATAAAGAATTATTAATGATAAAAGAATTGTGATTAAGAAAAAATATGTTGCTGAATGAAATACAAACAAGCCAGGCAAGGAAATCACTGGAAAAGTATTAATTGAAGCCCATGAAAAAAACTGTAAAACCATGTTTAAAAAATTCTGTAAATTCATTACTGCAAACAAAAATAAGAGAAATACTGCAGCTAATTCAAGCGAAAAACTGAATGGCAGAGAAAACATTCCTAAATCAGTGTAAGCTGGATTAAAAACTAATTCACGGTATTTGCGTAAATTAACTATTTTACCGCGATACCATCTTGTTCTTTGCTTTAGCCAGTGCCTTACTTTTAACGGCACTTCAGTGTAAATTTCTGCTTCAGGGCATGCAGTAATTTTAAATCCGTGTTTCTGTAATCTGAAAGCAATTTCCATGTCTTCAGTAATGTTTGATTCATCATAACCACCTAAATCTAATAAAACTTGTTTTCTGTAAATACTCATCGGACCAGGAGTAACAATTACTGCATTGATTGCAGAAAGCATTGACTGATAAAAACCAAAAGCAATTACATATTCTATTTCCTGTATTTTTGCAAAAAGATTATCTGGATTGCTTACTTTAATTAAGCCTGTTACTGCAGCAATTTCTTGGGACTGCATTAGTTGAGGAACCATTAACATTAATGCATTTTCAGAAGGAAAAGTATCTGAATCAATGCATGCAACAATCATTCCTTTTGCCTGCTTTAATCCAGTATTCAATGCATGGGCTTTGCCTGCATTTTTTTTTAAATTAATTATTTTAATTCCTTTAATTGATTCAAGAATTTTAAGAGATGAATCAGTTGAAGCATCATTTACTGCAATTATTTCAAATTTTTTTGAATACTGCATTTTTTTAATTGCTTCAATGCAGTTCTTTACAGTATTTTCAGCATTATAAACAGGAATAATTATGCTTAATTCAGGCCATTCAAATTCATTTAAAGGTTTTTTTTCACGGGAATCAAAGTAAATTAACAGAAAAACAATTGAAACAAAGAAAAAAAGAATATTTACGAATACCAGAACCCAATAAAATGAAAAAACCTGAATTAAAACCAGTGCAATAATGAAAAGCAGAATAAACGCAGTTAATGCTTTTAATGAAATATTTAAACTGAATTTTTTAAGCATTAAAATTCCTTCAAAAATTTAACCTTTATTCCGGCAATAATTAATTAATCCTAAAGATTTAAATTAAAGAGTTTCCTTTAATTATCAGCATTTAAAAAGGTGAATTTATGAATGGGGAAAAAAACGGAATGGCTTACGATTCATTTAAAGTAAAAACTTTTGACTTAAAAACAGGAAAATTCATATGCATTTTGAATCAAGATGATTCACGCAGGATTGGAATCACTTCCCTTGACAGAGTTGAATTGATTAACCCTAAATCAAAGAAAAAAATTGTTGCAATAGTTGATTTAACTGATTCAATGGTTGCAAAAAATGAAATAGGAATTTATGATGAAGTAAAAGAAAAAATTAAAATTAAACAAGGACAAGTAATTGAAGTAAGGCCTGTGAAAAAACCTGAATGCCTTAAATTAATTAAAAGAAAACTTAAAGGCGAAAAACTTTCAAAAGAAGAAATTAATTTAATTGTGCAAAGCATTTCTGAAAACAAAATAAGTGAAATTGAAACAGCTGCTTTTGTTAGCGCAGTTTACATTCACGGACTTGATTTAGATGAAACAACTTTCATGACTAAAGCATTAATTAAAAGCGGAAATAAATTAAAAGTTAAAGGAACTGTTGTTGACAAGCATTCAATCGGCGGATTAAATGGAAGAGCCACAATGATTGTTGTTCCAATTATTGCCTGCACTGGATTAAAGATTCCTAAAACTTCTTCAAGAGCAATCACTTCTGCAAGCGGAACAGCTGATTCAATGGATGTGCTTGCAAATGTTTCTTTAAATATTAAAAAAATAAGAGATATAACAAACAAAACAGGAGGAGTAATTGCATGGGGCGGAGCAGTTGATTTAGCTCCTGCTGATGATAAAATAATTAAAATAGAGCATCCTCTTTCATTGGATCCTGAAGGACAAGTAATTGCTTCAGTTATGGCAAAAAAAGCTTCAGTTGGAGCAAAATTTGTTGTAATTGATTTGCCTGTAGGAAAAGAAACAAAAGTAAAATCAATGGAAAAAGCTGAATCAATGGCAGTTAAATTTATTGAAGTAGGAAAAAGACTTGGAATTAAAGTTGAAGTGGTTATAACCAATGGAGAAGAACCTTCAGGGCCTGCGTTTGGTCCTGCACTTGAAGCAAAACATGTGATGAAAATTCTTGAAGGAAAAATTTATGATAATTTAGCGCAAAAAAGCGTTGAATTAAGCGGAGCAATACTTGAAGTAGCAGGAAAAGCAAAACCAGGAAAAGGAAATGAAACTGCTTTAGAGATACTGGAATCAGGAAAAGCATTAAAGAAAATGAAAGAAATAATTAAAGCACAAGGAGCAAAAATAACTGATTCAAACAAAATTCCTGACGCTAAATTCAATGAAAAAATTAAAAGCACTAAAGCAGGAGAAATAATTGATTTAGATGTTTATTCTTTAGCGCATGTTGCAAGAATCGCCGGCGCCCCAGGAGATGCAGAAGCAGGATTACTTCTTCATGTGGATGAAGGAAGAAAAGTAAAGAAAAACGATGTTTTATTTGAAATTCATTCAAACAATAAAAGAAAACTTGACGCAGCAGTTGAATATGTGAACAAAAACCAAGTGTTTGAAATGGAAAAAGTAATATTAAAAAAAATGAGCTGAAATTTAAAAAATTTATTCAAATTTTTTGAAAGTGATTTTTTTATGCAAAGTGTAATTTACTATTACTATGCACCACATTGCAATGAATCTTGCAATTGTAGGCCATAATTCAAATGAAAATAATTGAATTGAAATCCCTGTAAATTCAATTAATAAAAACATTACTGCAAGATTAAGGAAAAACCCAATTAAAGCAATTATTAAAAAAACAGTGAATTGTTCTTTTACTTTATTTGATTTATTTTTGAATGTAAGTGTTTTATTCAACCAGTAATTGAATGCACCTACTAAAATAAATGTCACAGAAAAAGCATAAAGCCAGTCAAGTGAAAAAAACTGATTTAAAATAAAGAAAAGACTTAAATCAATTACTGCGCTTAAAGCACCAACTGAAAAGAATTTCAGAAAACGCTTTTTAGTTAAAGCAAAATCAATTAATTTTGAAACAATATTTGAATTCATTTAGTTCAACAAAAAGTAAATGCAATAAATTTAAATTCAGGCAAGTTCATTGAATAATTCAACCAATTCATCTATTTCCAGTAAAGAAATTTTTTCCTGCATTAATTCATTGGATGAAATAATTTTATCCAGTTTTTTTTTCGATAAATTTAATTCCTTTGAAATAAAGGGAAAAGCTTTATGCAATGCATTTGCTAAATTCTTGTTTTTGAATCTGAATAATTCTTTAATGAATTTAATGAATTTTAAATCATTTTTTGCTTTGCCAAAACAATGCTTTTTAGTTAATTTAATTAAAGCCGAAGGAGTTTTAGGAGAAGGCTGGAATGCATTTGAAGGAATATAATCAATCAGTATTTCTGGTTCAAAAAAATAATTAACCAAGCAAGTGATTGCAGTGTATTCAGCGAAACCAGGTTCAGCTAAAAGTTTTTCAGTAAAATCTTTTTGAAAAACAATTAATGCATAATCAAAATCATAATGCATTAATTTCATTAAAATAAGGGAAGAAATATGATAAGGAGGAAGAGAAACAACTTTATTGAATTCAGGCAATTTAACTTTAAGGAAATCTCCTTCAATTAAAGTGAATTTTTTATCAGTAAATTCTTTTTTAAGCAGTTCAATTAACTGAAAATCTTTTTCAACTCCGATTACACTGCTTTTTTCCAGTAATTTTTTTGTAAGAAATCCTGTACCACAGCCTATTTCAAGAACTTTATCCTTTGATTTTAAATCAGCTAAAGCAATTATTTCTTCAAGGATTTTTTCATCAATTAAAAAATTCTGGCTTAACTGTTTTTTTGATTTAAACCGGTAAGAAATCATTAACTGGTTTAATTCAGACAATAATTTTTGCATAAATTTAATCTTTTTTAAATGAATAACGCTGTTCAGGATTTCTTGGAGTGAAATCTTTCTGCATCGGAGGCCTTACAAACAAATAATATTTGATGTCATCTCCTTTCAATTCATCAATAATTCTTTTAACCAATGAATTAATTGGATTTGGAACTAATTTAACGCGTTCAGCTATTTCATTAAATGAATCAAATTGTTTTTTTTCACGTTCAATTAAAATGCTTTGAACATGCTTTTTTCCAAGCCCTGGAATTAATTCAAGCTGATGTCTTCTGATTGTAATTGAACGGGATTTATTGTAAAATGCAAGAAATTTTTCAGGATTATCTTTTATAATTAATTCAATTGCTTTAGATAATTCAATTAATGCAGTGCTGGTTAATTCATTGAATGAAATTCTTTTTTTTATGTGCTCTATTTTATCTCGTTCATCTTTGCCTACATAAATTTTTTCGCCTAACTTTAATTCAGCTCCTTCTTTTGGAACAATTTCAAGCAAAGTGAATTCAGTTACTCCAATTACCTGTGCCAATGGTTCAGTTTTAAATGAACTGCTTTTACCTCTTGCAAGATAATCTAAAACAATCGCGTATTCTTCAACCATAAAAATCCCTTTAACTTATTTTTTCGCGTATTTCTGGATTAATTGAAGAATGGCTTCTGTTTGGGAATCAGTTAAATCGTTTCCTTTAGATAAAATTAAATTTAGTTCTTCTTTTGTTTCAGGAACTAAATCAACTATTTTTACAATTAAATCATCTGAAAGCCCTTCAATTTTTTTTAATTCAGTTACCAGCTTTTCAGATTTTGCTTTAGTTAATACAGTAAATTTTTTAGCATAATCAAATGCAGTCTGCTGTTCAAAGGTTAGTTCTCCTTCAGCACTTCTTTCAGTTAAAAGCTCTTTTAATTCAAATAAAGCAATAGGCTGTTTTGAATTAATTTTTCTTCCAATCATTCTTTTTTCACCTTTGCTTTAACTTTGTTTTCATTTTTCTTTTTAATTTTTTTTACAATTTTAATTTTTTCTTTTTTTGCTTCCTGAATAATTAAGTGAGCAGGATTAATGGTTATTTCAGCTTTTTTATTTCCTTTATTCAGTGCAATTACATAACAGCGTCCTTTTTTTGCAATTACTTCGCCTGTTTTTCCTTGGAAAATCAATGCAACCAATCCTGAATGAATTGCAGGATCTAATTTAACATGGACTTTTGCACCAATAGGAATTTCCTTTAAAAGCTTGTTTACAGTGGCTTTAGGGCTTTTCTTAGTCATTAAATTTCTTGACTTCGCCCTTTTTCCTTTTGCTTTTTTTGATGACACAAAT
>JAFGBZ010000096.1 GCA_016932875.1 Candidatus Iainarchaeum sp.
CTGAAGTTATTCTTGCAAGAATCGAACTTTTTCCTGTATTAGGATATCCAACTAATATTGCAACTGGATTCTCTGAATCAAGTTTAGGATATTTTTTTATTTCTCTTTTATATGATTCAATTAATGTAATGTTTGATTTAAGTGTTTTAATTATTGAAGCAGTGCGTGCAATAAACTGATTAACTGCTTTTTTTATTGCTTCAACTTTATCGCTTGAAAAAATCTGTTTGCTTGTAGTAATTTGAATTCGTTTAATTAATTTCTGGGCTTTTTTTAACTGACTTGAAGCCTGCTTTAATTTAACTTCATCAAATGAAGCTGAAAGCATTTCTTTTGAAAATCCATCTAATTCACTTAAATTCGGAATGCTTTTGCTTAAATTCTTTAATTCATCAATTATTTCGGTTGTAGTTGTTTTAACCCTTAATTGTTCTTTTTGCTTTGTTGCAGCAACTGCATGCACTTTTTTAACACTTTTTCTTGCTTCTTTTGCCCCTCTGCGCAAAGAAATTTCAAGCAACTGATTTGAGTTCATGAATTAATACTTGATTAAGAATATTTAAATAAAGCAGAGTTTTGTCATTTTATTGTGGTTTAACCTTGTTTTCCCTTTCTTTTTTAAATGATTCGCTGGATTTTAATAATATTAATTTAGTAATTATTTTTTGTTTAAGGTGGCTTTTTAATGGATTTTTTTAAGGAAAATGAAAATTATAAAAAATGGCTTTTATTGCCTGGAATTTTATTCATTGTTTTTTTGTTTGTTTCATTTGTTTATCCTGGTTTAACTCCTGGAATTGATTTAAAGGGCGGAACAAATATAGTTATTCGTTCCAGCAGTCCAATTGACGCTCAAGGAATCCAGACTTTATTAGAACAAGAAGTTGATTTAACTGATTTAACTGTTACAGGAATTTCTTCTCCTGCAGGTTATGGAGTAATAATTGAATTCAGTGAAAATCCTGAAATTGCTTCATTGGAAAAAAGAATTGATTCAGCTAATTCAGTTGAAGAAATAAATGCTCTTTTAACTGAAATTGGTTTTTTAGGCGAACGTCCAGCAGAATTTCAGGAACTGGTTCAGATTGCAAGAGATTCTTTATTGGATAAAAAAAATGAATTTAATTTAAAATTAGAGGAATTAATTTCAAGCAAATTTAATTTAACTGCTGACACTAAATTCCAGTCAAGAGAAATAGGTGCTTCTTTAGGAAAAACTTTTTGGGATTCAGCAATTTTTGTTGCATTTATTGGATTTATTCTTGTTGCATTAGTTATTTTTGTTTTTTTCAGAGAAATATTTCCTTCAATTGCAGTGCTTGCTTCAGCAATATTTGATGTTCTTTGTGCTTTGGCTTTAATGAGTTTATTTAAAGTTCCTTTAAGTTTAGCAACAATTCCTACTTTGTTAATGCTTGTGGGTTATTCAATTGACACTGATATAATGCTTACTTCACGTTTACTGAAAAGAAAAGGAGGAACAGTAATTGAACGCACTAATGAAGCAATGAAAACAGGTTTAACAATGACTTTAACTACTATTGCTGCTGTTACTTCAATGCTGATTTTTTCTTACTTTGTTCAGATTCAAGTTATTTTCCAGATTGCAGCAGTATTATTGTTTGGATTAATTGGAGACTTAATTGGAACATGGTTAATGAATGCTCCTGCTCTTTTATGGTATATTGAAAAAAAGAAGGGATCTAAATGAGAAAACTGTTAAAGAACCCGAAAGTAATAATTGTTTTAATTGCATTGCTTGCAGCATCTTTTTTTATTGTATTTAATGGACTGCAGTTTGGAATTGATTTCAAAGGAGGAACTTTATTTACAGTTGAATTATCTGAACCAATAACTGATCCGGTTCAGCTTAATACTGTGAGAACAATAATTGAAAACAGAATGGATGCCTTTGGATTAAAAGATACAAGTGTTTCCACTGCAGGAAACCAGTTTATTTTAGGTTCAATTGCTGAAACTGATCCTGAAAAAATAATTGAAATAGAAAATTTAATTAAAACTCAGGGAACCTTTGAAGCAATGATTAATGGAAATACTTTATTCACTGGTTCAGATATTATTACTATTTCAAAGGATTCAAGAAAAGGTTATGGCTTCATTGAAGAAGAAAATCTTGTTTCATGGAGATTACCTTTCACTTTAAAGGAATCAGCTGCAAAGAATTTTTCCAGATTAACTTTCCATAAATGTGCTGCTGTTTCATTTGATGCACAGAAAGGAAATCAATATGACTGCGAGCACACTTATTTTTTCATTGACAGACCAAAAAAAACAATTACTTTAATTCCTGAAGATGTTTATTCAAATGATTCAATTCTTTTATTGAATGGAAACCGTTCAGAAGATATTCCTGCAGGAACTGAAATTGACGGCTTGCTTGAAAATCTTCAGCCTTATTTTATTGTTTCAAATGAATTAACTGAAGAACAAAAAACAGAATTAACTGCAATAGCAAAAGAAAACAAATTTGTTTTAGTTCATCCGGCAGTTTCAGATTCAGTGCGTGCTTTTGCTGAATCACTTGGATTAGAAGTAGTTGAAAGAACTGCAAGCATTGAAAGCACTGAAGAAAATCCTATTCCATGGGTTTGGAGTGCTACTGGAGCTCAATCAGTTATTGCTTTAACTGCTTCAATCACAAACCAAGAACCATATGTTGATAACATTGAATCAGCAAAAATTTTCACTGATTTATTTATTACTGGTTCAGCAGACGGTTATGAGGATGCAAAATTCAATTTAGACAGATTAACAATATTACTTGAAACAGGTTCATTACCTGTACCGATTAAATCAATTTCACGCGAAACAATTAGCCCTTCACTTGGAAGTGAATTTTTAACTTATTCAATGATTATGGGTTTAATTGCATTAATTGTTGTTGCATTAGTAATTTACATCAGATACAGAAAAATTTATTTAACTCTACCAATTATTTTAACTGGTTCATGTGAAGTGCTTTTAGTTTTAGGATTTGCTGCAATGATTCGCTGGAATTTAGATTTAGCTTCAGTTACAGGAATTCTTGCATCTGTTGGAACAGGAGTAGATGACCAGTTAGTAATTACAGATGAATTAATGAGAAAAGAAAAAGACATGGAACTTTCATTTATTCAAAGACTTAAAAGCGCATTCTTTATTGTAATTGCTTCAGCAGCAACAACAATTTCAACAATGAGTCCAATAATTTTATTCAATTTAGGAATGGGTTCAATAGTAGGATTTGCAGTAACCACAATTGCAGGAGTATTAATCGGAGTATTAATTACACGCCCTGCATATGGTGAATTAGCAAAAAGAATACTTGAAAAAGAAGGAAATTAAATTTTCCTTTTTCATTTATTTAATTTTTGAATGTTTTTTAACAGTTCTTTAAATAATTCTGATTTTTTTTGTTTATTTAATGAAAAAAGTTTTTTTTCAATTGCTTTTTCGGAAACAGTAAAAATATAATTTGTTTTTATTA
>JAFGBZ010000097.1 GCA_016932875.1 Candidatus Iainarchaeum sp.
ATTAATCCTGTTGTAAACCAGAAAATAATTAAATATTTTAAATCATTAAATGAATTAATTAAAAGAAATGAACTTAAAGCAAGGAAAAATAACGGCGATGAACTTGATAAAGCGCATGCAAGAGAAAACAAAACTGCAAGCAAAAAAGTTAAATTGAATTTTTTTTCTTTTAAAAAAGAATAAATAAAGCCGAAAGCAGGAATAAAAAAAACCCAGCCGGCTAATTCAAATAAACGCTGAAGAAAATTAAATGTAAACGGATTCAATGCAAAGAAAATTCCAAGCAATAATTTCATTTTTGTATTTTTGAATGGAAGAAGCAAAAAGGAAAGCATTAAAGCAATTCTTAAAATTAAAAGTGAAAAAACATAGGGCAGAGTATAACTGCCTACGCCTAAAAAATCAATTAATTGAGGAAGAAAGGAAATAAAAGGTTGGTCAAAAAATGAAACAGGAAACCCTAACATCATTGAATTATTCCATTCAGTAAAAGCAAGTTTATATCTTAAAGTATAACCGATTGCATCAAATCCGAGAAAATCAGAAAAATTAAATAAAAAAAGATGAATAGCTAAAAGCAGAACAGCCAAACTGAATAAAATAAACACATAATTCCTGCGTAAAAAATTCTGCATAACTTTTTTAGAAGTGAATGCTTTTAAAAAAATATTGAATTCAATACAAAACTCGAATAAGGACATTTAATTGCATTTATTAATAAATCTTTCCAAATTAATTAAAGTATAATTAATCAAAGGTGCTTCTAGTGGATTTAAAAGAAATTAAAGGAAAAATTTTTTCAAATAAAAAAACTATTTTATTGCTTTTTATTTTGTTTTTGTTTGCTTTTGGAATAAGAGCTCATTTAATGCGGTTTGATTTACTATTTGCTTTTGATTCTTATTTTCATGCAAGGATTGCAAGTTATTTCGCTCAATGGAATTTTGTAAACGCAGACCCCTTGGGATATTATTATCTTGCAGTAGCACCTGTATTGAAAAGTTCTTTTTTCTGGATGTTTAATGCTATTTTTTACAATATTCTTACTTTAGGAACATATTCAAAAGAAAGCTGGATTTTATTTGTTAAATTCGCACCTGCTTTTTTCGGTGCTTTAACCTCAGTAGCAATGTATTTTTTTGGAAAAGAAATTTTTGACAAAAAAATAGGATTTGTAATGGCTTTTTTTGCAGCAGTTGTTCCAAGCTTTGTTTACAGAACAATGGCTGGATTTTTTGAAGAAGACTCGCTTGGATTTTTATGGTTAGTAATTGGATTTGTGTTTTTTGTAAGGGCAATAAAAGAAGGAGCAATAAATAAAAATTCATTAATTAATGCAGGAATAAGTGTTTTGTTTTTTGCATTAATGGCTTGGACTTGGGACATGTTTTTGCTTATACCATTAGTATTACTAAGTTATTTTGGAAGCACTTTGTTTTTCATGTGGTTTAACAGGGAAAAGAATTCAGAAATAATTGAATTTGCAAAAATATTTTTGATTATTTTTATTTTGTTTTCAGTTTTTGCAACAGTTTTAACAGGCCCTCAATGGATTAATAATACTTACAATTATGTTGCAGAATATCTTCCAATAACTCCTGAAAATATTGACAGAGTGCAGAATAAAGCATCTGATGGAGGTGTTCTTTCAGTTACAATAGGAGAAGAAAACACTGGCTGGCAGTTTTTTGGAGAAAAATATAATTTATTAATTATTTTTCCATTGCTTGCATTCATATTAATCCCGCTTCATTTAATTCAAAATAAAAAAACAAATAAAGCAATTTTAATTATTTTTTTCTGGACGTTAATTACTGCTTTCATGGCTTACAGCAAACTTAAATTTACTTATACTTTTGGCTTGCCTATTGCAGCATGTACAGGAATTGTTTTTTTTAAAGCATTTGAATTCATGCAGAACAGAACTTCATTTGAAAAAAAATTTATTGGGTTAGGATTAGCATTAATGCTTTTAATAGGAATTGGGGCTGCTTCATTTTTTGTTACAACTAAAGTTCCACATATTGAAATGAATACAGGGTGGAAAGAAACACTTTACTGGGTGAAAGATAATACTCCAACTGATGCAAAAATATTTAATTGGTGGGATGAAGGCCACTGGATTACATTTATTTCAGAAAGAAAAGTAATTGAAGATAATAGAAACTATGATTTTGATGCTGATGCAAATGTAGCACAGTTTATTTTAGCCGAATCAGAAGAACAGGCAAAACATATAACTGATTATTATGATTCAGATTACATTGTGTTTGGTTCTGATTTGCTTACAAAACAAAGTTCACTACAATTATATGCATATAATACAGTAAACACTAATGATCCAAGGTTCAAACAAACATTTGGCGTTGAATTCAAATGCAATAAAAATATTGATTCATTAAATGGAACAGTAAATTATGTTTGCGGAAGCAATACAATTCCTGAAAATGAAATGAATTTATTTCCAACAAAATATATTTCTCAACCGAATATTTTTTTAGATGAAAGAACACCGGGATTTGTTTATAGGGAAGAAGATAATTCAAAAATATATATTTTAAACGGAATAAGCAATAGCACATTTATGTCTCATTTATGGTTCAATGACCCTGAACTAAAAAATTATGAAGAAGTTTACTGGAACAAGGATGTTAAAGTATTCAAAGTGAAAAAATAAGATTTTGAATAAATTAAATGCAAGCAATTTAAATATTTAAATTCTTGAATGATTTAAATGAATAAAAAAAATTTTTACCTGATTTATTTTTTATTTCTTTTATTTTGCATCAGCATAGCTTATTCATTTAACGGACTATTTTTTGCTTCAATTTTTGTTTCAGGCATTGCAGTAACAGTATGGATGACTCAAAGAATTTTTCCTTTTTTTATTAAAAGAATGGAATTCCGAGGAATTACTGGAAAAGATATGAATAAATTAAATGAAACAAAAATTGCTGAAATGGGCGGAATAATTGTTTTATTTGGATTTATTACTGCGATAATGCTTTCAGTTTTTCTTTTCACTTATTCAAATCTTACTCCAACAAAAATTGATTTGCATATTCTTCTTGCAGCAGTATTAACAATTACTTTAGTGGGATTAATTGGAATATTTGATGATTTAATTGGATGGAGAAAAGGAATAAGACAATGGCAACATGCACTGCTTCCTTTACTCGCAGCACTTCCATTAATGGCAGTAAGAGCAGGAATTACTTCACTAAATATTCCTTTTTTCGGAGTAATTGAATTAGGAGTAATTTATTCACTTATTTTAATTCCAATAGGAATTACTGGAGCATCAAATGCATTCAATATGCTTGCAGGATTAAATGGATTGGAAGCAGGACAAGGTATAATTATTCTTATTACAATGGGATTAATTGCTTTTTTTGAAGGAGAAATTGAAGCAGTTTTAATTGCAATTGCATTAATTGGAGCATTACTTGCATTTATTAGATTTAACTGGGTTCCGGCAAAAGTTTTCGGCGGAGATTCATTGACTTTAATGGTTGGAGCAGGAATTGCTTCAATAGCAATAATTGGAAATATGGAAAAATTCGGGATTGCATTGCTTGCATTATATTTCATTGAATTAGGATTCAAAGCAAAGCATAAATTCCAGTCAAACTGCTTTGGCATTCCGCAAAAAGATGGAACTCTTAAAGCAGATTCAGCGGGAGGAAGCTTAACTCAGTTCATAATGAAACAAGGAAAATTCACTGAAAAACAGGTTGTATTAATTATTTTAGGAATTCAGTCTGTTATCTGTTTAATAGGGTTAATTCTTTATTTTTCAGGGAATGTTTATCTTTAAGCAAATAAAAAGAATTGATTAAAATGAAAATCTGTTTAACTTGTTCAGGGGGAGGGCATTTAAATGAATTAATGCAGTTAAAAAAAGCATTTGAAAAACATCCTCATTACTTTGTTTCATTTAAGCGCCCTAATTCAGAAGAACTTGCATTAAAAGAAACATTTTTTTTTACTGCGCGCCCTGCA
>JAFGBZ010000098.1 GCA_016932875.1 Candidatus Iainarchaeum sp.
CCCCCGCCTGATTCTAAAATAATTAATTTACTTCCCATCATTTCTCCTGCTAAAGCAGTTGCTCCAGCAAGATAAGGTAAATTTCTTGGAATTAAGTGAGCGCGTCCAACCCATCCAACAGCTCTGCCTGGTTCAGTAATAATATAAGAAGTTGGAATTACTTCAATTCCGATTTTTTTAATTGGATAAGCTGAAGCAATCTGCGCTCCAGAAACATAATAAGGATCCAGTGAATTCATTAAACTCATAAAATAAATTGCGTCAGCATGCCTGGAAACAGTTGCAATATTCCCTGGAAACAAAACAACTGGAAGTTTTGATTTATCTTTAATTGAAAGAATTGTTTTATCCAGTAATTCTCCTTGAGCTCCAACACTTCCTCCAACAGCGATAGCTGAAACACCTGCTTCTTCAGCGATTTTAGCTGTTTTTCCTGCAACTTCAGGAGATTGATTTGGAGGATCAATTACAAGAAAAACATTTCCTTTATCCTGTTCTGCTTCCATTAAAATTTTTTTATAAACTTTTCCTTCACGCATTAATTCACCTTTAAAATTATAACCAAAACAGAGTTTTTAAAGGTAAAGGTTAAATAAAAAAACAACAAAAATAGTATATGGAAAATGAATTACAAAAAGCCCTTCAAATAGTTCAAAAAATTCAAAAAGAAATAAATCTTGTCAGATGGACGCCAGAACAGTACCATAAATTTTATGGAAAAAGAACAATCAATGAAATACTTGAAAGCAAAGAAGTAAATTACATGAATCCTTGTGCTGATTTAACTTTTGCCACAACAATTCTTTTAAACGAAGCAGGATTTAAAACAAAAATTATTGCAGATGAATTAATAGCAAAACACACTAAAAAACCCATGCTTCATTTTGCGATTGAAATTCAAATCAAGGGAAATCCTCACACAATTGAATTTCAGGCATCAAAAAAAGTTTTAGTTTATAAAGGAAAATACTCTCATGAAGTATCAATGCCAAAGTTAACGCATTTAAAAGTACATGAATTTGATTCAACTAAACTTAAAAGAACAGATTCAATATTAACTTTTACAGGAATAAAAACTATGGGAAAACTTAAAGATGTTTTTTCTTCATTTAGAGCCAAACATTTGAAAGCAAGCTTTGAAGCCATGCAAAAATCAGATAATATAAAACTTTTTAACGCAGTAACTCGCAAAAAACCAAAAATAGAAATAAAACATTTATAAAAAATCTTTAACTAATTCAAAGTTTTTCCTGATTTTTTCTTTTCCTTTAATTATTTCTCCATGCCCAGGAAGAAGAAATTCTAATTCAAGTTCGCTTAATTCTTCAATTGAATTCATTAATTCTTTTTCATTTGAACTCATTAAATCATAGCGTCCAATGTTTCCATTAAAAATTGTGTCGCCTGAAAAAAGAATTTTGTTTTTTTCTTCAAGAAAAGAAATTCCTCCAAAAGTATGTCCAGGACAAGAAATTGGTTTTAATTTAAAAGGAATTAATTCAATTAATTCATTTAATTTAATGAAATGAGTTTTTGGATTTAAATTATTTGCAAACATTTCACTGAAACTAAATTCATTTAAATTCGCATTAACTTTTTCTCCGTCTGATTTACTCATAAAAATTTTTGCATTCTTAAAAAAAGAATCCGCGCCAAAATGATCTGCATGTCCATGAGTATGCAGGATTAAAGAAATTTCTTCTGGTTTAATTCCAAGAGAATTTAAATCAGAAATTAATTGTTTTGCATTAGAATAAGTTCCTGAATCAATTAATGCTTTTTCTTTTAATCCTTGAATCAAATACACATTGCTTGAATAAGTTTCAGGGTAAAGAAATGCAGTTATCCCGGGAATTATTTGTTTAATCATTTCAATCAATTAAATAACTTATAAAAGCATTTATATTGTTTAATTATTGGGGGTTAAATGGATTCAGCTGATTCACTAATTGAACGCATTTCTAATGGTTCAGGGAAAACAAGTAAAGACGTTGCTTCTTTAATTGAAGCCAAAAAAGAAAAATTTTCAGGACTTTTAACTGATGCAGGCGCTGCTTTCATGGTTGCAAAAGAATTAGGCGTTTCACTTGAAGAAAAAGAATTAAAACAGGAATCAACTGAATTAACTAAAATTTCTAAATTAAGCGAAGGACAAATGGGCGTGAATTTAGAAGTTGAAGTAGAACATGTTTTTTCTCCTAAAAAATTTGAAAAAAACGGAAAAAAAGGAATTTTATGCAATTGCTTGGTGAAAGATGCTTCAGGAGAAATACGAGTAACATTATGGCATGAAGATGTGAAAAAATTTTTTGAACAAGGAATTCAAAGAGGAGACAAAATAAGTTTAACTAATTGTGCTGTAAGCAAATTCAATGAAAAATTACAATTAAGTGTTTTCGGCGGAGGAAAAATCGAATTAACTGAAAACGCAAAACAAAATGATAAAAAAAAGAAAATAAAGGAATTAACTGATAATTTAATTGATGTTGATGTGCTTGCAAAAATTACAAGAGTTTTTCCTGAAAGAGAATTCAATACAGGTGAAAGACAAGGAAAAGTTCTTTCATTCATTGCAATGGATGAAACCGGAAGCATTAGATGCAGTGCATGGAATGAATTAACTGAAGCAGTGCAAAGAATTCCATTGAATTCAACTGTTTTAATTGAAGGTGCTTACACTAAAAAAGGATTGAATGAAACAGAACTGCATTTAGGATGGCAGTCAAGAGTTTTATTTCATCCAAAAAAAAACACTGAATTTGAAAAAATTGATGAATTAAATAAAATTGAAAGAAAAAAATTAAATGAATTAAATGATGCTGAATTATTTGAAGCAAGAACAACAATTGTTGACTTAATAAAAGGAAAAATGAGTTATTTAGCTTGCGGGAAATGCGGTAAAAAAGCTGAATCAACAGAAAAAGGATTTCAATGCGATAACTGTGGAATAATTGAATCCGCTAAACCAAGAGCAATTACAAGTATTTTAGTTGATGATGGTTTTGCCTGTTTGAGATGCAGTTTATTTGGAATTCAGGCAGAACAATTACTTAAAACAAAAGCAAGTGAATTAAATGAATTAACTGAAGAACAATTAAATGAATTCATTGAAAAAAAGAAAAAAGAATTAACAGGAAAAGAAATTTTACTTCAAGCAAAAGCAAGAGTAAGTGAAGCAAATGAAACAGAATTAACATGCATTTCATTTTCAAAACCTGAAACAAAAAAAGAAATAGAAAAAAAAATAAAAGAAATGAAAAAATAAAGAATAATTCAAGATAAATACATTTGAATTTGATATTATTTTATAACAATTTAAGTATTCTAATTGCTTAATGAATCATATGATAACTATTCGAGAAAGCATTGAATCAGATTTAGAACAAATTTTTTTTATTGAATATTCAGCATTTAAAAAAGAAGGAAAAGAAATAGCTAAATTAGTTAAAAATCTTTTATCAGATTCAACTGCGAAACCAGCATTATCTCTTATTGCTTTTGAAAAAAATTTGGCTGTAGGACATATTTTGTTCACTAAAGCTTATATTATGCCAAAAAAAAATATTTCCGCAATGATTCTTGCCCCACTTGCAGTTATTCCAAAAGCTCAAAAAAAAGGAATTGGAAGCAAACTCATTAAAACAGGATTAAAAAAATTATCAAAATCAGGAATTGAACTAGTATTTGTTTTAGGGCATCCAACTTATTATTCTCGTTATGGCTTTAAACCAGCAGAACAATTTTCTTTAAAAGCACCATATCCAATAGCTCAAAAAAATAAAGACGCATGGATGGTAAAAAAATTAAAAGAAATAAACGAAATTTCAGGAAAAGTCATTTGCGCAAAATCATTAAAAAAACCAAAATATTGGAAAGAATAAAAAAAATAAATATTTTTAACTGAAAATAAAAGAAATGAAAAAATAATTAATCATTGAATTCACTACAAAGTATGCACTCTTGAGCGAAGCGAAAAGTGCTCACGCGCCAACGGAGTGAACCGTTGGCACCGGCAAACTACTTCAAAAAGATTTATAAACTGCTGAACCTATTTTTTAATTAACGCCAAGCACAGGGCATTGAATGCTTCCCAAGCATTAATGTCAAAATGTTTAGGCAGGAGATGATTTAATGGGAAAAGAAAAAGCAATTAGAGAAATAGCTGATTTACCTGGAGTAGGACCTGCAGCAGTGGAAAAACTTAATGCAGCAGGATACAAAGATTTGGAATCTATTGCAGTTGCTTCACCAACTGAATTAATTGAAATTGCTGGTTTAGGAGAAGGAACTGCTGTAAAAGCAATTAAGGCAGCAAGAGACGCACTTGAAATGGGTTATGAATCAGCAGATATTTTAGCTGAAAAAAGAAAATTAGTTGGAAAAATTACTACTGGAAGCACAGAAGTAAATGAATTAATCGGCGGAGGAATTGAAACTCAAAGCATTACCGAAATTTATGGTAAATTTGCTTCAGGAAAAACTCAATGGTGTTTTCAGACAGCAGTAACAGTGCAGTTACCAATAGAACAAGGCGGATTAGAAGGAAACTGTTTGTATATTGATTCAGAGAATTCATTTCGCCCTGAAAGAGTTGAAGCAATTGCAAAAAATTTAGGTTTAGACAGAGATACTGTTTTAAAAAATATTTTTGTTGCACGCGCTTACAATGCAGATCATCAAATGCTTTTAGCTGAAAAAGCCGCAGAACTGGTTAAAGAAAAAAACATTAAATTAGTAATAGTTGATTCATTAACTGCTCAATTTAGATCAGAATTTATTGGAAGAGGACAGTTAGCAGACAGACAACAAAAATTAAACAAGCATATGCGTGTATTACAAAGACTTGCTGAAATGAGCAATGTAGCAGTACTGGTTACAAATCAAGTAATGGAGCGTCCAGATATAATGTTTGGAGACCCAACAGCACCAATAGGTGGAAATGTTGTAGCTCACGCAAGCAAAACAAGACTTTATTTAAGGAAAAGCAAAGAAAATAAAAGAGTAGCAAAATTAGTTGATTCACCTTCATTGCCTGACGGAGAAGCAATTTACGCAGTAACAGAAAACGGAATAGAAGACATATAATATTCAAAAATCTTTTCCAAACAATCAGGAAGGGTTAACGTAAGGGGAACCTGGGTTCCCCTCGCGGAGAAGCAATTTACGCAGTAACAGAAAACGGAATAGAAGACATATAACTTTTATTTAAAAAATAAATTACGCACTGCTGAACGAAGTGAAGTGTGCACCGTCCGCCACCCGACGGGACGGGTGAACAAAAAACGGAATAGAAGATATATAACTTTTATTTTGTCTTTTTCTTCCCTTTTTTTATTTTTTTTCTTTAAAACAAACAATTAAATAAATTGAATAATATGAATATATATTACAAATATTTTTTTCTTGAGAGGTGATTAATTGAAAAAAATTATTTTATTGATTGCAATGGTTTTATTGCTTGCAACAGTTTATGCTGTTCCTGCAAGCAACCCTGAAATTACAGCAAACTATGGAACACTGAAACCAAGCAAAATACAGTTTTTAGGAGAAGGAGTCGCGATTTATGGCTGGAACCAGGCTCAAACAACAGATGATGTAATGCCACTTTTAATGGGAATGAAAAAAATTTCTATTGCAATAGGAACTTTTCCAGCATCAATAAAAGAATATATTCCTGTTCCTCAAACACCTGGAATGCTTCACAGCAACAGAATTGTAAGAGAATATATTGATGTAAAAAGAGTCGGATTACTAAAATTAGGAGAAACGAAATATGGTTTAACCGAAGTTCAAGCAGGAACAAATCATTTTGAAGGAAATGTTTATTCAAGTCCTTCAAAAAACGCAGAATTAATCGGAAAATTTATTTTAGATAAAAGAGAACTTACAACAAGCAGTGCTGATACTGAAACATGGATTGGAACACTTAAAATAAAGGAAAACGGAGAAGACAAAGAATTGGGGTTATTCATGACAATGAAAAAAATGTTTACAGTAAAACAACTTGCACAGAAAGTTGAAAATTACTGTCTTTTAACAGATACTGGTTCAGAACAATGTTTATGGATACAAAACCAGGGAACAACTATAACAAGTTACTGCGAAAAAAATCCTAATGATGTAAAATGCCAAGAACTGCAAATAAAATACTGTGCTTCAAAAGCATCACTTGATTCAAGATGTTACAAGCTTTTAGAAGAATACTGCAATAATGCAACAGATTCAGAAAAACCAGAGTTCTGCACGAATGATGAAATAAACGGAGAAATCAGCACAGGAATAAATACTGAAAATGCAAAACAGGAAGCAAATAAATTAAAAGTAAAAACAGAAACACAAAACAACGGAGAAGCATGGTGGATTAATACTGAAACACAAACACAGGAAGAAAATCAGCAAGGATTAAATTCACAGAACCAAAACCAAGGATTAGGACAGAATTAAGGTGAAAGCATATGAAAAAAACAATAATTATACTGCTTGCAATGCTTCTGACTGCATTGATTCTTTCAGGATGTGGAGAACCCATCCAAGAAGAACAAAATCAACAAATGCAAAATGAAGAAATAACAAACGAAGTTCCACAAAATGAAATTCCCGAATACAATGAGTATCCGGCATACACAGATGAGACAGAAATATATTCTGAACTAGATGACGCCCTGGAATCAATGGAATCAGAAACAGACAACGAAGGAATAACAGAGGAACTTGAAAATTACTTGAATGAAACCGCTTAAATGCGGTTCTTTTTCTTATTTTTTTCAATTTTAACATAAAACATAAAGAATAAAAAGATTTCTTTAACAATTGTTAATTATGGCAGTTAAATTTCCTTGCGAGCTTGTGGGATGGACTATTCTTCCTGCAATAAGAAAAGAACTTACTTTTTATTTGGTTAAAGAAAAAAAAATTGAAAGAAAAAAAGTATGTGAAATACTTGGATTAACTCCTGCAGCACTAAGCCAGTATATTAAAGGAAAAAGAGCTTCAGGAGTGAAATTAAGCAATGCAGACAAAAAAAGAATTCATTCATTAGGGGATTATTTGATTAAAGGAAAAAAAATTTCAGAAAAAAACTTTATTTCACATTCATGTGAAGTATGCAAAAAAATGAAGGAAAAAATGATTTGCTGTGATTAAAATGGAAGTGTATTTAGATAACGCTGCAACAACTCCAATGCGAAAAGAAGTATTTGAAGAAATGGAAAAATATTTTTTTCAAGATTATGGAAATGCTTCATCGCTTCATTTATTCGGACAAAAAGCATTTGAAGAAAAAGAAAATGCAAGAGAAAAAATTGCCAAACTACTTGGAGTAAAATCAAAAGAAATTTATTTTACAAGCGGGGGAACAGAATCAGATAATCTTGCACTGAAAGGAATAATACAGAAAAGCAATAAAAAAAAAGTAATTGTTTCAGCAATAGAACACCCCGCTGTTTTAAGAACTGCAGAATTTCTTGCAAAGCAAGGAAAAAAATTAAGTGTAATTCCAGTTAATTCAGAGGGAATAATTGATTTAAATAAATTAAAAAAAGAAATTGATTCAGATACTGCATTAGTTTCAGTAATGCATGCGAATAATGAAATTGGAGTAATTCAGCCAGTGAAAGAAATAGCTGAATTATGCATGGAAAAAAATGTTTTATTTCATTCAGATACTGTGCAAACAATAGGAAAAATTAAAATTAATTTAAAGGAAACAGGAATTGATTTAGCTTCAATCAGTGCGCATAAATTCAACGGCCCAAAAGGAATTGGAGCAATTTACATTAAAGAAGGAACTCCAATAGAACCATTAATTCATGGAGGCGGGCAGGAAAATAAATTAAGAAGCGGAACAGAAAATATTCCAGGAATAATTGGATTAAGTAAAGCACTGGAATTAAGTTTAAAGAATATTGAAGAAGAACAAAAAAGACAAGAAGAATTAAGGAATGAATTGATTAAATTTGTTCTTGAAATTCCAAAAACAAGAATTAATGGAACTTATGAAAAAGGAAAAAGATTAAGCAATAATGTGAATGCTTCTTTTTATGGAATTGAAGGAGAAGCATTAATTGCATTTCTTAATGAAGAAGGAGTTTTTGCTTCAACTGGTTCAGCTTGTTCCTCAAAGTCATTAAAAGCGAGCCATGTGCTTTTAGCATTAGGGTTAAGCCACATATGGGCACATGGTTCATTAAGATTAACTTTTGGAAGGCAAACCACAAAAAAAGAAATAAATTATGTGAAAGAAAAGCTTCCAGGAATAGTTGAAAAATTAAGAAAAATGAGTTCAATAAAATAAAAATGAATTAAAAATTAAAATAAATGAATTAAATTTTGTGATGTGATTAAAATGTATTCAGATAAAGTAATGAATGAATTCAAAAAACCAAAAAATATGGGCAAAATTGAAAACGCTGACGGAATTGGAACAGTTGGAAATCCTGTCTGCGGAGACATGCTTAAAGTTTACATTAAAGTAAAAGACAATAAAATTACTGATGTTAAAGTTGAAACATTCGGATGTGTGAGTGCAATTGCAACAAGTTCTAAAGCAACTGAAATGGTTAAAGGAAAAACAATTGAAGAAGCACTTGAATTAAGCAAAGATGAAGTGGCAAAAGAATTAGGCGGATTACCTCCAATTAAAATGCACTGCTCTGTGCTTGCAATAGATGGAATAAGAAAATCAATTGAAGATTATAAGAAAAAAAATAAGAAGCAGTAATTAAAATTTAAGATTATGAGAAAAGAACAGAAAATGAAGAAATAAAAAAATGAATTATTTGTAAGCTAAAAAGACAGTGCAAAAATTTTCTCCTTTAAAAGAAACTTCTTCAATTTTTCTAAAACCTGCTGAAATTAATTCCTGTTTTAATTGAAAAGGAGTTAATAAAGCAGATTTCAAAAAAAACCCATTAGCTGAAACCAAGGAGCCGTTATTCCATTCCAAAATCTGCGGATTCCAAAAACTTATTTTATTATTCAAATCATTCTTTTTTGCAATAAGAACAGTAAAATCTTTTCCGGAAATATTTTTTTTGAATTCCTGAAGAAACACTTCACCGGAAACTTCAAAAGAATTTTTTAAAGCAGTGTCCACATATAAAATTCCGCCTGGTTTTAAAACATAAAAAAATTTTTTTAATGCGGTTTTTATCTTAGAATATGCTTTTTCAGAAGTTACAATATCTTTCCCCCATGAATCAGCATAAGCTAAAGCATTACCCCTGCATAAAACACAGTCAAATTCTTCTCCAAATTTTTTATCCAGCTCGCACCAATCCAACTGAAAAAAATCAATTTTTCTGTTTTTCATTTCAGCATTCTTTTTTGCAGAAGAAATCATTTCATTATTTGAATCAGAACAAACAACATCAAATCCGTTTTCAATTAAATCAATAGAAGGGAAACCAGTTCCGCAAGCACAGTCCAAAATTCTTTTAATTTTTTTATTTTTTAAAAAACAAGCAAGCTCTTTAGTGTATCTATCAGAATAAATGCATTTAACAAAAACATCCCAAAACCAAGCTAAACTATTAACTCCCATAATCAATATGCTGCAACTAGAATAATATAAATTACCAACAAAAAATCAACCAAAACAATAAATTTAAATCAATAAATACACTAATAATAGATTATGGTAGAAGAAGTTAAAATTGATTCATTAGATAAAGAAATACTTTGTTCTCTTGATGAAAATTGCAGGAAAAGCAATTCAGAAATAGCTAAAGAAAACAGAACAACTAAAAATATTGTTAATTACAGAATAAATAATTTAATCAGTAAAAAAATAATTCAGAATTTTTTTACAGTGATTGATCCAACCATGCTTGGACTGGAAGGATATCGTGTTTATATTAAACTTCAGTATTTTACTCCTGAAAAAGAAAAAGAAATAATTGATTTTCTTGTAAAAGAAAAATCAACTTGGTGGGTTGGAAGCATTGAAGGAAACTGGGATATCGGATTTATTATTTGGGTTAAAAATGCATATAAATTCAGAGAATTCTGGTTTAAGTTTACTGAAAAATATCAGGAATTTATTTTAAAAAATTTTGTATGTGTTTACACTAAAGTTTATGATTTTAGCTACACTTTTCTTTCAGAAAAAAAAAGAGAAAATAAAATAATGGAAACAGGTTCAGAACAAAAAGTAAATTTAAGTGAAACACAGGAAAAAATTTTAAGAGAAATTTCAGGCAACGCAAGAGCTTCAACAGTTGAACTGGCAAAAAAACTGAATTTAACCCCCATGATTATAAAATATAATCTAAAAAAAATAAAAGAATTGGGGCTAATAAAAGGATTCAGAACAAAAATAAACATTGAAACATTAGGCTACACTATTTACAAGCTTGATTTCTGGCTGAAAAACAAATCAAAATACAGCGAAATAATGAAATTCGTGCAAAGTCATCAAAATATTATTTATCTTAATGAAACAATTGGTTATGCTGATTTTGAAATAGAATTAGCATTAAAAAAAATGAGCGAATTTCAGGAAACTGTAAAAGAAATAAAAGAAATATTTGCAGACAACATAAGAGAACACAATTATTTCATAGTGAAAAAAATACATAAAACAAAATATTATTAAAAAAGAAAAAATAAAAGAATAATAACTATGTTTTCTTTTTCTTTCTTAAAAAACCAAATCTTTTAGGCGCAGTTTTCACAGGAAATGGTTTTGAACCAAATAATTTTTCTATTTCACTATAAGAAACATTTTGAACAGAAAAATCAATTGCGCCTTCTTTTTTTGTATCAGTAACTAGTTTTGAAGTTGTTCTTGTATCTCTCCAATCTGCACTTTTAATTCTTTCAACTTTCCTTATTTGATTGCCAAATATTTTATATCCTTCTTTTAAATAATTTATTTCATGCCCTAACGCTTGGTGCAAAACATCAACAGAATTATTCCATAACTTATGCGCTTGAGCAGGATTGATTTTATGAATTTCTATTATTCCTTTCTTTAAATCAGCTACAACTGATTTCAAACCATTTAAATGAACTGAATAATGAAAATTACGTCTATCTTCAGCACTCCATTCAGAAAAAGGTTTAAGAAAATTAGAAATATTTACGGCGCCAACAAACTTAGACATTCTCGCCCGTCCTAAACTTTTTTCTTCCGCATACATTCTCCCTTTTGGACGAAGCAAATTAGTTTGAGTAATTAGATTATGAGACTTTTTTCTAACAGAAACTCTAGCCAAAAAAACACCTACCTAAATCCATTCATTCCTAATTTAATCATATGCTTATCTACTTTATTAATTTTTTCTGCTAATTCTTCCATTGGAATTACTTCAGTTAATGTTTCACTGATTTTTTTACGCAGGAATTCTGATTCCTCTAAACGCGAAATTAATTCAAGCCAGCCTTTATGACTTCTGCCAGTAATTCCTCTGAAATGAATTTTTTTTCCGTAATCAGTTGAATCAAATTCATCTTCTGAAAAAATTACTTCACTTAAATTTTTTCCAGAAACTTCCCGATTAGCTTCTTTTGGAAGTCCAAATAAAACAAAAATTCCGTTGTTTTTCAGCAATTTTACTCCTGCATCAAAAACAGGTTTAGGCCCAGCCATGTCAACAACACAATTCACTGAATTACTGCATATTTTCAGTACTTTATCCATAAAATCTTTTTCCAATGGGTTCAAAATATAATCAACTGCATTGAATTTTTCTGCAAATTTTCTGCGAGTTTCATCTGGTTCAACTAAAATAATATTTTTTATTCCGAAATCCTTCAAGAAAAGAGTTAAATTAGTTCCATGCAATCCGCTTCCAAAAATAACCACATTTTCTTTTATTCCTGAATCAAGAATATACTTTGCTACTTTCCATCCGTTTCCAGCAGGTTCAAGCAATGAAGCATGAACTGTTTCTCTTAATTTATCACTTAATTTGTAAATGCTTTTTTCATCATTACAGCAGAATTCAGCATAAGTTCCGCCACGAGGAAAAGTTTTTTTTCCATTTAAATCTTTAGGCCCCCAGATTCCAATAATTCCTTCGTTTTTTGGATTATCATTATGCTCAACATAATGTGATTCCATTGAAACAAAATCCCCTGGTTTTACTTTAGTTACTTTACTTCCAATTTTTTCAACAATGCCTGCACCTTCATGCCCTAAAATAATTCCCTCTTGAATTTCATTTTCCTGAGTCCATGAATCCCAATGAATAATTTGATAGTCAGTGCCACAAACAGAAGAATGCGTAATACGAACTAAAACATCAAAATCATTAACTTTTGGAACCGGCATCTGACGTAATTCAATGCCTCCGCCTTTTTTTAACAAAAAAGATTTCATTAATTTTTTTTCAGTAGACATTGAAAAAACATCCCCTTTTAGATTTTAAAGCAAAAATATTATTATATAATTAATTTAAATACTTATGGCAATTAACGAATCGAGTGCTTGTTTTTATTTGTTTTCTTGCTTAATTTAAGTCATAATACTTTTTGAAGGTGAACTGAAATTGAATAAACCAATTAATTTTTTTAAAGAAAAAGTTGATGAATTAAAATCAAAGGACTTGAACTGGAAATTAAGAATTTTGTCAAGCGGTTCAAAACCTAATTGCAAAGTTGATGGGAAAGAAGTCATAATGCTTTGCTCAAACAATTATCTGGGATTAAGTGAACACCCTAAAGTAAAAGAAGCTGCAATGAATGCAATTAAAACTCATGGAGCAGGAAGCGGTTCAGTAAGAGCAATTGCAGGAAACATGGATTTACATAAAGAATTAGAAGAAACAATCGCTGAATTTAAAGGAACTGAATCAGCACTTTATTATCAAACTGGTTTTGCAGCAAACGCAGGATTTTTACCGGCTTTTTTAGAGCAAGGAGATTTAGTTATAAGCGATGAATTAAATCATGGCTCAATAATTGATGGAGTAAGATTAAGCAAAGCTGAAAGAGGAATTTACAAACACAATGATATGGATTCATTGAAACAAATATTAGAAGAAACTGAAAAGAAAAAATACAATAAAATATTAATTGTAAGCGACGGAGTTTTTTCAATGGATGGAGATATTGCTCCAGCAGATAAAATTGTTGCACTTGCAGAACAATTCGGAGTATTTACTTATTTTGATGATGCCCATGGAGACGGAGTATTAGGAAAAAACGGAAGAGGAATTGCAAATCATTTCAATGTGCATGGAAAAGTTGATATTGAAATGGGAACTTTCTCAAAAGCATTTGGAGTTGTAGGAGGAAGTTTAGCAGGAAGCAAAGATATGACTGAATTTGCATTCAATAAATCAAGAACATGGTTATTATCAGGAAGCGCACCGCCAGCAACAACTGCTGCTTGTACTGCAGCATTAAGAGTCTGCATGGAAGAAGATGAATTATTCACAAAATTATGGAATAACACTAATTATTTCAAGAAAAAATTAAAGGAATTAGGATTTGACACAGGCAGAAGTGAAACACCAATAACCCCAGTAATGATTGGAGAAAGTTCGGATGCAAAAAAATTCAGTGAAAGATTATATCAGGAAGGGGTTTTTGCATTACCAATTGTTTTTCCAATGGTTGCACAAGGAAAAGCAAGAATCAGAACAATGATTACTGCAGCACATAAAAAAGAAGACTTAGATAAAGCAATTCAGGCATTTGAAAAAATAGGAAAAGAACTGAAAATAATCAAATAATTCTTTTCCTTTCCTTTTTTATTTTCTTTTTATTAAAATTATTATATGAAATCTAAATTTTGTGGAATTCCAGTTGAATCAAAAGTTTTTTTGAGTCCAATGGTTGGATTTACCAGCAGAGCATCCAGAATTCAATGCAAACAATATGGAGCTGGATTTACTTATATTCCTATGGAGCACAGCGAAGCAGTTAACTTCAATGAAGAAATTTTAAAAAAATTAAAGCCAGTGAAAGAAGAACTGCCCTGCGGAATTCAGTTGACTGGAGCAGATGAAAAAAGTTTAATTAAAGCAGTTGAAAAAGTTGAAAAACTAGTTCCATTAATTGATTTAAATTTTGGCTGTCCAAGCAAAAAAATTCTTTCAAGCAAATGCGGAGCATGGCATTTAAAGGATTTAAAAAAAATGAAGGAATTAATTTCAGCAGTTGCATCAGTTTCAAATAAACCAGTTACAGTTAAAACAAGAATTGGATTTGATGCTCCGCAAACAGAAAAAATAATGAAAGCAATTGATACAGGCGCAGCAAGTGCAATAACACTGCATGGAAGAACAGTAAAACAAGGTTACTCAGGAAAAGCTGACTGGAATGAAATAAAGAAAGCAAAGAAACTTTCTTGTGTTCCATTAATTGGAAATGGAGACATTGAAAACGCGGAGCAAGGAAATAAATTAATTGAGCAAAAATACTGCGATTATGTGATGATTGGACGCGGAGCATTAGGAAACCCAATATGCTTTAGTGAAATTCCAATGAATAAAAGCAAATCAGAATTAATTAAAGAATTTATTAAATTAAATGAAATCCATGGATTTGATGAAAGCGAATTAAAAACCCAATTAATTCAATTCATTAAAGGAATACGCGGAGCAAGCATAATAAGAAAACAATTAAGCGAAGCAAAAACAATAATTGAAATAAACAACGCATTAAAAGAACTAAAAGAGTGAATAAAATTAAAACAAATAAAAAAGAAAATAAGTAAAAAATAACTTAATCTGAAATCATTTTTAAAAAAAATTCATGAATTCTTAAATCATTTGTTAATTCAGGATGAAAAGTTGAAATTAAAATGTTTTTTTGCCTTAATAAAACAGGTTTTTTATTACAGTAAGCTAAAACTTTAACTTTTTTTGAAAAAATTTTTTTAATCTGCGGAGCACGGATAAAAACTGCAGGAAATTTTTTTTCTTTGTTTGAAAATCCTTCTGCGTTTATTTCAATTTTTTCTTCAAATGAATCCAATTGAGAACCATAAGCATTTCTTTGAATTTCAACTTCAATTAAAGGAAGAAAAGAAATTTCATCTTCAATTTTTTCTGCAAGCAAAATTGCTCCAGCACAAGTACCATAAATTGGAAATCCTTTTTTCGCTTTACTCATTATTTCTTTTTTCAAGCTAAAAGGAATTACTTTTCTTAAATTAGTTGTTTCTCCGCCAGGAAGAATTAATGCTTTGCATTGATTTAACTGCTCCGCAGTTTTAACTGCAATCGGAGTATGTCCCAAAGCTTTAATTGAATTCAAGTGCTCCACAAAACTACCTTGAAAAGAAAGAACCCCAATTTTCATAAAATCACTTAAAAAAGAATTATTTTCCGCGTGAAGCCATTTTAACTTCTAATTTACTTATTTCTTGTCCTTTCATTGCTTCGCCTAATCCAGTACTTACTTTTGCAAGAATTTCCGCGTTCTCAAAATTATGAGTTGCTTCAACTATTGCTTTAGCTCTTTTTTCAGGATTATTTGCTTTAAATATTCCGCTTCCGACAAAAACTCCTTCAACACCTAACTGCATTAATAATGAAGCATCAGCAGGAGTTGCAATTCCACCAGCAGCAAAATTCACTACAGGTAATTTTTTTAATTCTTGAACCTGTTTGCATAAAGAAATAGGAACTCTGTATTCACGTGCAAGTGAATTTAATTTATTTCCTTTTGAATTAATTAATTCTTCTAATTGTTCATTAATTGTTCTTACATGCCTTACTGCTTCAACAATATTTCCAGTTCCTGCTTCTCCTTTAGTGCGAAGCATTGCAGCACCTTCATTTATTCTTCTTAAAGCTTGTCCTAAATCAATTGCTCCGCAAACAAAAGGAATATTAAAATCATTTTTATTAATATGAAATTTTTCATCAGCAGGAGTTAAAACTTCTGATTCATCAATAAAATCAATTCCTAAAGCTTCAATTATTTGTGCTTCAGCAAAATGCCCTATTCTTACCTTAGCCATTACAGGAATTGAAACACTTGCTTTAATTTCTTTAATTAATTTTGGATCACTCATTCTGGCTACTCCGCCTTGAGCACGAATATCAGCAGGAACCCTTTCTAAAGCCATTACTGCAACAGCACCAGCTTTTTCAGCTATTTTTGCCTGTTCAGCGTTAATAACATCCATTATCACTCCGCCTTTCAGCATCTGCGCTAAACCAGATTTAACCTTAAATGAAGCTTTTTCAACCATAATTAACCACTTTCAAGAAACAATTATTCCTTGAAAACAATTAAGAACCTTAAGGATAGTTACTCAAAAAAATCTTTTTTCTTTGATTTCTTGTTTTTTAAGAGAATTATAAGCGAATTTTCTGCTTCATTATGAACTTTGAAATCAGTGTTTTCACTAATTTTTTCAGCAAAATCAGTTACTTCTTTCCAAGAAGGCATGTTTTCATGAGAAAGCCTTTTTCTTGAATAACCTAAATGCATGTAACTTTTAATTTCAACAAAATCAGAATCAGCTAAAGAAAGCAGTTCACACCATTCATTCAAAAATTCAGGCGAATCATTTTTTCCTTTAATTAAAGTTAATCTAACAACAGTTCTGCATTTTAATTTTGAAAGCATGCTTAAAGTTTTTTTCAATCTTTTCCAGCCATCAGTGTAAACACTTGCATTAATTCTTTTAAATAATTTTTCATTCGGTGCGGAAAGAGAAATATATAATTGATGCGGTAATGCTTTTTCTTTTTCAAGTTTTTTAATCATTTCAGGTTCTTGTCCATTAGAAACAATAAAAACACTTCTTGCTTTCTTTTTTTCTTTTAAATATTTTACAAGCTCCGCTAAATAAGGGTATAAAGTTGGTTCACCTGAAAGAGAAATAGCATAATGATCCGGCTCTAAAGCATCAGTAAATAATTTTTTATCTGTTTTAGGATTCCCGGGAAACCCGCTTAAAAGTTTTTTTCTTTTTTCAATTAATTCTTCAACAAATTCTTCTGGTTTTAACACATCTTTTTTATTCAACTTTGCGGTTTTCATTAACTCCATTGTACGCCAGCAAAAAATACAATTTTCCTGACACCATAAAACAAGAGGAGTAAACTGCATGCATTTATGACAATGCACATCATAAAATTTCTGCTTATAACAGCTTCCTTTTCCAATCAATGACTTTTTATTCCAAGTGCAAATCTGCACTCCAGCATGCCCTGAAACACCATATTGTTTTTTTTCCAAATCTTTAATTAATTTCTCATTTAATTCAAGCAATTAAATCACTAAAAAAATTATTCAACTTTTGAACCTGCTTTTAATTCTTTTGAAGGAAACAGTAAAGCAAGTTTTAATCCTTCAGATGTTTCTTCTGATGCAGCTAAAATCATTCCTTCACTAAAACCAAAAGGAGTTTTTTTTGGAGCAATATTAACCAATACAGGAATTTGCTTTCCCTTGATTTCATCAAGTTCAATTAATCCTTTTATTCCTGCAAAAACAGTTTTTTTAAATTCGCCAAAATCAATTAATAATTTAATCAATTTATTTGAACCATCAATATCTTCAGCTTCAATTACTTTTCCTATTCTTATATCTAATTTTGCAAAATCAGCATAATTTATTTCATCCATAAAAACACCTTTAATAAATTAATCCTATAGAAAACATTAATAAATCTAAAGAAAAGGTGAAAAAATGATTACAAGAAAAACTATAATTCGTGAAGCCGCAATGGCAAGCTTTGAACATGCAAGCAAAATGCAGGAATATGGATTAGGATGTGTTTTCTGTCCTAGTGCAGGAGCAGAAACAATTGAACAAGGATGTAAAGTTCATGGATTAAGCGAAGAAAAAATAGATGAATTAATAAAAGAATTAAATGAAATTAAAATAAAAGAAATAAATGAAGAAGATGAAGAAACAGATGAAGAATAAAATGAAATTAAAAAAAATATAAAAATTAATCAAATCCTTTAATTAATTCCTTTAATTTTTCTTCCTGATTTTCTGCTTTAACAACAGATGAAGCAACAAAAACACCTGAAGCTCCAAGCTTTAATGCTTTTTTTATGTCTTCAGCTGAATTAATTCCCGCCCCTGCAATTACAGGAATTTTTTTTATTTTATGAATTTCCTTTACAGCATTAGAAATTATTTCAGGATTTTCAGTTGAAACAGATTTTGTTCCGCCAATCAATTCAGGTGGCTCTATTGCAATAAAATCAGGCTCCATTAAAGCAATTTTTTTTGCTCTTTCAATTGTTTCAGCGCAAACTAATACTTTTAATTCAATGCTTTTTGCTCTTTTAATTCTTTCAATTAATTCTGAATCAGAAATCTTGTTTTCAGCATGATTAAGAACAACTCCTTTAGCGCCGGCATCTTTTACTGCTTCAGGAAGAATTTTCCCTGTATTTGAACCAAAAGAAACAGCATCAATATTCTGCGCAAAAACTTCAATCAAACAGTTTTCAGTTATCAGCCTTAAATCAACCACCTGAGGAACAACAATTATTTTCACGCCTTTCTGCATGGAAATCTTTTCAGCTAAACCTGCAAGAGTTAATGCATTTTTTCCAGTGGCTTCATTATAAGTCTTGAAATTAAGAAAAAATAATTCTTCCAAAAAAACACCCAAATACTAAACAAATGAAACAAATAAAAACCTCTCCGACAAGAAACCTAGCACTGAGTTTAATTTAAAATCATTTTCAAAAGCAATTAATAAGATGAATAAAGTAAATGAACTGCTTGAAGAAATAATTCGTTTAACCAAAGAAAACGGACAAACCATAAATCAAAATAAGTTAAAGGAATCTGTGCTTTTTGCTGAAAAAGTACATGAAAATGAAGTTGATGAAAAAGGAGTGCCTTTTATTAAACATCCACTTGAAACCGCAAAAATTGCAGCACAAATCGGAGCAGATGAAACAACAATTCTCGCATGCATTCTTCATAACACATATACTCCAATGAATCATACTGCAATTCAAACAAAGCCTGAAAACAAAAAAGAAGCACAAAGAATCGCGGGAGAAGAAGTAACAAATTTAATTGATTCAATGGAAAAAATTATTTTAATTGAAGAAAGAAACAAAGAAAAACTGCAGGAAGTAGTTGAACCACTGCTTATAGCATCATCCAATGACCCAAGAATAATTCTGTTAAGACTTGTATTAAGAATAGAACACGGAGAACCCAAAGAAAATACAGAAGCAAGCAGAAAATATGCAGAAGATACAATAAAAATTTATTCGCCAATAGCGCACAAATTAGGAATTTATTCAATTAAATCAATTCTTGAGGATATTTCATTTAAAGTGCTTGAACCAAAAAAATTCAATGAACTGGAAAAAGAAGTAAACAATATACGTTATCTTGAAAAAAAAAGTATGAATGAACTCATTGAAATTATTTCAGATGAACTCAAAAAAAACAACATCAAAGCTAAAATTCAATCCAGACAAAAAAACATTTACAGCATTTATGAAAAAATGAAAAAAAAGAAAAAAAGCATTAAGGAAATATATGATTTAAATGCAATAAGAGTTATAGCTGATTCAATTGAAGATTGTTATAAAATAACAGGAATAATAAACTCAAAATGGACAGGAATACCAGAAGAATATGATGATTATATTAGCAAACCAAAAACAAATTTTTATCAATCAATTCATATGGCTTTGATAGGGCCTAAAAAAAAAGTTTTTGAAATCCAGATAAGAACTCAGGAAATGCATGAATTAGCAGAATTTGGAGTAGCATCACATACAATATATAAAGGCAGAAAAAAAAGCATTTTTGATTTTAAATTCAATTTACTTCGTCAGATAAATAAATTAAAACAAAATGAAGACAAAGAAAAAAAAATTGATTTCAACATTACAAGCGAAAAAATAATTACTTTAACTCCAAAAGGAGAAGCAATAGCACTTCCATTAAATGCAACTCCAGTTGATTTTGCATATGCAGTTCACAGTGAATTAGGAGAACACTGCGAAAAAGCAAAAGTAAACGGAAAACTAGTTACATTAGATTATCCATTAAGCAATCTGGATACAATTGAAATAATTACCTCAAAAGAACAGAAACCAAAACTTTCATGGCTTTCATTTGTTAAAAGCGGAAAAGCAAGAGGAAAAATAAATCAGTTCTTCAATATTTTCAGCAAAAAAAGAGAAGAAATAGCAATACCAAAAAACACATTAATAATTACAGAAAAAGATTCACGAATAAAACTTGCCAAATGCTGTAATCCTCTTCCAGGAGAAGAAATAACTGCAATAAGCACTACAAAAAGAAAATACTCAGTCCACAAAAAAGACTGCCTTCAATTAGAAAAACTAAATAACAAAGAAAGAATAAAAGTTGAATGGGGACAGGATTCAATAAACAATCAAGAAACAGAAATAATCATTAAAACACTGGAAAAACCAAACATATTGATTGAAATACTTAAAAAAATAGAGGAACTAAAAGCCCCTGTAACCAATGCAAAAGTAATCACTAAAGAAAAAAATTTAAAACTTATAATAAGGATTAAAGCAAAAAATTTGAAGCAATTAAATAAAATAATTGATGAAACAATGAAAATTAACGGAGTGCTTACCATAAAAAGAAATTGAAGAGAAAAAAAAAAGAAAAAATTAAAAGAAAAAGAAGTTAAAGAGAAAGGAACAAAAAGTAATTAAATAAAATAAACCGTGAAAAAATGAATGAAAGCGTAATTGAACTGAAAAATGTTTCCAAAACATATGACTTAGGAAAAGTAAAAGTAACTGCATTGAAAAACATAAATATAGATATAAAAAAAGGAGAATTTGTTTCAATTATGGGTCCTTCAGGAAGCGGAAAAACAACTCTGCTTAATGTTTTAAGTGCAATGCTCAGGCAAAGCACCGGAGAAATATACATTAAAGGAAAACCAATATCAAAAATGAATGATTCACAGCTTGCAAAAATAAGAGGAAAAACAATAGGATTTATTTTTCAGACATTCAACTTAATTCCAAGAATGACTGCGCTTCAAAATGTAATGTTTCCATTAGTATTTCAAAATACTCCGATTGAAAAAAGAAAAAAAATAGCTGAAAAAAATCTTGCATTAGTCGGACTTGAAAAAAGAAAATTACATAAATCAAATGAATTAAGCGGAGGCGAAAGGCAGAGAGTTGCAATTGCAAGAGCGCTTGCAAATGATCCAGACATAATTGTTGCAGATGAGCCGACAGGAAACCTTGATTCAAAATCAGGAAAACAAATACTTGAAATAATTACTCAACTGCATAAAGAAGGAAAAACCGTGCTTATTGTAACCCATGATCAGAAAATAGGAGATATGGCAAAACGAAAAATAAGAGTGCTTGATGGAGAAATAATTTCAGATACAAAAGAAAAATAATTCAAAAAGAAAAGAAGAGAAAAAAGAAAAATATAAGCAAAAGAAAAGAATAAATAACTTTAATCACTTAATTTATACTTTTAATTATATTTAATATAAATTAAATATTAATCAAGGAGAGTGTGTAAAAAATGAAAAAAATATTGATAATTTTAACAATAATGTTATTCAGTTTAAGTGTTGTAGGGGCATCATTTGATTTGGATTCATATAATTATACTCCAAGCCCTGTTTCAGCAGGAGACAACTTTGACTTGATTCTTCAAGTAAAAAATACTTCAAACACTGACGCGGAAAAAGTAAATGTAAGCCTTGAAATTGAATGGCCTTTTATTTACTCTCCTGAAAATGAAAAAACAATTGAATCAATAAAAGGAAACAGAATAGCAATAGTTGAATTTAAAGGACTTAAAGTAGATTCAAAAGCAAAAACAGGAACATATACTTTAACAGTAAAATACAGTGAAGAAGGAAATGATATTCAAAGAAAAAGCACTGCAACAATCTCAGTCAATGCAGCAAAACCAAAAATTGAATTAATTAAATCATCAGAAAATGAAATACAATTAGGCGAAACAAAACAAGTTGAATATACATTCAAAAACATAGGCGGGGATACTGCAAAAGATATTGTAGTTGAATTTCAGGAAGACAGAACAGTAACAACAACAGGAACAATAGTTGAAAGAGAAATAATTCCAGTTGGATCAGCATCAAGCTATATTAAAGAACTTGCACCAGGAGAAGAAACAATTCTTTCATTTACTTTAAGTGCAAACAACAATGCAGAAATAAAAAATTACACTCTTCCACTAAAAATAGAATTCACTGACAGTAAAAGCACTGAATATGAAACAACTGCTTATGCAGGAATGAAAATAAAAGCAGAACCAGAATTAGATGCATTAATAAGTTCAATAGGAACACTTTACCCTGGAGCAGAAAGTGAAATTGTATTTGATATATTCAACATAGGAAAAGCAAGCGCATTATACACTGTAATGGAATTAAAAACAAATTCACTTGAATTTGAAAAAACAAAAACATTCATTGGAACTCTTGAAGCAGATGATTTTGATTCATTTAAAACAACAGTAAAAGTTCCAGCAAACCTTGAACCAGGAAAACATATTATAACAACTGAATTTACTTTCAAGGATTCAGGAACAATGCAGAAAACAATAATGAAAGAACTTGAAGTTAATATTGTTCCAGCAGGAAGCATTGCAGGTTCAACAGATATGATAGGAATGATTTTAGGACTTCTTGGAACTGTTCTTGCATTAATTGGATTAGTATGGGTTGGAAAAACAGTTTATTCTAAACTAAAAAAGTAATTTCAATGAATTTAAATTTGCAAAACAAATTTAAAAATTTAAAACATCTACAAGGTGTTTTACCCGAGGTTTTAAATGAATTTAATTGAATTAATTCAAATCTCCGCAAACAATGTAATGAGTCAGGGGCTTAAAAGCACTCTGACTATACTCGGAGTAGTAATAGGCATTGCCACAATAATTGCACTGATTTCTTTAGGGCAAGGACTTAATACAGTTGTTGAAAAACAATTTGAATTAATGGGAATGAACACAATAATGGTTGAACCAGGTTCAGCTGAAAATATGATTACAAGCGGTTTTGCAACAATGCGTTCAACTGACAGAAAAATAATTGAATCAGTTCAAGGAGTAAAAAGAGTAATTCCTTTTTATGAAGGAAGCGTGATAATGAAAGTAAAAAAAGAAGAAAAAGAAGCAGTATTTTTAGGAGTAGATACTTCTCAAACAGATTACTTAACAGAAATCGGCTACCTTGATTTAGAAGAAGGAAGAAACTTAAGACAAGGAGACAAATACTCTGTAATTATATACAAAGATTTAGCAGAAAACGGATTTGAACAAAAACTCAATGTAAGAGAAAGTATTGAAATGAACGGAAAAAAATTCCGAATAATAGGCATATCCAAAGATTCAACAATGATTGGATTAACTGGAATGACAATGATAATAATTAGTGAACAAGCAGCAAAAGAAATATTTAATGCTGAAGATCCAATAGAAATAGCTGTTCTTGCAAATTCAAAAGAAGTTGTTCCAGAAGCAAGCGCAGAAATTGAAAGACTGCTTGAAAAAGATCACGGTGAAAAAGATTTTTATTTAATGACTACAGACCAAATGCTTGACTCAGCAAACATAATTCTCGGAATACTGCAAATATTTCTTTTAGGATTAGGAATGATTTCACTTCTTGTTGGAGGCATTGGAATAATGAACACAATGCTTATGAGCGTAATAGAAAGAACACAAGAAATAGGACTAATGAAA
>JAFGBZ010000099.1 GCA_016932875.1 Candidatus Iainarchaeum sp.
TATACTGAAGACAGAGACCTTGAAGATGATACAAGAGTAATTCTTGCGAATAATGTGATGAAAGTTTTATCTCCTATTGCTCCAAGCGAAGATTTCATGTTTTTAATGTATGAATCAAAGAATGCAGATTTTAATCCTTTTTTTATTTTGCTTCATTTAACTAAAAGCCCTGAATTTGTTTCTGAAGGAAAATATCATTATGATTATGTTTGTTCTGGTCCTAAAGAAAGGTTTTCACAGACTTTATCCAGCTTTAGTTCAGTTCTTAATTCAAGCCAGCAGTATTTTACTCCAATTAAATTGTTTGAAGAAACTGCTTTAAGTGGAGCAAGCGGTTCAGTAAGACCTGAAATTAATGGTGTTGTATTGCTTTTGCTTTGGAAAGGAGAGCCTTTCTGTAATTTAATTAACAAATCTGATTTATGTGATAATCCTGAGCAATGGGATGTTTTTAATCCAACTGTATGGAATTGCAAACCTCTTGTTTTGAATGAATTAGGAATTTATATTATTGAATAATTTATTTTTTTTAATTAAATTCAGTATTTTTTTTCAAGTTTTTTCTTTTTTGCTTTATTTATTTCTTCATCTAATCCTGGTAAATCCTCTAATTCTTCTAAGTCATCTGTTTGTTCGCTTTCATCTAGTTCAGGTAAATTTTCATCTGATTCTGTTTCATCTAGTTCAGAAACTTCGCTGTCTTTTTTATTTTCTTCTTGTGTTTCTTCTTCTGGATTATTTTCTAATCCTAAAATTTCTTCCTCTTCTTCTATTTCTTCTTTTTTAATTTCTTTTTTTTGCTCTGTTTTTTGAGGGATTTCTTTTTTTGTTTCAAACGGATTTTCTTCTGTTTTATATTCAATTCCTTTTTGAAGTTTCTGCATTCTTTGTTCTCTTCTGCTTAATTGCTCTGATTTAGTTTCTTCATTTTCTTTTTCTTCTGGAGGAATTCCTTTTGATGGAATTCTTTCTTGTGTTTTAATTTCTGGTTCTTGGGTTCTTCTTCTGCGCGGTGTTTCAGTGGATTCAATTAATTCTTTTTCTTTTTTTAATTGTTCAAATAAATTTCCTGCAAGTTCATTTAATTCCTGTTCTGTTGGAGCGCGGTTTTTTTCTTCTTCAAATTCAATTCTTTTGTTTAAAGCCATTTCTTCTGCTTTGTCTTTCATTTTATTCATTTGGCTGTAAATGTCTTCAGATATTTCGCTTGGAGCCGGTTCTTTTTCATGGATGTTCGATTCCCTTAATTTTGCTGCAGTTGAAATTTGTTTAAGTATTCCTTCTCTTATTTTTTGCATTCCTGTTTTTTCTTCTTCTTTTCCTGAAACAAGTTTTTTTAATTGAGTTAATTGTTCTTCTTTTGTTTGTTCTTTTTTTAATGGAATTTCTTGTTCTTTCTTTTGAATGATTTCTTTTTCAGATTGTGCTGTTTCCTGCATTCTTCTTCTTTGATGTTCATGTATTTCAGTTTTTCCTTTAAATTTTATTGGGCTTGCTTTTTGTTCTTCAATTAATTTTCTTGCTTTTTCTTTTACATCACTAATTTTTTTTGATTCCTGTGTTTCTTTTTCTTCTGGTGTTATTGTTTTTGTTGCTTCTTTAATTTGTTTTTGTTCTTCAATTAATTTTTTAAGCTCATTTTTTATTTCTGCTTCATTTTCTTGAGGAATTTCTTTTTCAGTTACTTGCATTTGTTTTTCTTTTTCTGTTTCTTTTGGTTTTTCTTTTTTAATTTTTATTTCTTCTTTTTGTATTTCTTTTCTTCCAAATACGTTTGTTATTGAACTGAATGCTTCGAAAGGAGAGTCCCATTTTCCTTTTATGGTTGGTTCTGAAACGGTTTTTGTTTCTTTTGTTTCTGCTTCTTTTATTTTTTCAAGTGCTTTTCTCATTTCTTCTGCTTTTTTGGGGTTAATTTGTTTTTCTTCAAGATATTCTTTATCTTTATGCAGTTGTTCAAGCGCTTTTGAAGCAATTATTTTTGCCTGTTTTTCTTCATTTGTTTTTTCAGTAATTGTTTCTGTTTTTTTAATTTCCATTGTTTTTTTCGGAATAATTTCAAGTTTCATAAATTCTTTTTTGTCTATTTCTTCCGGCTTTGGTTTTTTTATTTCAACTTTAATTGGTTTTATTTTTTCTGTTTTAATTTCAATTTTTTTTGCTTCTTCTTTTTTTGTTTTAATTTTTATTTTTGGTGTCATGGAAATTAATCTTTTTATTGAAAGCAATGCTGTTGCAATTAATAGTATTCCTGCAAAACAGAATGTGAACATTATTCCTGGACTCATTCCATAAAATTCAGGCAGGAATAAATACATTGCAGTAAATGCTGATGCGCTTAAAACAAAATAAATTATTCCTGTAATTAATCCCCATCCGAACCTGTATTGTGGTTCAATTAAATCTATTTTAGGCCAGCCGATTTTCATTAAAAGATATCCGATTGAACTTGAACCGGCAAATAAGTAAAGAGAAAATGCTCCGATTAATGTAATTTCTATTAATTCCATTAAATTCCCATTTTATTGTTATTAGATAAATTATATATATTAGTTGTTTATTAATTTTTTCAATGGCTGATAATTTAGTGTTTCAGATAGTTTTTTCATTAATTGATTTAGTTAAAGGTACTTTATTTAATTTTCCTTTGCCTTTTGTATTGGTTTTAATCGGAACTTTTTTCAGAAGACTGATTTCTGAAAAACTTAAATTAAAATCATGGATGATTTCTTCTTTTATTTCAGTTTATTTTATGCTTTCATTAATTTTAGTTTTAGCTTATTTTGTTCCTGTTTTTTTTGGTTTAAGTGAATCATTGATTGGATTGCCTCCTCCTGGTTCAGGATTGAGCGAAATTGATTTGATTGCTTCATTTTTATTTCATTTTTTTAGATTACTGCTTTTAGGTGTTGTATTTTCTTTTGTTGTAATGCCTTTTGCTTTATTTGGTTCAATTGTTTTCAGTGCGGTTGAAAATAAATTTAAAACTCATTATTTGATTAATTTGGCTTTAGGAGTTTTTGCTTCAATGCTTGTTTTCTTTGCTTTATGGCTTTTTGTTTTCTTGGGCTTTGAAAGAGGCGTAATTTACTTAATTTACTTTTGGATGAGCTAAGAAAACTTATAAATACTAATATAATTAATAATTATTATTTAAAGTGAATAATGAATGGGTTACAGCATTTTTTTCAGGAAAACATTTTGCTTGTTTTTAATTACTTTAATTTTATGTGCCACAGGAGTTTATGCTGAACCTGCAGAAAATTCACCGACTTCTTCAACTACAAATCCTTTTGAATCTGTTGTTCCGCAGGATGATTCTTCTGCTTTAGAGGATTCTCAAACTTTGCCTGCAGATGATTCTTCAGCTGAAACTATTAATCCTGCTACTTTGCTTCCTGATTCAGATGAACAGGCTTGGGCTGAATTTACTCCTTCAACTCAGGATAAATGTGATGTTGAATCTGATTTAACTCCTACTGATACTCAAAATTTGCTTGATTTATTGAGAAATGGTTTTCTTGGAGAGGAATTGCGCAGTCTTGATACTGAAGATAAAGCTGCTGAATATGGCGTGCCTGAAGAAAATTTAAGTGAAGCTGATAAGAATGCAATGGAAGAAGCAGGAGTAAAAGAAGTTACTGAAGTTCAGAGAAAAACTTCTCCTAATGATACTTTGATTATTCCTGATGAAGATAATAAATCTGCTTCTGAAGTAACTGTTCCTACTGAAGAAATTTATCCAATTGAATTAACTCATTTATTAAATAATCATTTAACTGGTGCTTATGCTTTTGGAATTGTTTTAAATGATTCTTTAAGAGCTGCGAGATGCACTTCACTTGATGCTAATAATTGTGCAGTGAATGCAGATAATTTAAAATACAGAAACAGCGGTGCTGGAATTGTTTCTAATGTAACAAATGTATGGAATGATTTAAGGGGTAACTGTATTACTGATGAAGGTACTTTGTGTTCTGTTGAAAATTGGTTTACTGAAAAAAAGAATGCTACTATGAGTTTGTTTGGAAAAGAAGTAAAGCTTGATTCAAGTGATTTGGATGCAATTTATTCTTCAGCTGAATTAAATGGAGAAGAACAATTATCTTACAGCACGATTCGCAGAATTCAGTCAAAAACAATTCCTAATAGAATTAAAGCTGAATATTTTAATGCTTCAATGAGCACTAATTGCGAGCAGTCAACTGATTGCTATATTAATACTTATTCTTTGTTTGATAAATATTTTAATTCTTGGAGTTCAGCTGATTTTACTTTTTCTACTTTAGGGCCTGCAATGCTTAATTCAACTAAAAGATTATTTAATTTAGGCGGAAGAACAATTCCTGGTTTAAGAGCGGCAAAGGAACAACTAGTGGCTCCTTTAAGGCAGAGGATATTTAATAAAAATACTTTTTGGGGACAGCGTTTAATGACCCGTCTTGAATCAAATAAAGCAAAGTATGGTGATATTCAGCAGTGGTGGCATAAAATGGTTAATGACCATCGTTTAATGGAAACTTCAGGGTTTTCAACTTTTTGGGGTGACAGCATTGCTAAAGGAGGAATTCTTGATTCATTGAAAACACTTGAAGAAAAAAAACATTTTTCAAATATGTTATCTGATTTAAGGACAATTGTTAAGGCAAATTATTCTGAACTTGATGATTCGATGAAAAGATATACTCAGATTGCAGGGAAATTTAAGGTTGGTTCAGCTCAGGAAAAAGAGGCAGTGGTTGAGTATGGGCGTTCAATTGCTAATTATCTGAATAATGTTTTAGATTCTCCTGGAATTAATATGGATGGCCCTGAATGGGTTATGAAAAACCCTTTCCATGGATTTTATAATAAAGGGGTCCGCCAATTGAATTCAGGCGAAGTAATTAATATGAATGAAGATCCAAGGCATCTTCAAAGAATTTTTGATAAATTTATAAATGATGGTGACTTTACTAATTTTGCTGATTCTGCTGCTTCAAGCACAATTAGAAGTGCTTATGAAACAGATGAATTAGGAAGACTTGTATTATATGGAGTTGATCCTAGTTCATTGAAGGCAACAGGAAATGCTACTTTCAGTGAATTAAGTAATGCTTCAAAATTAGGCGGGCCTGAAACATTTGTTAAAGATCAATGGGGACAGGCGCAGAAATTAACTCCTTGGAGTGCTGATTTTGTTCAAAGAAGAGTTGTAGGAGATCCTGTTTTATATCAAGGTGACTGGGCTCCTGTGTTAAATTTATCTCCTGAGGATTTAGCAAGGCGTTTGAATAATGGAAGATTAATCGGCAATCTTGGAGTAATGGCTAATTCTAATGTTGATATGATGATTGATACTCTTCGTTCAAGAAATTTTATTGACAGAAAATATTGGTCTTTAATGGATAAAATGCTTGCAGAAGAAGCTGAATTAATGAAAAGTTATTTTGGTTCACTTAAAGGCGCTGCTAAATGGACTTTTTATCCTTTTGTTTATCGTTATGCTAAACAAGGTTTTGGAATGGAAAACTTTTCTCATTACATGCTTCCTGATTCATGGACTTCAGTCAGGTTTGTTTTAGGAAGAGAATCAATTTACAATGATGCTTATATTGATTTTTTTGCAAGAGAAGGAAGCGATGATGGAGATATTTTTGCTCAAGTGCTTAATTATCTTCCTTGGAAAAAAATTGCTGATACTGTTTCAGAAAACTTTTTCCCTTTAGATGACATGTATAAAAATTTTACTGGGCAGGGTAAAAGAAGTGAAACAGAGGATTTAGTTTATTATTTGAATTCTCCTGTTGAATGCACTGGCTGTTCGCTTGAATTAAGTTCAGATTCTTTGGATCCTAATGCTCCATTCAATGATTTTACTCCTTCATTCATAAATAATTCAGGCAAATTTAATTCATATATAATGGAGTATACTAAAAGTGCTGAAGCAAAAAAATCAGGACAGACTTTGATTGCATTTGCTCATCATATGGATTTAGATGGCGATACAGGAGATATTGTTCCTGATGAAGAAGAAAAAAGCAGTACAGTAATTAATATTGCTGGTGACATAAATAAATCTTGTGATGCTGCTTCAAAAAGAGCTTTAGCTCAAATGCCTGGAGTAGGAACATTGTTTGAAAAAATTGGTTTAACTGGAAGCAAAACAGGGCTGGCTATTGCTGGAATGGAAAATTTAAGTTATCTTTTATTTGGAATGCCTGGAATCACTGCAAGTGTATTTATTCAGACTCAGGTTACTCCTGAACTGCAGGACTGCATTGATTCTGAAGGCGGTTATTATGTGCAGTATTTTGCTTCAGCTTATGAAACTGAAACAAAAGATGAAGAAGGAAAATCTGCTGCAAAACTTTCCACTGATAGTGTTCTTGATTTTGTTGATGAGCAAAGTGCAAAACTTTCAGATGGATTTAAATCAGAAAATGAAAATTCTTTGACTTCACAAATATTTGATAAAATGGAATCAGAAATAAATAATTTTGTTAAATCAGGAAAATCACAGGATAATGTTCAGGCATTTCTTTCTTTTACTGGAAAAAGCCATGGAACTCTTGAAACAACTGCATTATTTTATTTATGGGTTGATGGTAAAATGACTCCAAGTGAATACAGAATGAAAGGCGGAGTAAAAATAAAGGATAAAACAACTGGAAAAACACAAGTAGTTGATTTTAAGGAAGGAGTAAAAACATTTGATGGAAAAACAATTGTTTCAAATCCTGATGCATTAAGAATGCTTACCACAAATACTGCTGGGCCGTTTGAAGAACTGCCTCATTATCTTAATGAAATTTGTTTAATTGCTTCAGATGAACCTGCAATGGAAATTAATGCAAAAGGAGAAGCAAAAGTATTGAATTCAGTTTTAGCTAATTGTCTTAAAGATGCAATAATGCATCAAACTGGACTGCCTTTAGAGAATGCTGAAAAACTTCAGGATGCTTTAGGAAAAGTTACTGCTGCTTCAACTTTAACTCATCCAAATATTGCTTTCTCTGAAACACAGATTGTTGCTGAAGGATTTCCTCCATTTGAAGGAAGTGCTTTAAGTAAATTTGTTTTGCTTGCTTCAATGCAGTCAAAACTTGTTGACGGAGAAAAAGAACAAAAAACAGGTTTACTGCAGTCAATTCAGTTTGAAAATGCAATAATTTTATTGAAACCAAATGGATGCATGCTTTTATGGGTTCAGCATCATAAAGATGGAATATTAAATAAAGAATTAGTTAATGGAATTAAACCAAAATTAACTGAAGTAATAAATCCTATTACTGATTGTCCTGAACCAGCAATTGATTTAAGCATGATTGGAAACACTGAAAGTCCTTTACAGATATCTAAAGTAGAAAAATTCAATACTTCTCTTGAAAAAATGGGGCCATTCCAAGTATTTGAAACTCCAACTAAAAGATATATTTTCTGGGCAAATGAAGCAGAAGACTGTAAACCTTATTTAAGAGTAATTGATAAAGAAACTGGCGAGATTACTGATATTCCAATTAATAATCTTCAGCAAACTGATTCAGGAATTAAATTCACTGATGATGACGGCAAAGAACATTCTTTGGATTTCACTGTTGCTGATGATGGAACTCCATTGATTGCATTAGATAAACAAGATCCTGAAACACTTATTTCAGCTCAAGGTCCTAATGGCTCATTCTGGTTTGATCCTGAAACAGGAAACATGTATGCAGAAAACGGACAATTACTTCCATTAATGGAAGCATTTCGAAAAGGAATTAAAACAGAAGCTCAAGGCGGAGAAGCAGTTTCAACAGCAAGCGGAAACACATTAAATGTTGATTTAGGAAAACAACAGGATAATTTACTTGATTTGCCTGCATTACCTGAAAATTTAATTGCATTAATCACTTACTTGCTTGGAATAATTTTAATAATTGCATTAATAAGAAAAGAATTTGATTAATAATAAAAAA
>JAFGBZ010000100.1 GCA_016932875.1 Candidatus Iainarchaeum sp.
CAAATGAAAAATTCATGGTTGAAAAAAATGATTTAATTAAAGTAAAAAAAGGCGAAATATTCAGATTAAGAAATGCATTAAATGCAAGATTAATTGAATTCAATGAATTATGGGCAATGGCTGAATTCACTGGATTTCCTGAAATAAAAAAACAATTGGTTTCATGGATTTTGGATTCAATGGATGTAGAAATATTAATGGATGATAATTCAAAAAAATTAGGAGTAATTGATTTCATTGAATTAAAAGAAGGAAACATAGTGCACTTGCATTTATTCGGTTACTGTAAAGTAAATGAAGTAAAAGAAAATAAAGCTGAATTGATTTTTACTCACCCATAATATCTCTTAACTGTTTTTCCTCGAGTTTTTTTCTTTTGATTTCTTCAATTGCTTCTAAAGACATAACCGATTCAATAGGGTATTGAAATAAAAAATCATTTTTTTTAATTGCCTCTTTTCTTTGAGAAACTTCTCCTTCAATAATTCTGCCTTTTAAATTAGGCAAATTAGCCTGATAAAAAACTGATGAAGCAACAATATCAGACTTACGATTAATAAAGTAAGCTACAAGTCTTTTTCCATTTCTAGCTTTTGGTTCATAAGCTAAAATAAAATGAGTTCTTGAACCTTTAGAAAAAGGAAAATAAATGTAACTTGAATCATTCTTTCCTTTTAATCCTTTTTCTGATAATAATTTTTTAAATTTTGCATAATCTTGAGTTGAAATTTTATCAACTCTTTTATTCAATCTGTCAAAAAAATTAACTATTTCATCAATTCTTGCTCTTTCATTTAAAGGTTTTCTTGCTCTAATAACCCATTTTCTGTGCATTTCCTGTTTATCTCCTCGCGATAATTTTACACCAGAAAAAAATTCATCTGATACAGGGTGATTTCTAGATATTTGTTTAGTTAAATGATTTTTCAGTAATGAATGAATATAATCAATTCCTTGCGGAGAAGGGCGTTCTTTAATAACATTAAAATTTGGGGTTTTGAGTGTCTTTTTTTTCTTTAATCTTGGAAGTTTAATCATTAACTTCACCAATAAAATAATCTCTAAAGCATTATTTAAAGCTCTTCTAATTGTTGTCTTAACCTTTTTAAAGGTTTGTTTGGGAGTATTATATATTATATTTTAGCCACTTTGGGCGACTTTTTTGTTGTTCGCCGATGACTTTGGGAGGTGAATGAGTTGGCTGATTACGTAAAGTTCAGTGTGCCGAAAGAAATTTCTGAGGCTCAAACAGATTTAATTAAAAAAATAAAGAAAACAGGTAAAATAAGGGTTGGAGCAAATGAAGCAACCAAGGCAGTGGAAAGAAAAACCGCTAAAATTATTTTCATTGCAGGGGATGTAACTCCTCCGGAAATAGTAATGCATTTACCTGTTTTATGCAAAGAAAAAAGCATTCCTTTCACTTATTTTCCAACAAAAGCTGATTTAGGAACTGCTGCAGGAATTTCAGTTGGAACAGCAGCAATAGCTGTAACAGAAGAAGGAGATGCAAAAAAAGATTTAGAATCTCTTGTAAAAAAATTAGCTGAATTAAGCGGTGGAAAACCAGTGAAAGAAAAAGAAGAACATACAGAAAAACCAAAGGAAAAAGTAAAAGAAGAAAAACCAGAACACAAAGAAGAAAAAGAAAAACCAAAAGAAGAAAAAAAGGAATCAAAAGCAAAAACAGAGAAACCTAAAAAAGAGAAAAAGGAGTGAATTAAATGGATGAAGGAACTCCTGCAGAAATAGTTGAATTAATTAAACGCACTGGGGCTTACGGAGAAATTACTCAGGTTTTATGCAAGATTCTTGAAGGCCCTGAAAAAGGACGCGTTAAAAGAAGAAACGTTAAAGGAAACGTTAAGAAAGGGGACGTAATCATTTTGCTTTCAACTGAACGTGAAGCAAAAGAGATTAAATCAAGGTGATTAAATGAAATGCAGTTTTTGTGACAAGGAAATCCCAAAAGCAACAGGAATAATTTATGCAAAAAAAGACGGAACTGTCTTTTATTTCTGTTCAAAGAAATGTGAAAAAAACCAGTTAAAACTTAAACGAAAAAAACGCACAACCAAATGGACTAAAGAATACCATAAAGAAAAAGGAATTAGAATGAAAGGAGGGAAAAAGAATGCGAAGAACACTGGTAATAATTAAACCTGATGCTGTAATGAGAGGAAATGCAGGACAGTTAATCAGCAGATTTGAAAGAAAAGGACTTAAAATTGTTGGAATGAAAATGGAGCAATTAAATGAAGTAAAATTAAATACTCATTACCAGCATTTAAAAGACAAACCTTTTTTCCCTGAATTAGTTAAATTCATGAGCGCAATTCCATGCATTTTAATGGTGTTAGAAGGAAAAGAAGCTGTTTCAGTTGTAAGAAGATTAGTTGGAACAACTCTTGGAAGAGAAGCAGATGTTGGTTCAGTTCGCGGAGATTATTCAATGAGCAATCAGGCAAATTTAATTCATGCATCTGAAAATGATGAAGCAGCAGAAAAAGAAATTAAATTATTTTTCAAACAAGAAGAATTATGGAATTATGAATTAATCACATTTGAATGGATTTATTCAAGCAGTGAAAGAGGAAAATAATTTTTAGAGGAATTTAAATGAAATTAAAAATAATGAAAATTCATTCAGATGCAGTGATTCCAAAATATGCTCATGAAGGCGATGCTGGAATGGATTTATATTCAGTTGAAGAAACAGTGCTTAATCCAAATGAAACAAAATTAATTGCAACAGGAATTAAATTAGCAATTCCAATAGGATTTGAAGTGCAGGTAAGGCCTAAAAGCGGGTTAGCAGCAAACCATGGAATTACTGTGCTTAATACTCCTGGAACAATTGATGCAGGTTACAGAGGAGAAGTAAAAGTTATTTTAATTAATCACAGCGGAAAAGAATTCAGAATTGAAAAAGGTTCAAAGATTGCGCAAATGGTTTTAAAGAAAGTTGAATTCGCGGAAATAGAAGAAGTAACTGAATTAGATGAAACTAAAAGAAGTGAAAATGGATTTGGTTCAACCGGTTTAAAATAAGGGTGAAAAAAAATTGATTAGACAGCCGATAATTGCAGTAATGGGGCATGTTGATGCAGGAAAAACAAAATTTTTAGACTGCATTCGCGGAACCTGCATTCAAGAAAAAGAAGCAGGCGGAATAACCCAGCATATCGGTGCAACAGAAGTTCCATTAGAAACAATTCATGAATTAAGCAAAGGATTACTGCAGAAATATAAATTTAATTTAAGCATTCCAGGAATTTTATTCATTGATACTCCGGGGCATGAAGCTTTTACAAATTTAAGAAAACGCGGTGGAAGCATTGCAGATTTAGCAGTATTAATGGTTGATGTGCATAAAGGATTACAAAATCAAACAATTGAAGCAATTGAAATACTGAAATCATATAAAACTCCATTCATTGTTGCATTAAATAAAATTGATTCAATTAAAGGATGGAACACTGGAAGAAGAACTATAACTGAAGGGCTTTCACTGCAAAGTGAAAATGTTTTAGAGGAACTAGATAAAAAAATTTATGAATTAGCAGGACAATTAAGTGTTCATGGATTTAATGCTGAACGCTTTGACAGAGTGCAGAATTTCACACAAGAAATACTTGTAATTCCAACAAGCGCTAAATATGGTGAAGGAATTCCAGAAGTATTATTATTTTTAGCAGGATTAACACAGAAATTTTTAGAAAAAAATATTTCAATAAATGAAACAGGGCCGGGAAAAGGAACTGTTCTTGAAGTAAAAGAAGAAAAAGGACTTGGCTTAACAATGGATGTAATCCTTTACAATGGAAAATTAAAAGTAGGAGATGAAATTGCAGTAGGCGGAAAAGACGGAGTAATAAGAACAAAAATACGCGCATTACTTGAACCAAATCCATTGGATGAAATAAGAAGCCCGCAGGATAAATTCAAAAACATAAAAGAAGTTTATGCTGCAACAGGAGTAAAAGTTGTTTCACCAGGAATTGCAGGTGCTTTAAGCGGTTCACCTTTAAGAGTAATAATTACAGGAGAAGAAGTAAAAGAAGTTCAGGAAGAAATACAGAATGTAAAAATTGATTCAGATGTAACTGGAGCAATAATTAAAACAGATGCATTAGGTTCACTTGAAGCATTAATTAAATTGCTTGAAGGACAGGAAATAAAAATAAGAAAAGCAGACATTGGATTTGTTTCACGAAGAGATGTAATGGAAGCAGAATCAATTAAAGAAAAAGATAAATTTAAAGGAGTTATTTTTGCATTTAATACAAAAATTCCGCATGAAATTTCAGAGGAAGCAGAAAAAAAGCAAGTAAAGATTTTCAGCGGAAATGTAATTTATAAATTAATTGAAGAATATGAAGAATGGATTAATTCAGAAAAAGAAAAATCAAAACAGGAACTGCTTAGAACTTTAGTGCTTCCTGCAAAATTTAAAATAATGAAAGACCATATTTTCAGGAACTGCAAGCCGGCAATAGTTGGAGTAAAAGTTTTAGGCGGAAAATTAAGAAAAGGAATTAAAGTAATGAAAAATGAAATTATTATAGGAGAAGTAAAAGCAATGCAGGCAGATGGAAAAAGTGTTGAAGAAGCAAATGAAAACCAGGAATTAGCTGTTTCAATTGATAAAGCAGTTGTTGGAAAAAATTTATTTGAAGAAGACACTTTGTATTCATTTATTCCATTAAGTGATTTAACTCAATTGAATAAAATAAAAGATTCATTAACTGATACTGAACTTGACTTGATTGATGAAATCAAAAAAATAGAGGAAAAAATGTTTAAGGAGGAAAGCGCATGAATATAACTGTATCAACCAAAAACGGCAAGGCTTATTCAGTGAAATCTGAAGAACCTTTATTTGTTGGAAAAAAAATCGGTTCAACTGTAAAAATGGATTCCATTGGATTAACAGGATTTGAAGGAACCATTAAAGGAGGAAGCGATAAACAAGGAATTCCAATGAAATATGATTTAGATGGAGCTGCAAGAAGAAAAGTTTTTGTTGTAACAGACAAAAAAAAAGGAACAAGAAACAGACTTACACGCAGAGGAAACACAATAAGCAGTGAAACAAGCCAGATAAATATAAAAGTAACAAAAGAAGGAACAGCAAAAATAGAAGAAATTTTAGGAAAAAAAGAAGGAACTGAAGAAAAAAAAGAAGAAGTAAAAGAAAAAAAGAAATGATTTAAATGGATAAACTGCAGGCAGAAATAAACATCGGAATGATTGGACATGTCGACCATGGGAAAACCTCTTTAGTTAAAGCATTAAGCGGAAAATGGACTGATACTCATTCAGAGGAAATCAAAAGAGGAATTTCAATTAGATTAGGTTATGCTGATGTTTCATTTTATAAATGCAAAAAAGAAAAAGGAAGCGAACAATACTGTACAACTGAAAAATGCCCTTTATGCAATGCAAAAACAGAACTAATAAGAAAAGTCAGTTTTGTTGATGCACCAGGACATGAAACATTAATGGCAACAATGCTTTCAGGAGCAGCATTAATGCAAGGCGCAGTGCTTGTAATTGCTGCAAATGAAAAATGCCCTCAGCCAAGAACCGAAGAACATTTAATGGCTTTAAGTATTACTGGAGTAAAAAAAATTGTTGTAGCTCAAAATAAAATTGATTTAATAAGCCTGGAAAAAGCAAAAGAAAATTACAAGGAAATAAAAGAATTCCTTAAAACATATGGTTATGAAGATTCACCAGTAATTCCTGTTTCAGCAAATAAAAATATTAATATTGATGCATTAATTGAAGCAATAGAAGAACATATTCCTACTCCTCCAATTGATTCAAAGAAAAATCCTAAAATGCATGTAGTGCGCTCATTTGATATCAACAAACCAGGTTCAGATCCATTAAAACTTAAAGGCGGAATACTTGGAGGAAGCATTGAATCAGGAGAATTAAAATTAGGAGATGAAATAGAAATAAGTCCAGGAGTCAGCGGAAAACCTGTTTACACTAAAATTGAATCACTTAATTCTGAAACAAATCAATTGGAAAAAGCAATGCCAGGCGGATTAATTGCAATAGGAACAAAACTTGATCCAAGTTTAACAAGAAATGACAGAATGAAAGGACAAGTAATAGGATTAAAAGGAAAGCTTCCAAAACCAACAACACAATTACTTTTAGAAATACATCCACTTAAAAGATTAATAAACAAAAAAGAAACACAAATAAAAGTAAATGACACAGTTATTTTAACAGTAGGAACAATGACTGCAATAGGAACAATTACAGGAAAGAAAAAAGAATTATTTGAAGCAATTTTAAAAAATGAAGTAATAGTTGAACCAGAACAAAGAATTGCTTTAAGCAAAAGAGAAGAAAACATGTGGGGATTAGCAGCATATGGAGTCATCAAATAAAGTAGCGGTTGATACAAACATGCTTTTAGCAATAACGCAGTTCAATGTTCCAATAACAACATTAATAAAAGAAAAACTTGGAAACACAGAATTTTTTTTTCCAACACAAGTAAAAAAAGAGCTTAATGGATTAAAAAAAGAATTAAGAAAAGAAGTAAGTATTGCAGAAAAAATAATGGAGCAGGAAAAATTCACTGAAAAAAAAGTTGATGCAAAAAACGCTGACGATGCATTACTTGAATTAAGCAAAAAAGGATTTATTATAGCAACAAATGATAAAGAATTAAAAAAAAGAATTCAGGAAACAAAAGGAAAAATATTATTTTTAAGGCAGAAAAAATTAATTGAAATTTTATAGGGAGGCATGAAAATGTATTACAAATATAATATCAGCGGGCCAATCAGGGTTCCGCCAAAAGAACTTAAAGGAAACATGAAAAAAATAATTTTAGGAATTGCACAAAAAGAATATGAAGGAATAATGGATGAAGATATGGGAATTGTTGTAGCAGTAACAGACATAAAAAATTCCGGACAAGGAAAAATCATTCCAGGAGACGGCGGAGTTTACTATACTTCAGATTTTGATGCAATAATTTATAAACCAGAAATAAATGAATTAGTAAAAGGAGCAGTAAGCGAAGTAACTGAATTCGGCGCATTTGTTAAAACAGGACCGCTTGAAGGATTAATCCATGTCTCCCAAATAATGGATGACTTCATAAACTATGATCCAAAAGTTCCAAACTTTACAGGAAAAGAAACAGGAAAAAAATTAGGAATAAACGATGAAATAAAAGCAAGAATAGTTACTGTAAGCCTTAAAGGAAACATTGCAAACTCAAAAATAGGATTAACAATGAGACAAGAAGGATTAGGAAAAGAAGGATGGAAACAAACAGATGAAAAACAAAAAAAACGAAAAGAAAAAGATGAAAAACCAAAAGACAAAAAAGACAAAGTAGAAAAACAAAAAGGTGACAACAAATGAGCACAGGAAAAGCATGCCGTAACTGCAGATATGTAATAGATGAAGGAGATAAATGTCCTAACTGCGAAGGAACACAATTTACCACATTCTGGAGAGGCTATGTGGTAATAACTGACGCAGAACATTCAGAAATAGCAAAAAAAATGGGAATTGAAAGAGAAGGAAAATATGCACTGCGTTTAAGCAGATAAAATATTTAAGGTGATTATAAATGAAAATAGAAATAACTCAAACAAAAAAAAATCCACTGCTTTTCAGGGAAGAAGTAGAATTCAAAGTAATTGATTCAGCAACAACACCTAAAAGAACTGAATTACTTGAAAAAATTTCAGCCCACACAAACAAAGACAAAAAAGCAATAGTAATAAAAGAAGTGAAAACAGAATTCGGCTCAAAAGAAACCACTGGAAAAGCAGCAATATATGAATCAGAAGAAAAAATGAAAAAAATAGAAGCAAAATATATGATTGAAAGAACCCATGGAAAAGAAGAAAAAAAAGAAGTGAAAAAAGAGGAGGGAAAATAAATGCCAAAACGAGCGAAGAAAAAAGAACAGGCTGAATCCAAAAAGCACAGAAAGAAAAGAAAAGTCAACATAAAAAAAGGAACATACTATAAAGTTGAAGGAGACAAAACAACTAAAACAAAACGCACCTGCCCTAAATGCGGTCCAAGCACATTCATAGGAGAACACAAAGACAGATTTTCATGCGGTAAATGCGGTTACAGTGAAAAGAAAAAAGAATAAAGGTGAATTAAATCAACCTTATTCTTTCCAATCTTTTCCTTGATGCAACACTAATAATCCTTCCAGTAATTTACTTTAAATGGAAAAAACAAAATCCATTAAAAGAACTTGAATTAAAAACAACTCCAAAAAAACTTTTAATCAATTCAATTAAAACACTTGCATTATTATTAACTGCAACAATTGCATTAAATTTAATTTTCCTTTTAATTGGAATAACTGATTTAGAAAAAGTAGGAATTCAAGTACAAGAAATATTAATTCAAAGCCCTTACTTAATTGCATATTTATTAACAATAAGAGTAATAGCAGAAGAAATTTTTTTCAGAGGATTTTTAACAAAAAAAATAGGAGTGCTTGCATCAAGCATAGTATTTGCAATAGCCCATTATGCTTATTATTCTCAAGCAGAAATAATTGGAGCATTTGTATTAGGATTAATCCTCGCATCCCAATACCTTAAAAACAAGGATTTAACATCAAATATATGGGCACATGCATTATATAATTTAATAAATATAATACTAATAATGTGAAAAAAATGGCTTTAATACTGCAAATACGCGAGGATAATATAAAAAAACAATGCAAATTAGCTTCCAGTATGCTAAAAGCAGGCAAAATAATTGCTTATCCAACTGAAACAAGCTATGGACTGGCTTGCTTAGCTTCAAACCCTCAATTAGTCAAAAAACTGGCTAAAATCAAAAAACAGCCATTAAATAAACCGATTTCAGTTCTTGTAAGCAGTAAAAAAATGATTAAAGAAAACTTTGAATTAAATGAAACAGCAAGGAAACTTATACATAATTTCTTTCCTGGTGCATTAACCTTAATATGTAAAAAAAAGAAAGGAAAAATAAAAGGATTAAAACAAGAAAAAATTGCTTTCAGAATTTCTTCAAATGAATTTGCTTTTCTTTTAACTAAATTCTGCGGAGAACCAATTACTGCTACAAGCGCAAATATTCATGGAAACAAAGATAATTATGATTCAGTTAAATTAATTGAATTATTTGCAAACAAAATTGACTGCATTTGTGATGCAGGAAAAATTCCTGAAATAAAACCTTCAACAATTTATGACTGCAAAGAAAAAAAAATTTTAAGAGAAGGAAACATTACAAAAAAACAAATTGAAAAAGTGTTGAAATGAAAACACATTCTGTGTGGACAGTTAGCAAAATTGCTGAAAAATTAAGAAACGCACGCAAATTAAACAAATGCACAAATAAATGGATGTGTGATGTAGCCCAATTTTTTTTCAGAATTCCTTCAATTGAATTGAAAAAAACATTAACTGAATTTGGATTAACTCCAAAAGAGACAAAATCAAAACCAATTCTTATTGTGGCTGGATTCAACGCAAGACTTGCAAAAAAAATCAGTGAAGCAGGCTACAGAATTCTTTTTACAGACGCCAATCCTGAGTTTGTTGAAAAAGCGAAAAGAAAAAGCATTGATTCAATTCAATTAAATGCTGAAAAAATTGATTCAGAATTAAAAAAGCAGGGAAAAAAAACCGAAGAGTTCAGCGCAATAATGAGCTTTGAACCTTTTCCATTAAAAGAAAAAAATTTGCTTTCTACCGCACTTAAAACAAACCATGGATTAATAATAATTCAAGAAATAGATTATACTGAAGGAACAGGCAATTATAATATGCTAAGAAATTACTCGGCAATAATGTCTTATTTCAAAAATATTTCAATTAAAAGAAAAGAACTAACCCAAAAAGATGGAAGAAAATATTTAATGTTTCAAATAAAGAGGGATTGAAATGAAAAAAAATTTTTGTTTAGGAATTGAATTTGGCACTGGCGGCACCGGAAATTTACCCTCTCAAAATCACTTTTAAAGAGAAAATTCTTATTTCCTATATGAATGAATTTATAACTCTAAATGGTTTACTTAGAGCTTATTCTTATAAGAATTTCAAAAGCCCTCAACTTAGTCTAATTATTTACAGTTCAAAATTTAGCCAAATTGCAGATCAAATGAATAAAAATAATGAAGAATACAGAGCCACAATTGAGATAAAAAACGAAACTGTTTTATTAAAAAGATCTAACTCGGGCAACAAATTTCACGCCAACCCAAAAAACCAAACAACTGATTTCTGTTACGCAGGATTAATTACAAAAAAAGAAAAAGAAGAACTAAGAAAAAAAACAAGAAAAAGTAATGGATATTATACAAAAAGAATGAAAGTCAGAATAAATCCCTCTGAATGGGGACTAAAGTTTCATGAATTTTTTACAGAGAGCAAAGAAGAACAAGACTTAGTAAAAGAATTATCAAAAAAGTTTAAGATTGAAAACATCACACCTAATTCAAAAAATGCAAGAAATTATGGAAATGCAGATTTGCTTTTAAAACACGAACAAAAAAGAATGCCGATAGAAATTACAATTTGCCCACCAAGTTATAGAAAAAAAGAAATAAAAAAAGGAATTAATGCACCACATGGGCCTAAATGGGCTAAAGTAACATCAAGAATCGTTCCATTAGTTCTTTTTTCTGTAGAAAATAAAAGCCCTTCTATTATAATAATCCATAAAGACTGGAAAAAATATGGTCACACAACAAATCTTCAGAAAAGCCTTGCAAAAGTTAAATGTTTTTTGCTTTACACAAATTTCCAAAAAAAATGGGAAAACAAAATTACAAAAAAAATAGAAAAAATTTTAAGTGATAATAATGCTTTGCCTCGGAATTGAATCAACAGCCCATACAATAGGCATTGGAATAATTGATTCAGATTTCAATATTCTTGCAAATGAAAAGGACACTCTTACAACTGAAAAAGGCGGGCTTGTACCAAAAGAACTTGCAGATCACCATTACGAAAAATTTATTTATGTTTTAAAAAAAGCCTTGCAAAAAGCCAATGTTTCATTAAAGGAAATTGATTTGATTGCGTTTAGTATAGGGCCTGGAATTGGCAATGCTTTAAAAGTCGGTGCAACTGCAGCGCGTGCTTTATCCTTGAAATTAAATGTTCCTTTAATTGGAGTAAATCATTGTGTTGCCCATATTGAAGCAGGAAAAGCTTTCACTAAATCAAAGGATCCAATAGTTGTTTATGCTTCTGGAGCAAACACTCAAATTATTGGTTTTCAAAAAGGCAAGTACAGAGTTTTTGGCGAAACCCTTGATACAGGAATAGGAAATTTACTGGATTCATTTGGAAGAGAAATTGGAATGGGTTTTCCTGCAGGGCCGAAAATTGATGAAAATTATTTTAAATCAAATAATTTAATTGAACTGCCTTACAGTGTTAAAGGAATGGATTTAGCTTTTTCTGGTTTGCTTACTGCAATTACTAAAATAAAAAACAAATATCCTGTTGAAGATTTATGTTATTCTTTAATGCATACTTCTTTTGCAATGATTGCAGAAGTAACTGAAAGAGCTTTAGCGCATACAGGAAAAAAAGAAGTACTTCTTACAGGAGGAGTTGCCTGTTCAAAAGCATTACAAAAAATGATTCAAGAAATGTGCGTTGAACGCAAAGCAAAATTATTTATTACGCCTCCTGCATTAGCAGTTGATAACGGAGCAATGATTGCAATTCAAGGAATAATTGAATTCAATGCAGGAAATAAAACAAAAATAATTAATTCAGCAATTAATCAAAGATTTCGAACTGATGATGTTAAAGTTAACTGGATTTAATGCTGTAAATTAAACTGATTTTTTTCCAATTAAAAAATACAATGGAATTCCTGCAAAACATACAATTGTTCCTATAATTAATGCGGATAATTCCATTCCAAAGAAATTCACTGGATGATTTAATGATGAAAGCAATGCAATGCAGGAAATGCATCCAAGAACTGAAAGCAGTGGAATTTTTCCTATATTGAAAGGCATTTTCCATGGACGCTTTAATTCTGGAAGTTTAAATCTTAAAATTATTGCACTTAAATTCACAAAAAAGAATAAAACAAATATTCCAAAATCAGTTAATGATGCAAGAATTTCTATTTTACCAAATGCAAGAAATAAAATTGAAAAAACTGAAATAACAATTATTGCAATCCAAGGAGTTCTTCTTTTTGAATGAACTCTGGATAAAACTGAAGGCATTGATTTTTCTTCAGCCATTCCATAAAGCATTCTTGAACCAGCAATAAGCATTGCAAGAACTGTATTAGCTGTAGCAAATAAAGCAATAACTGCAATTAATTCAGCTGAAAATCCGCCGATTAAAGAATTTAATACAAGTGAAAGAGGCTGAGGAGAAGCAGCAAGTTCATTGAATGGAATAACACTTACAACAACAACAGCTACAAGAATATAAAGAATTGTTGAAATAATTAATGAATAAATAAATGCTTTTGGAATATTTTTTTCAGGATTTTGTGCTTCATCTGAAAGTTTTGCTAAATCTTCAAACCCTAAATAAGCAAAAAAAATCAATGCAGCAGCAGAAAAAATTGGAGGAAAAAAATCCATTGCATTTGAAGGAGTAAAAGGAAGCACAAATAAATCAGCTAAAGGAATATCTCCTGAAAAAATAAAATAACCTCCAACTAAAACAACTAATAAAAGTCCGCCTGCTTCAATTAAAGTTGAAAAAACATTGAATTTAGCTGATTCCTTTATTCCCCAAAAATTAATTACCCCTAAAACAATTATGAGCCCGAAAGCAATTACAATAAATTCTAATGCAAAAAATAAGGAAAAATATTTTGCAAACCCAACTGCAACTGTTGCAATTCCTGCAACAAGTGAAAATAATGCAACAAATCCAATAAGCCATGCAAGGAAATCTGATTTAAATGCTTTTTTCACATACAAAAATTCAGCTGCTGATTCAGGAAACAATGAACTTAATTCAGCATAACTTAAAGCAGTGAAAGCAGCAACAACTGCTGCAGTAATAAAAGAAAGCCAAGCCATGTTTCCTGCAATTCCTGCAACTGTGCCGATTAAAACATAAATTCCTGCTCCAAGAATTAATCCTACTCCATAAAGAGTTAATTCAAAAAGAGTCAGGCATCTTTTTAATTTCGGTTCTGAATCCATTAAATCACTTTAATCAGTTTTTCTTTAATTCCTTTAATTCTTTTCTGAATCCATTAGTAAAATTATATAACGCAAGCACTATTGCAAAAATTCCAATGAACACCAAAAAATTATAAGGAAAAGGAATCAAATCAATAGATTTATCAAAATAAAGAACTGCACCAAAAATCAAACCCCAAATTAAAATAATAAATAAAGTTAAATGCTGGGAAAATTTCTGAATTAAAGCCAAAGCAGCAAGAAGAAAAATAAACCCAATTACATTATAAGGAAAAGGAATCAAATCAATGCTTTTATCCAAATAAAAAATCAATCCAAAAAACAAAATCAATACAAGCATAAATTCCAAAAAATACAATCCAAAAAAACGCTTATCTGATTTAAACAAATCCCATTTAAAATCAGCATTAAATTTCAATAAATCCCATTTTTCTTTAGTTTTTTTCTTTAAAGACATAATACAAAG
>JAFGBZ010000011.1 GCA_016932875.1 Candidatus Iainarchaeum sp.
AAAACATTTAATATAAACATCTAATACAAGAGATTTTTCAAAAGAAACAAGTGAATCAACTTCGTTCACTATAATATAGGGATTTGATTTTGCCTGTAAACGAATGCAATCAGCATTAATTCCTGTTCTTAATTCAATATATTTTGAAGAAATGCTTCCACTATTAAATGCAACTTCATCTATTTTCAATACATCTCCATTTGGTTGCTCTGCTGCAAAAACCAGATTTTCATCAAAACGGTTTTTACTTATTGCATATCTTTGTTCATCAAAATAATTTATTGAAGAAATAATTATTACTAAAATAAATAATCCAATTACTGCCTGCACTAATAATTCAAATACACTGAATTCCTGTCCGCGAGAATTCAAATTAAAATTCATAAAATCATCCGCCGAAACCTGAAATAAATAAATCTGCAGCAATAACTGAAATTACAAATACAACTGTTGCAATAGGCAGTGATTTTGCTAAATTAAGTTTAACCAATAACTCATTGTCTTCAGCTATGCGGGTAGTGAAAAAAGTCATTATTGAAACCAGTAAAATAATGTAAATTGCTAAAATGAAAATAAATTCAGTCGGAGTTGCAACAGAACTTACATTTTGAATTGACATCATGCTTGTAATGCCTGCAGGATTAATTGAAGAAAAACTTTCACCGCCTGAAACAGCAGTTAAATCAAAGGACTGCGCATCAATACCACTGCCCTGACTTACAGCAATTGAAAACAATGTAAGAATAACTACTTTCTGCAATGCAACAGTTATTCCTAAAACAGCAGGAGCAATAAATAATGAAAGAGTAACCATCATTTCAGTTACACTGCTTAAAAGAACTGAAAGATTTTTTTTAATTTCTTCAGCATTCTGCAGTTGAATTGATAAAGCAATCATTGTGCGCGCGGCAACTGAAACACCTAAATTAACTGAACTCACAAGCAGTTGAATTGAAGAATGAATCATTTTGCTTGGAACATATTTTAGTGAACCATAATTTTTATCAAAAAACGCCTGCTCTAAAGGCATTGAAAGAACTGAAATATTTTCAAGAGTTTTATCATAAATCCTGCTGATTTTATAAGTAGGCAAAAATTCCTTTACATGCTTTATTGCATCTTCAACAGGCTTGTTTTCACCCATGCGTGAAGCCAAAACATATAATGAATCCTTAAATTCAGATTCCATTGCTTCAATCTGCATTTGAGCTTTTCTTTTATAAATATTTGAATAATACAAATAAACGAAAGCAAGCAAAGCAAAAGTAAGCATTAAACCAAAAACTAAATTGCTTGGAGCAATGCTGTTGCCTGATTTCATGTAAAAAACTTTTTCTTCAATTAACAATTGCTGTTTTAATGATTCTTCATCAATTCCCAAAGACTGTCTTTTTAATTCATAATAAAGTTGTCCTGGATTATCAGGGTCAGACGAAAAATAATTTGATTCATCTCCTTCATCAATTAAACCATTCTTTAACTGAACATCATAAGCAGTTTGATCAGGGCTTAAAATAAGGGGAAAACCTGAAGGCAGTAAAGGAAATGAATCTACAAACTCAAATTCATCTTCTGAAATAAAACTTTTTGGAGGCAAGCCCTGCCATGAAACAAAAAAAGAAAACGCAACACCAATTACAAGAAGCAAAATTAAAACAAATGGAATACTCATACGCATTCCACCAACAATCATTGTTCCTTTAGGAGGCAAACCAGGATAATTATCCGGAATCAAAGGAGCTTCATAGCTTGGAGGCTTTTTATCAATTAAATTTCTTGCAAACAAATAAGCTCCACCAGGAATTAAAATAATATAAAGAAAACCTAAAATAATCGGATGAGATAAAGGAGCTCCTGAAAAACTTGAACCAACAGGAAGAATAATAATTAAAATCAATGGAAGTAAAACCCCTAAATAAAAAAGCATTATGCTTGGCTGTGATAATCCCCTAGCATATTCTTCCATTTTTGCTTTAACTGAAGCAAGCACTTCACTCATTGTTTTATCAAGCAAAGCATATCTTTTTGCTTCAGTGTTTTCAATAACACTTGCACGGATTCTCATTAAACCCTGCTTAAATTCAGAGGAAAATTTTCCCCATCTATAAGCAAGAGAATCAAGGGCTTCAGCAAGAGATGAATGAACTCCAATCTGAACATTCCAAATTAATTTCTGTAAATCATCAGCAATTTTTCCTTTTCCATGCAATGCAGCAAACTCAATTGCTTTCTCTAAATTAGGAACCAACTTCATTGACATAACCATATATCCAAGCATATCAGGCATGTAAGTTAATGCTCTAACTTGTTCTTTTTTTGCTTCAGTTAAAGGATAAATTGAAACAAAATAAGTTACAATAAAAGAAACAATAATCCATGGAGCAAAACAAAGAACCTGCACTAAAAAAACATCATCCTTAAATAATCCTGAAAGAAAATCCCCTAAAACAAACAAGCAAATAATTCCAATAATTATTGCTCCAATAAAACAAGAAATAAGAGTTATTTTAGTAAAAGCATCAAGTTCTTCTGGTTTTAAATCCCATTCAAGAAATTCAACTGCATCATGCATTTCCTCAGAATATTTTGCGCCTTTACCTAAAGAAACAAATGATTTTGAAATTTTTTTCGCAAAAGAAACAAATGGATGATGCTTTCTTTTCACTAAACCTGATTTTTTTGATTCATCAAAATCATCAGTTGAAACAGCAATCTGATTATATCTTTTAGCAATTGATTCAGCTTCACTGTCTTGTGCTGCGCGCTGGTTTCTTGGCAATTCATTCACCTTTCCTTTTCTTTAAAGCAACAAGTTTTTTTAATTGTGATTCTTTAACCCATTGCTTCCATTGAACCAAAGCTTCACTATAATCAACTGAACCATGTTCTTCTAATTGTTTTTCCTGTAAAAGCATTAATTTATTATTTGCTGGAACAGTATAACTTGCTTCAAGCAAATCAGGAACACTGAATTCATTTTTTAATTCAACTAAAAAATCCTTTGATTCAGCCCTCATTCTAATTGATTCCCATATTTGTTTAAGGCTTAAACCGCTTAAATCAGAAATTTTAGTAAACAAATCTGAATCCTTTAAATTATCTTCCAATAATTCCAATGAATCTTTTTTAGCATTATAATTCATTAAATCAAGCAAGCCTCCTTCACGTAAAGGATCATCATTCCACTGCTTTTTAATTTCAGTAATTTGAACAACTCTTCTGTTTCTTTTCATTGAACCACTAAAACGAATTGGACGTGCAACAACAACAATATCAGTTGCTTTAAATGAAGTAGTTGGAACTTCCAAATCATTTACAACCCTGTCCCAAACCGAATAAGCTGAATCACCATGAATTGTTCCCATTACAACATTTCCTGCAGCTCCAACTCTCATTGCTTCATACAAAACTTTTGCTTCAGTTGAACGTACTTCACCAACAATTAAAGCAGAATCACCTAAACGAAGAGCAGTTCTTAATGCATCAGCTGGACTTACTTCAGTTGAATCCTCGCTTCTTCCAATTGGAGCGCTTGTTTTTAATCTCTGAACATTAAATCCAATATCCTTCATATAAGGAGCCGGAAGTTCCAAAGTGTCTTCTTGAACTAAAATTCTTTGATTCTGTAAAATTTCAAGCATTAATGCGCCCATTAAAGAAGTTTTTCCGCTTCCACGAGAACCTGTAACAATCATTGTGCTTTGAGCATCAATTAAAAAGGATAAAAGCCCTGCACCCATTGGAGAAATATAATTATTATCAATGAACTGAGGCAAAGTCCATGGAGTCATTTTATGCAAGCGGAAAGCAAACGCAATTCCATCAGGAGACAAAGGTTCGCCAATTACTGCAATTCTTGTATCCAATGCAGGCAAATCAAAATCCAATACAGGATGAGCTTCATCAAAAGGACGTCCGCTCATTGCTCTAATTTTTGAAATCATTGATTCTGCTTCACTTTCAGAATACAAAATATTTGTCTGGCATTGCCCGAAATCAGAATGAACTAAATACAATGGCTTTAATCCAATTGGTGCATCCAAATACAAATCAGTTATTTTTCTGTCACGCAATAAAATTTCTAATACACCATAACCAACTGTATAGCGTGCAACAATTTCACTTAAATCATTTACTTCTTCAGTTGTAAGAGAAAGATTTTGTTGTTTAGCTAAATCCCTTATTGTTGCCTGATAAATTCTTTCAAAATATTTTCTGCTTTGAGCAACACTTGAAAGAGAAGTTCTTCCTGGACGATAAGAAGAAACAACTTCTTTTGTTTTGCTTAAAATAAAATATTTTTCAGGACTTAAAGTATATTCAGGCAAATTAATGAAATACAAATTTTCTGTTTTAGAAGGATGACTGTAAATCTGAACTGAAGCAGCACCAACAGAATATTCATCCAATAATTCTAATTTTTCAGTTCTTTCAAACAACAACCTTGAACCAATAAATGAAGGCTTTACCTGCACTTCAAAAAAAGAACGATATAATCCAATTGATTCAGGAACTCTTTTTAATTTCAAAAGCATTGCCTTAATTCCTGAAAAAAATTCTGTATCTTCAAGAGATTTTTTTAAATAATTTAAAGTATTAAGATAAACTTCGCTTTTCTTTGATTCATCCAATTGAAGTAAACGCTGTTTTTCTTCTTTAACTGCAACAATGCATTCCAAATAAGCTGCAATCGGATCAAATAATAATAAATCTTTTGCAATTCTTACAACAGAATTATGCCTTTCACCGAACAAAGATTCGTCTTCTTTTTTTTCATCACCTAAATGCTCGTAAGACCAAATATTTTCAGATTCAAATCTTAAAGAAAGCCTTGCAATTTCTGAAAGAAAAAAAACTTGTTTTTCATTATAAACTCTTTCATAAACTTCAGCTAAAACAATTAAATCAGCTTCAACTTCCTGCAATACTTTAATTACATGAAACCTGCAAGCCCTGTCATCAGAAACAGATGAACTGTAAACACATCCCCTGCAGTCAAACAATAAATGCTTTTTACCGCCTGATTCCTTTAAAGTATAATTTCCTACTTCAAATCCGCCAATCTTCAAAAAAAACACCAATATAGAAACTGATAGTATAAAGAAAAAAACATATTATTATATTTAACCCGAGCTTTTCTTTAAGAAAGAAAAGCTACGTTCGCAAAAGAAAACGCTTTTCTGCTAAAGCAGAATTGAAAAGAAAAAAATATTTCATAATTTCTTTTTCAAACAATCAGGAAGGGGGAACGTAAGCACTGCTTTAGCAGTGCACGCCTGCCAGCTGGCGTGACAGCTGAACCTGGGTTCCCCTCGAAAAAAACATATTATTATATTTAACTAATAAAAGAATAATTACTATGGAAAAAGAAATTGAATTAAATTCAAAAATATTAATTCCTGCAGGAATAATTATTGTGATTTTAGTTGCAGTGATTTCATTTCTTTTTTTGTTTCCGCAAAATGAATTTGATTCATTTAATTCAAAAACAGGTTTAAGTAATTCGCTTCATGAAAGCAGTGAAGAATTAATGCAAAAAAATCCTGCAGAACTTGAATCAATTAAAACAGAAATTGAATCCTTTACTCCGCGAACTGATGAAATAAAAAACCTGAAACAAGTTTACTTGGATTACATTAAAATAATAATTAAATTAAAGGAAACAGAATTAATTGAAGCAACTCTTGGAATGGATTTATGTTCAAATATTTCAAAATATGAATTAATTGCGGAAAATTTTGCATTCATTGAAGTGCAAAAAGAATTTTTAAAAAACAAAAATTCTCTTTTTTTAGAAAAATATCCTGATTACTCAGAACAAATTAATTTTAATAAAATTTATTTTGATGAAACAATTTCAACGCAGGAATTAAATGAATTAATTGAATCAGCTAAAGAGGTGTGCAGGTGAAAAAACTTTTACTGTTTGCATTAATTTTAATTTTTTGTTTTTCAGTGCATGCAAATCCTGCGGAAAAATTACTGGAATATTCTAATTCATTTACAGTTGATTATGATGGTTCATTAAAATTAAAGGAAACAGGAATAGAATTAAATTTCTGGAATCTGCCTGAAAATTATTCGCATGAATTAAAAGCAGAAAACGGAAAATTAATGCCAAAAACAGACATTGGGTTTCCACTTAATTTAGATTTACCAACTGAACGCAAAATAACTATCCTTTACGGATTCGGAACAATTAATTATAATTTTCAGATTTATTTTGAACCTGATTCAGATAAAAAAACAGGAAAAATAATTTTAATTAAAAACAATAATGAAAAACAAGAATTTATTTATTCTTTTATTGAAAGAGAAACCCAAACAATCAGAACTAAATACATTAGTTTTTCAGTTAAATGGATTTCATTTCACCCTCTTTCCCCGACAGCAGACATAGTAATTAAAGACATTGTTTTTGAAGAAGAACTAGTAAAAGAATTAACTGCGGTTTTAATTAATGCAGGAATAGAAGAAAAAGTAAAAAAAATAAAGAAAAATATTAATTCATTTGGAAAAGGAATAAGAGCAATTGATTTAGAAGACCCGAATGAATTTGTTTTACAAAAAACAGAAAGCCTTCCTTTACAAGAAGAAAATTCAGAAATAAAACTTCACTCAGTTTATGAAGTAAATGAAATATTTATTAAAAAAATCAGCGGATATGCTTTATGGGGCAATGGAATTAATTTTGACGGAGACACAAAAGAAAATTACAATCATTTACTTGTATTAAAAAAAGGAAAACCATTACTGTTAATTTATATTGATGACAAAGACAGATGGCATTTGAAAACAGTGAGAAAAGAATTCCAAGACGAAAAATATCTTGGCGGATTTGAAATACTAAAAACAGATTTTGAGTCAGTGAATGCCTGGGGCGGATGGGAAGAAACAGAAGAATTAAAACCAGGAAACAAAAAATATGCTGAAGCAATTCTGAAAACAATAGGAATACAAGGAACAATTGATTTAGTTCTGGATGCAGGAGAATTCACTGCTGAAACATGGGAAAAAATTCCAGTAGGAGGAATTAATACAAGTCTTTTTACTGCACACGCAATAAAAGAATTTTTTAACATAAAAGAAAAATTTGCATATTTAATGAGTTACCTTGAACCTTATGCAGGAACAGGAAAACAAGTAATTTTTAACGGAAAATCATATTCATTAAAAGCAATAAGTGCATCAAAATATACAAATGCAACAAAAGTTCCAATAAATGAATTTATGGTTTCAGCAGAAATAATAGGAAATGCAAAAATAACCACTAATGCAGCAGGAATAACGGAAATTACAACCAATATTGGAAAAGCAGCAGGAACGACAATAAAAGCAGGAACTGCATTAACTTTGCTTGCAATAACTTTAGCGCTTTCAATACCATATGAAATAGCAGTAGATTTATATGACAGCACAAGTGTTTTTTCAGGAAACACAGCTGAAACAATTATGATTTGGGATGAAGAACTTTTTTCAACATGGAAAGATAAAAAAATAACTCAATTAATAATAAGAGTCCCTTTGCAAAAAGATAACTGTATTTTAGTTGATGAATTTATTGATGAAAAAGGAAATAAAATTGATTCAGAATTAAAACAAAAAATAATCAAAAACATGGATTCAATTGAACATTACTATGGAATAGGCGCATGCAAACTTCCTGAACAAGAACAATTATGGATATGCATGGAAAAAGAAGCCAATTACAAAGAACTTAATTTTGTTTCAAAAGTTAATGGAAAAGAATACAGCATTGAAATTAAAGAAAAAGAAAATGAAAGAAAAACTTTTCCAGAACAATATGCAAGCTGCTGGACTGAAAGTGATACTGTATGAAACAAATTATTTTATTTTTAATATTAATTTTACTTGCAGTAAATGCATTCAGCGCAACAGCAGTAATAACAGAAAAAAGAAATTCACCATATTATTATGAAACAGAAATAGAATTAGGATTAACAAAATATAAAACACAGTTAATTAAATTTATTCCGATTGAAGGATTAGAGTTTGAACCAAGCTCAAACTTAATTCAAATAAATGAAACTTCAAACCCTGTTGAAAAAGAAATTTATTTAGAATATGTTTCACTTCACGACAAACAATTAATTGAAGAAGAAAATGAATTAATTCCTCAAAAAGAAACTTCAATAATGTATTTAATGATTGAAATTGAATTAAAGGAATTCCCTGAAACACCATTAACTGAAGAATATTCAATTCAATTAAATTTCGGTCCGCAATTTGATTCACCTGGAGAAAAAATTGAATTACCTGAAATAAATTTAAAATTAAATTACAATGAACCAGGAATAATTTTAGCCGCAGATCTTTATGAAAACCATGAATTAATTGAAAAAATATCAGAAAAAAAAGGATGGAAAATAGAATGGTTTCAAATAATTGAAGAAGAATACCAAACAGAATTAATGCTGAACATAAGAGAAAAATTAATTCAAGAATACAATGAAAATCCTTTTGAATACCTGTTAATTATTGCAAGCGAATACAGTTTACCTGAACTGGATTACTATGAATGGTTTTTTGAAGCAGCAAAAGAAGAAACCAACATAAATTATGCTCCATTAGATTACATGTTTTTTTCAACAATTCCAATAGATTACACTAAATTTGATTTAATACCTTCAAATATTGCAATAGGAAGAATTCCATTTGAAGAAACAGATTTAATTGAAAAAATGCTGGACAAAAAACCAGTTAAAAGCAGAATAACAAATATTTATTTCCCAGATGAAAGCGCAATAAAAGAAAGCAATATCTATTCTGAAATGAATACTTATCTTTTAGGAAATTTGCCTCAAAAATTAAAAGACTCAGGAGATTATGCGCCAGAAGAATTATTCTGGGAAGAAAGAGTTTTTTTATTCAATCCAACTGAAACACAAATAAATGAAGCAATAAACAAATCAGGAATAATTAATATTAATGCACACGGAATAGATAACAGCTGCATCAATATTGAACCAAAATTAAGTGAAATAACTAAAATAAAAGAATGGATTAATGAAAACATTATTGGAAAACCAGAAAAAAGAAAAATTTTATCAAAAGAAGAATTTGAATATTATCCTTCAAAACCATTTATTCAATTTACAAGTTGCAATAGTGCAAAAGAATTACTTAAAAGCATTTCATTAAGCGGAGCAAGCGGAACAATTGGATACCTTAATACTTTGCCGCTTCAAAAAACAACAATTACAAAAAACAATGTTTCAAAAACAATTGGAAAAGCATTAAAATTAGAAAGAAATAAATTAATTGAAAAATACATTCAAGAATATTTAACCAAAACAAAAACAATTCAAAAAATAAAAAAAGAAATAATAAAAGAAACATTTGCTTTTTACGGAGACCCAAGCACAGAAATGCCTAAAACAGAAAAAGAATTCAATGGAATTGAATTTTATTTAAACGAAAAAGAAATACAAATTATACTCCCAAAAACAAAATATATAGGAGACATTGACTTAGAAAACGGAACATTTTACAATTCATGGAAAATACCTGAATTAGAAAGATATACAAACAGAGAATTAAACAGCATAAATCTTAAAATAATTTTTTCAACTTATGCTCCGTTTTCACCTAAAAAAGACATAAAACAAGGAAATCCAATAGTTAACGAAACAAAAATAGAAAAAGGAGAACAAGTATTCTACATAATACCTTCTTTTGAAAAATATTTTGTGAAAGGAGATACTTTCTTTCACAATGAATTGTTTACTAAATACAGATTAAATGATGAAGATTTAATTGATAAATTTATTGCTGAAGATTATGCTGATTTTTTAAAAGAACGCCATTTAACAGGAAAAGATGTTAATTATGGTTTAATTTCATCTGATGAAATAAAAAAACAATTTTGCTTTAATTTAATTGAAGGCACTGAATTCAATGAAGAAGAAAATTACTTAATTGCTGAAGTTGACGGAATGGAATTTCCTTTAATTGAATTAAATTCAGTTCAAACTAATTCATTCAAAGAATTAATTGAAAAAAAATTAAGTGTTTTCTTTGAATTAAATGATGAATTAATCGAACCGATAACCGGAAACGCAACTCCATTAAATGAATTACAGGAAAAAAAAGTTTTTTCAGAAAAAAACAGTTTATGCTTTAACATGCTTGAAATAGAGTATCTGAATTTAATTGAAAACGGATTAACAAAAGAAGACAGAATTAAAATAATTA
>JAFGBZ010000012.1 GCA_016932875.1 Candidatus Iainarchaeum sp.
AAATTATTTCAAAAAATTAACCAATAATTCTTTTTCTTTTCTACTTAATTTTTTTATTTCATTTTCTCTTTTTAATGCTGAATTTTTGTTTTCAAATTTTTCAAAATAAATTAATTTAACCGGACGCCTTGGTTTAGTGTATTTGGCTCCTTTTCCTTGATTATGAATTGTAATTCTTTTATTCAAATCATTAGTGTAACCGCAATAAAAAGTTTTATCCCTGCATTCCAGTAAATAAACAAAGTAATTCATTAAATCAGTTTAATTTTTTTTAAATCGCAGGAGACGGGATTCGAACCCGTGTAGCTTGGAAGCTCTAGCTTACTGCAACAAACTTTTTCACTTTGTTAATTTCAAAGCGAAATTGCTTCATGCCAACGGAAGCACTACTGAAAGTAGTGCGCGTCCGCCAACCGACGCGACGGTTGTAGCAGGCTAGTACGTTTGACCACTCCGCCACCCCTGCGAGGGAAAACTACGTTTTCCCCGACGTTCCCCCTTTCCTTTTTAAGGTTTAAGAGAAAAGATTGTTTTCCCTAATTTCCTTTTTTAAAGTTTAAAGAGAACTTCGGATAACTTAAAATTCGTGTTTAATTAAGTTTTTAAAGTAATTTTTTTCTTTTCAATCCTGCAGAGCAGGATTGCTTTTCTTTTGCAACTATGCTTCCCTTTCTAAGCGAAGCTTAGAAGGGCGCCGCAAAAGCTTTGCTTTTGCTCGCGTTCTTTTTTTAAAAGAAAAGCTAGGTTTAATTAAGTTTATAAATTAATTTTTTATTAATCTGAGGAGAAGTTTAATTTAGGTTGGGTTTTAAGATGATTATTTGCGGTGAATCTTTAAAGGAAAAAATTAATTCAAAGGAAATTGTGATTAGTCCTTTAGATGAGTTTATGGTTCAGCCTGCTTCAATTGATTTAAGGTTAAGTAATGAATTTCTTTTAGTTGATGATAATTCTGTTTCATTAATTGATTTTGAGAAAGAAATAAAGTATAAAAAAATTATTGCAAAGGAATTTGTTTTGCCTCCGAAATCTTTTGTTTTAGCTAAAACTCAAGAGCATGTTGAAATTCCTTTAAATTTAACTGCGTTTGTTGAAGGCAGAAGTTCAGTTGGAAGAATGGGTTTGTTTATTCAGAATGCCGGCTGGATTGATTCAGGTTTTAAGGGAACAATTACTTTAGAGTTATTTAATGCAAATTCTTTACCAATTAAATTAATTGCAGGAAAAAGAATTTGCCAGATTGTGTTTATGAAATTAGATAAAACTTTAAGTAAAGGTTATTGCGGAAAGTATCAGAATCAAAAAGAGGTTACTGGAAGCAGAATTCATTCAGAGGAAAAGTAATTAAATAGTTTGAATAAAAATTTTAACGTGATTTTATTGCATGAAAAAGAATTTGATGTAATTGTTGTTGGTGCAGGGCCAAGCGGAAGCAGTACTGCTTTTTTTTGCGCTCGAGAAGGATTAAATGTTTTATTATTGGATAAAGAATTTTTTCCAAGAGATAAAACTTGTGGTGACGGGATAAGCGGTAAATCAATTAAATTATTGAATGAATTAGGAATTAATCCTAAAACTGTTTCTGGATTAGAATTTTCTTTTATTAAATCAACTACTTTAATTTCTCCTAAAGGAGATGAAGTTAAAATTGGTTTTAATAAACCTGAAGGAGAATTTGCTGGAATTACTTGTCCAAGAAAACAATTTGATTCATTGGTTTTTAATAATGCAAAAAAAGAGGAATCAGTTACAGTAATTGAAGGATTTAATGTAACTGATGTTTTAATGAATAAAAATCAAGTAATTGGAGTTAAAGGTTTAGTTAATGGAATTGAAAAAGAGTTTAAAGCAAAAATTGTTGTTGCTGCTGATGGAGCTTATTCAATTATTAGAAGAAAACTGAATTTATTTGATTCAGATTCAGATAATTGGATTGTTGCAGTCAGAACTTATTATGATAATGTAATTATTCCTGACAAGGAATCAATTGAACTGCATTTCATTGATTCAATTTTGCCAGGTTATTTTTGGATTTTTCCTATAAGTGAAACTAAAGCAAATGTTGGTTTAGGAATTGTTCAGTCATTTGTTCCGAAAAAAAAATTGAATTTAGTTAATGAATTAAATAAAATAATTAAAGAACATCCTGTTTTAAGCAAAAGATTTAAGGATTCAATTAAATTAAATGAAGTAAAAGCATGGAATTTGCCTATTGGTTCAAAGCATAGAAAAAATTATGCTAACGGGGTTTTATTTGTTGGAGATGCAGCAGGATTAATTGATCCTTTTACTGGAGAAGGAATAGGTAATGCATTATTTAGCGGAAAAATTGCTTCAATTGCAGTAAAAAATGCTTTTGCATTAAATGATTTCAGTGAAGCAACACTTAAAGAATTTGATGAACTTCTTTGGAATGAATTAAGCGAAGAATTAAGTAAAAGCACTAAATTAATGCATTTAGCAAAGCACAGATTTTTATTAAACTGGGCTTTAGGCAAAGCAGCCAGAAATCCTGAAATAAGAGGGTATTTAACTCAGACAATCAGTGATTCAAGCGCTAAAAAAGTGGGTTCAATGCAATTTTTATTAAAGGTTTTGCTGGGCTAAATTACTTAATGTTCGTAATACAATATTTTTTTTGGATTATAGCTTTCTTTGCATTTGAAGCATTATTCTTATTTGTGGCAGCAGCTTTAAGTGAAGTAAATGAAAACACTTTAACTAAAGGATTTCAGATTGCGGCAGCAAATTTTTTAATTGCAGTAATAACTGGATTGATTTTAAATAATTTAATTATTTCAGCTGCAATATATGTTTTAACCAGAATTTATTTCATTAAAGAAATTTATTCTTTATCCTGGGATAAAGCATTCACTTTATGGATTTATTCAATTGCAATAATGGGTTTCGGAGTATTTTTAGCAGTGATTTAATTGAGTTTAATGATTGATTTTCTTTTTTTATTTGTTTTATTTTTTGTTTTTGATGCATTTTTTGTATGGTTAAGCGCTGCATTAATTGGAATAACTCCAAATTCATTTGATTCAGCATTAAAAGCAGTGTTAAGCATTTTTTTAATTACAGGATTTCTTGCATTAATTTACATTCCGTTTCCATTAATTGTAATAGTTTATTTAATGCTGAAAATAATTGCATTGCAATGGAGTTATGAAACAAGTTTCTGGAATGCATTCAAATTATGGATTTCAACCATAATTTTAGGCACAATAATCGCAATAGTTTTATTAATATAAAAATCGTTAAAATATTGAATTGTCTTTAAAGAGTGGTAAAATGAGAGAACCAATAAAACCAATAAGGAAAAGAATAAGTATTCCAAATCCATTTAACTTTTTTAAAAAAAGAAGCAGATTAAAAAAATTAAATGAATCTCTTGCTTTAATGCGAGAACTAGATGCTAAAAGAGACAGAATTGCTCCGCAAAAATACGCTTCTTTAAAACGATTTCATTTGAAAAAAATAGACGCATTGAGTTATGAGTTATCTAATTTAGGTGTTGATGTTTCAAAATGGATTCCAAAAAAAGAAAACCCACCAGAAACTGTTAATGAACCTGATTTAAATAAAAAAACTGATTTAAAACCCGAAAAAGATAATCTGGTTGAATCCATGCCTGTTTTAAAAAAACCTGAAGTTAATCCAAAAACAGAATTTGATTCAGCAATAAAAACTTTAATGGAAGAAAAAAAAGTTAATCCTCATTTATTGCATGAACGTCCAGCATTTTCATTTATTTTAATTAAATTAAATGAAGCTGAAAGTTTAGCGAAAGGAAAAGACACTTATTCTCAATTAATGATTACTACTTTAAGAAGTAAACTGAATGCAGGGCATTTAGATGAATTTGTTTCTTTCAGAGATGGTTTTATTAAAAGAAATGATAAAAGAATTTCAGAACTTACTTCAGAAATAAAAGATCCTCGAAAAGAATATTTCAAAGAACGAGAGCTTATTTATGTTTTCAAGGAATTAAAGAAAATGCTTTCTTAACCTTTCAGTAGTAACTTTATTAAATTCTTTTTTGCTTTAATGTATTATGTCTTTTTTTGATGTAATTCAAGAAGATTTATTAGTTGGCGCAATTTTATTAATTGCTTCAGCTGTTTTCCTGCTTTCAGGCTTAGGCTGGCTTGTGGATGGTCCATTCTTTGGAGAAAGCACTGATATAATTATTTCATTTATATTGCTTTTAATTGGAGCATATGAATTGTTTTATAAAAGCAAAAACTAATCAAAACAATACATTTAAATAGATTAATATAACTGATTAATTGTAGGGGGTTAATATATGAATTTTAGAGTTATAACAATTTTAATGGTTTTGCTTGTTTTAAGCATTAGTGCTTTTGCTTTAAGCAGAGCTGAAATAAAGGAAATGAATTTAAATAAAAATTCAGTTGTTAAAGCAGTTTCAGCAGTGCAGGAAGTTAAAGCAAAATCAGTTGAATTAAAGCAAAGTAAAGCAATTGTTGCTGAATCAAATAATATTGGTTCTTCAGGCGGAACATCTTATCCTGGAAATGGTTTGCCTTACGTGTTTTCAACTTTAATCACTTACCAAAATAAAGTTTACAGAGATATTCCTTTCAAAATCAGAAGCCATTTGTATTCAAGAGAAAACCAGTCAATTGCATTGATTTTAGGATTGTATGTTTGTGATTTAAGTTCAAATCCTTCTTGTAATCATTCAGGATTAATTCCAGCTTATTACTGGAATTTTTATCAAAATAAATGGGATTTAGCTAACAGTAATTATTATTGGCCTGCATTAAATAACAGATTTAATATGAGCAAAGGTGAAATTAAAACAGTTGACACAATTGTTACTTATACTGGCCCAATGCCTCCTGCAGGATATAAAATTTATTACTGCGGTGCAATAAGCAATGAATGGTTTTTCTGGCCTTCAAATCCAGTTGAAGAACAGCATTACAGATGCAGAGAACTGCCTTTAAGAGAGTAATTTTAACTGGAAAGATTTATTCTTTCCCTTATTCTTATTTTTTTAATTCAATAAACCAGTTTTTATTTTTGTTTATTCCATTTAATTTATGCCTCAAGAATTAATTTCAGCTGAAAAAGCATTAACTGAATTAAAAAAACTTGAATTAACTACTGCAAATTATTTTATTGATTCAAAAGGAATTACTCCTGCAGATTTTAATGAATTAAAAAAAGCAGTCAGAGTTTTAACTGCATCTAATTTTGATGCTTTTGCAGGAGGGATTTATCCAAAATTAATTGCATTTAATCAGCTTTTTTCTTTTAATAATAAAAGAAAAACAAGTTTAGGTAATTTTAATTCAATTCAGGAAAAAAGCTTTTTTCTCTTAAAAAAATTTTATCCTTTTATTGCAAAAATGATTAATTCTCCATTATTAAAAAAAACAGGTTATTCATTGCAGTTAGGAATTACTGCTGATGAAAACACTGCGTTTTCTTTTTTATTAAAAAATAAATCAAATGAATTAATTTCTGTTTTTAATTTTAATTTATTATTCAATAAGTATAATGAACCTGTTTTTATTATTGGAAACATGCATGGAAAAAACAGGGTTTTAGCGGAAAAATTAAAAGAAAAAATTGGATTATTTCCTTTAGATTTTTTTATTGCATTAAGCAAAACAGTTTTTCCTGAAAAACAAATTCTTGCATTAAATCCTGAATTTCATCATTATAAGAAAAAAGGAATTAATTCTTTGCTTGTAGTACAACAGCTTTTAAAAGAAGGAAAATCAATTGATTCTGCTTCAATTGAAAAAGAAATAAAAAAAAGAATTACTGCAACAACTGGAGCGCATTTTTCTGCTTTCAGAGGAAGCAGTTTTAATGTTCCTTCAAAAGAACAAAGAAAAAAAAACAAGAAAAAACCAAAATACTATAAATTAAAATAAGTGGTTTCAATAAATGCATGCATTTTAAATTAAAGTTTTTTAAATTGCTTTTTATCAAGCAGTTAATTTTATTAATAC
>JAFGBZ010000013.1 GCA_016932875.1 Candidatus Iainarchaeum sp.
AAACCAAAAAAGAGTTTTGTTAAAAAACAATCAAAGTGCATATTTGGAAAAATTCAAAAAATAAATAAAATCAAATCTGATGTTCCTTTTGTTTTTGATTTAAGTGTGACAGGATATGAAAATTACTTGATTGAAGGAATAATAACCCATAATAGCCCTTGGCCTAACAGATTCGGAAGAGAATTTACAAGAATTAAAATGCTTAAACCAAATTTTATTAATTTAAAGAAATCATTAAAAGAAAAAGAAGAAAAATTAATTTCATTAAATGTTGGATTAGATCCAAAAGAAGGAAAATATCATTTAACTGCATGCCAGTCATGTTATGCACAGTATTTTTTAGAGCAGGCAAAAAAACTGAATTTTAAATGCATCCAGTGCGGAAAAGAAATAAAGAAAGGAGTTAAAGACAGAATTAATGAATTAAAGGATTTAGAAGAAAACAATCATCCTTCTTTCAGGCCAAAGTATTTGCATTCAGTTCCTTTAGCTGAAATAATTCAGAATGCATTTAAAGTAAAAAATGCTAATTCAGTGAAAGTGCAAAGCAACTGGAATGAATTAATTGATGTGTTTGGAAATGAAATAAATATTTTAGTTGATGAACCAATTGAAGAAATTTCAAAAATAAATCCATTAATTGCTGAATACATTAATGCATTCAGAAAAGGATTAGTTGTTTATGAAATCGGCGGAGGCGGAAGCTATGGAATTCCGCATATCTGTAAAAGCAAAGAAGAATTAATTCAAAAAGAAAAAGAATTAAATGAAAAAATAATGAAAGGAACACTAGGACAAAAAACATTAACAGAATACTAAATTAATTAAGAGCTACCGAAGGTGCCCTACGTCCGCCGCCCGACGTGACGGGCGAAAGAATTAAATGAAAAAATAAATAAAGGAACATTAGGACAAAAAACATTAGGAGAATACTGAATTAATTAAAATATTATTCATCTCACATAGCTTGGTCTTTCGTTTTGCTGTGCTTCTGTTTGTTCTTCTAATTGCTGAGATAATTGTTTGAATGCATCTTCTATTTCAGTTACTTCTTTTTCAAGTGAAGTCATTTTTACATTGAATTTGTATTTTTTTAACAGTAATTCAAGCAATGATTTTGCTGCTCCTGGGTCGCCGTAAACCAAGTTAATGCTTGTTTCACCCATTAAGCAGGCGCCTTCAATTCCTTCATTTTTAGCTAATCCAAGAATTAATCCTGCTGCACCTGAAATAAGTCCTTCAGGGCGGTTGTTTACTGCGCCAAGTTTTTTCCATTCATCAAGAATTTTTTTGCTTGTGGCTGCCACAACAACTCCGGGTTTTTTTGAAACTCTTTTTTCACCAATATTTATTCCGGCTAAAGTAATTATTTCTTTTACTCCTTTTTTCTTCATTTCAGAAACAATTGAAAAAGCAAAATCATAATGTTCTTTTGATGACTCTGTTTTAGAATCCAATGGCGGCTGAATCGGACCTGCAAGGAAAAGAAATTTTTTCTTATTTAATTCAAAAAAATAAATTTCATCTTTAATTAACTGAATTACTCCGTTTTTAGTGTAAACGCTTGGAGGAAATGAATCAGAAACAATTTCTCCTACTTTTTTCATTTTAAGTTGTTTAAGCAGGTAATCAACAACTATTTTTCCAACTAATCCAATTCCAGGCAGTCCTGTAAAAAGAACTGCATCAGAATATTTTTCATTTGAAGTGAAAATTATTTTTGTAGACATTTACGCACCTTTTTTTAATGGTTCTAAAATTCCTTCGCCTTTAACTGACTGAATTGAATTAATTGTTGCTTCAGTTGCTTTTTTCAGATTTTTTTCAGCAGTTTTATAATCAAATGAAACTGATTTCACATGAAATTTTCCTGAACCAACATAAGTAAATTCAACTTTTTTTCCTTTAACTGAATTCAGTCCTGCTTTAACTGCTTCCTTTAAATCTTCAACTCCTGAAGAACTGTTTAAAGAAGTTAAAATTAAATTTGCTGAAATTATTTTTTCAGGCATTTCAATATTTTTTTCAATTAATTCAGTTAAAGGTTTAACAAATTTTTTGTCAACTCCTTTTGCTGCAGTTTCACCGTTTAATTTTATTTCAATGAATGCTTCATTAAGTGAATCAAAGTTTTCCTGCAAAGGATTTCCAACTTTTTCCCAGATTTCATCCATGTCTGTTTTGGTTTCAGCTGAAAGAATTTCTAAAAGCTTCTGCGAACGCTTAAATGATTTTACTTCATCAATTTTAGCTCTTTGCGCGCGCGGAGTAACTCTGATAAAAGATAAATCAACCTGATTTTTTGATTCATCTAATCCAACAACTTTTGCTGCTCTAACCTGATTTTCTTTTACAAAGCTTCGAATGTTTTTAATCCAGCTTGAACTAACCTGAGAAATATGCACAAAACCTTGAACACCTTCATATTCATCTAAATCAACAAATACCCCGTAATCAAGGACTTTCTTTATTTTGCATACAACCACTTCACCTATTTCAGGAAACTGCATTAATCTCACTTTTCAAGTTTTAAAAGTTTTTTTTCTTCCAATAAAAGAGCTATTTTTTGCGGAAGCTCTAATTCCTGTCCTTTATGGAAAGGACCATATTCATTCATGTCTGTTCCGACAAAAGAAGGAATCTCAGAAGAAATCTTTACTGCCACCATATTTAAAGGCTTTTCTTTTTTCTTACCTTTTGATGATTCGCTGGAAAAAACAGTGTTAAGCAAATTGTCATGGGATTGGATTTCTTTAAGCACTGCTTTAAAAAATTTTGATTCCTCTGAAGTGAATTTATCATCAGGAACTTCATTTGTTTTTGCTGAAACAAGCGCTCTGTTAAGAATTTTTTTTTCTCTTATTAAAAAAATTTCTTCAACCAGTTTTTTCATATTAGTAAAAGAACGTGTTTTATTAATTGAAAAAGATTTAAGTGATTCAAAATAATCTTTTTTTTCTGCTTCAATTAATTCGCTTAATTCATCAAAAAATTCTTCTTCTAAATCAACTAAACGGGATGAATTTTTTTCAAGCCTGTGAATTCTGCGGATTTCATCATAATTCAATACCATAAGCATTTCCTCTTAAAAGCAGATAAACTGCAACTGATTCAGGAAGTAAAACTGTTTCCTCTTCAAACGGCCCCCAATTCTTTCCATTAAAATAAAACCTAGGTGTTTTTTTAACCCTTATCTTTAGCTCTTTTCCTTGAAAAACAACTGCTTCATCAAATGCATTGAATTCCTTTAATTCATTTAATGAAATTCTTTTAGCAATTAATCCAGTTGAACCATGCAAAGTATCTGGAACTCTTATGATTTTAGTTGAATCAATTGAAGTACTTCTGTCCAACAAAATTTTTTTCTCTTTTGCAATTGCAGTTAAAATACTTTCCCAGAAAATTTTTGTTTTTTTTCCAGTTAAGCGGGGAAGAAACCCGTTTTCAATTTCATTCACTGCTTCAAGAGGAGAATGCATTATTTTTTTCACTGAAGAAACAGTTTCACCGCTCCAGGAAGCAAGTAAAGAAAATTTTTCAGCTGAAATCAATTCCTTTAATTCTTCAAGAATTATTTTCTGCCATCCTTTAACTGAATCTTTTTTCGGACAATGCATAAATTTTTTATCATAATAAAATCCAAGAGATTCTGTTTCCAATCCATTTCCAGTTAAGTAATCAACTAATTCAACTCTTGCTCTTGGAGACAAAAATTCAATTTCTTTTGAACGCACATGCACATGAAATCCTTTTGAACCTGAAAAATTGAATTCAAATCCATTAGTTAAACCTAAATCAGTTTCAAGGAATTCCATTAAACGCATTAATTCTTTTTTAACTGCTTCCAGACAATTCGGGCAAATCCATTCCTCTATTTTCAATGACTGCCCGCATGAATCACAATGAGTTTGAAGTCCTTTCCCTGTTTTACCGCATGAACTGCATTCCCAAAAAGAATGCTCTTCAAAGCAGTCAGGCTTTAAGTCATCTGCATCAAATTCATAAATTAAATCAGCACCATTCCATTGCTTTGCTTCCATTGGTTTTTTTGAAGGAAACGAATAATATGCTGCTGAAGCAGAAACATAAAACGGAGCAGAATTAACTAAAAATTCATTGAATTCTTTTTCATTGGCAAAAGCAAAATGTCTTGAAGAAATTTTTTTGCCATATTCACCGTAACCAAATTCACGTTCATTCATTCTTGGAACTGGTTTCACTGGATTTAATTTATAGTATTCTGAAAACTTTTTTTTCAGGAAATCAATTGAACTTAATTCAATTACAGTCAATTAAATCCCTCCAGTTTATTTTTATAAAACTGCACAGGGTGTTTTACACCGCAGTTGGATAAACATAAGCCATATTCACGGAGCTTAGCACAGGAAGGGGAAGAAAAATCATCTTTTTTCTGAACCAGTCTTTTAATCTGATAAGAAGTTGTTTTTTCATTAAAGTTAGGGGTTTTTCTGAATAAATCAATTAACTGTTTTTCCTGCATTCCTAACTGCACTAAAAAGCTTGCAACAGCAAAACGCCCTAAATGAGAGACATTTTCTCCGTTCAGTAATTTAGTGTAAAGCTCTTTCATGCAGGGAGAAAAAAAATCAGGTTTAATTACGCCAAAAGAAGTTGAATAATTTTTATTTGAATAAATTTTTTCTAGCTCAGAATTAATTTCCTTTGATTTCAATAAAATTTTTTTAGGAGCTGAATCCAACTGCACTGGCAATGAATTTCTTACAATTAAAAAAACTTTTTGGCATATTACTCTCAGAAAATCATTTTTGCTTAAAAAAATTCTGCCATTTTCAATTCTTTTATTAACCAGCTTCATTTGAGTTGAAGAAAAATCATTTTCCAAATAATCCAATACTTTCATTGAAGCAAAATTTTCTTTTTCAAGCAAAGGATCAAAAACAATTTTTAACTCTAAAGCAAAATCAATTATTTTTTCAGTTTTTTCATTTGAAAGAAAATTAAAAGTGTTTTTTGAAAAAAGCTCGCTGAATGAATCCAGTGCATTTGAAGAATTCATTTTAGAAACAATTATTTTTGCAACAGGAAACGCAAGAATTTCATTTTTCATTAATTCAACTGAAGCCCTTATTTCAGGAAAATATTCTTTCCCTGCAACAGCTGCTTTAACCATTAAAGTTGCACGGTTTAAAACATCTTCTGGAACTGAATCAATGCTTAAACCAGTTTTCTCTACAATCTGCTTTGCTTTAATTAAAAAAGGAAATTTCTGAGCAAAAGCCAAATCAGTTAAGGAATCCATAAACATTAATTCAATGGAAATAATTAAATTCTTTACAAAATCATGTGGGCTAAATAAAACTGGATTTTATTGCTTCCAATATCATAGCTTGCTTTTAATGCAGTATCAGATTTTAATTCAAGAGTTATATCACTTTCATTATCCGCAGCTTTCACAATGTTCTGCAAAAAATTCAAGGAATATTTTGAAACAACTTCTGCTTTTGATTCAATGCTTATTCCTTTTGTTTTAGCATTAATTGCAAGATTTCCTGAAACACCGCCTGATTCAATTACAAATTTTCCTTTTGAAACTTTTAAAACAACTGAAGAGCTAAATAATGAAGCATCCTTTAATGCTTCTTTCAGCATGCGTGCATTGATTTTAACTACTGCATCAAAAACATATCTTGGAGCTTTTACTTCCTCATCATTTAAATCAATTAAAGGCAGTTTGAATGCACGTTTTAAATCACCGTCTAAAACTAACTGCATTTCAGAATCAGTTAAATCAATTGATAATTTATCCGCAAGCTGTGCGCGGTTCATAATTTTATTTAATTCAGTTAAATCAATTCCCACTAAAGTTGGTTCAATTTCATATTTATCAAAAAAACTTTTCTTTAATTCATAATCAACTAAAACAATCTGGCTTGGATCCAATGCCTTAAATTTTAATCCATCCATTGAAAAGCGAAAATTACCTTCAGAAATAAAAGCATTTAATGCTTCAATTGAACGCTGAAAAACCTGCACATTATTTAATTCAATCAATTAATCCACCAAAAATAAATAACTTCATTAGTGTTTTTAAAGCAATTAGGATTCACTCTAACAAAAAGCGCATAAATAAATAAAGAAAAGAAACAATAAAATAAGGTGAAATAAATGAATTTAAATTGCAAGCAATTTAAAATATTCAAATTCTGGAGGAATTTAAATGAATAAATTGATTTTAATCGGATTAATGGTTTTAAGTTTAGCTTTGATTGGATGTACTCAAATAACTCAACCAAACTGTGATGGGCATTATTTAGGAGAATCATTTCCTTCAGAAGATGGGTGCAATACATGCACTTGCACTGAAACAGGAATCATGTGCACTGCAATGGCGTGCTTGGACAGCTCATGCATTAATGCAAGTGAATGTGAAACAAAAAATTTACCTCATGATCAATGTGTCGGGGAATGGAACTGCAATCAAGGAAAATGCGAATGGAACTGTCATTCAGGGATGCCTAACCCTGCTTCAGTGAAATGCGTTGAAGACGGCGGAACAATAAAAATACTTAAAGACTCAGCAGGCGGAGAATATGGTTTATGCATTTTTTCAGATAACAGTTATTGTGATGAATGGACTTATTTCAGAGGAGAATGCAGTAAAGGAGAAAATTTAATGGAATGCAGTAAAATTGGAAGCCAAAGCGAAGGATGGTATGATTCAAAAAACATGAAATTAATTTATTGGGATAACTGTGCGAAATGTGAAACAACTAATAACTGCAGTGAATTTACTTCAGAATTAAAATGCTTAGGTGAATGGAACTGCATTTCAAATCACTGTGAATTTGAATGCGGTGGAATATGCAATGGACATGAATTAGGTGAATCATGGAAAGATAAATGCAATACCTGTACTTGCACTGAACAAGGAATTGCATGCACTGAAATGGGTTGCCCTGAAAATTACTGTAATTCAGTTGAAGACTGTGATGGAATAGCACATATTTTATGCATTGGAGAATGGGAATGCAATAATAACACTTGTTCTTGGAACTGTGGAGGAAACTAAAATGAAAAAAGTATTTATTGCTTCAGACCATGGCGGATTTGAATTAAAGGAATTTCTTCAAAAAAAATTAGTGAAAAAAGGATTCACTTTAATTGATTTAGGAACTCATTCAAATGAATCAGTTGATTACCCTGATTATGCAAAAAAAATTGCAGGAAAAATTTTGAAAGAAAAAAATTCAATTGGAATATTAATTTGTGGAACAGGAATCGGAATGAGCATAAGCGCGAACAGATTTAAAGGAATCAGAGCAGCATTATGCTGGAATTCAAAAACAGCAAAACTTGCTCGCAACCACAATAATGCAAATGTTTTATGTTTAGGCGCAAGAGTATTAAAAAAAAGAGATGCATTAAGAATTGCAAATGTTTTTTTAAAAGAAAATCCATCAAAAGAAGAAAGACATAAACGCAGAGTAAAAAAAATTGATTTATGCAAATGAATTACGCACTACCGAAGGTGTGCTTCGTCCGCCGCCCGACGAGACGGGTGAAAGACATCAAAGAAGAGTAAAAAAAAATTGATTTATGCAGTTAACATTCACCGCATAATTTTCTTATTTTATTTAAATTTTTTTCAGCCATTTTTTTAATATGTTCAATTTGTTTTTCATTTAAATGCTTGAATCTTTTTTGTGCTTTTAAATAATGTTCAGGCGAAGTTAATTCTTTTGGATTAAAATTCAGGGAATATTTTTCGTTTTCGAATTCAAATAAAAACCATAAACCTGATTCAACTGCTTTTTTTGATAAATCGATTGTCTGACTTCCATCAAATCCTGCTCCTAAAGCGCAAGGAGCATGAACTGTAATAAATCTGAATCCATTCATTTCTTTTGCTTTTAAAAGTTTTTTATGCAAATCAGGAATAAATGCAATGCTTGCACTTGCACTATATATTATTCCATGCGCTGCCATTACTTCAACAATTGGTTTTCTTTCATGAATTTTTCCATGAATTACATCTCCATCAGGGCTTGTGGTTGTGTTGGCTCCAAAAGGAGTTGCACCTGACTGCTGAACACCAGTATTAGCATAATGTTCATTATCATAGCAAATGTAAAGAATATTATCATTTCTGTCTGCTGCACCGCTTACTGCACCAAAACCAATATCATAAGAATTTCCATTTAAAGAAATTTTTCCATTTCTTTCAATTATTAATGTATGATTTTTTGGAAGTTCTGGACAATAAACCATTCCAGAATAATTTTCTTCAAATACTTGCGGTTTATTTCCTAAAAAAACCCGTGAAGAATAAAGTTCATTCTTAACATGTTTTTCTTCAACACCAATTCTTGCAACCCCATCATCACTAAAATTTAAACTACAATTTTTTCCTAATTTCAAAGAAAGTTCAATAAACTGATCTTTTAAATAATTTGATTTAGTTATAAAAGTTGTTCTAAAAGCAGTTCTTCCTTTTCCTGGTTTTGCTTTACTTCCATCTCCTGCAATTAAAGCATCAAATAAAATTTTCAATAATTCTGGATTTAGTTTAAGCAATTCTTTTGGAATTCTTTTTTCATAAAAATATGCTCCGCAGTTTTCTTTTAAATAAATATACAATTGTTTTGAAGAAATATCAACAGAACGATTGCATTCAACTGAATGTAACCCCATTCGTTTAGTTAAAGCAAGAATTCTTTTTCTGTTTTCTTTTTTTGACTGATAAATTCGAGTTAAATAACCACAACTTTTATTATAATATGCACTTCCTTCAGTTACAAACCATCCAATAAACTCAATCCAGTCTTTCATTTTAAATTTTGGAAGCTGTTTTTTATTTGTTTTATTTTCAACTTCAGGCAAATAAAAAAATTCTTTTTTGATTCCTTTCCATTTAAAGCTTCTCGGCAAAAGTGTTTTGTATCTTGTTAATAGTTCTCTTGCTTCAATTATTTTCATTTTATTTGAATCACGCAATAGAACAGGAACTGAATGGTTTGGAGTAACACAAAAATTAACATATCTTGTTTTTGCAGTAATCATGTTTCCTTCATAATAATATTCATGTAACTTTGTTGCTTTTTGTAATTCTAATTCAAATGTTTTTGGATTAACACTCCAAATTTTATCTCCTTTTTTTATTTCTGAAACCCACTTAAATCCTTCAAAAGTCAAAACTTTTGTATCAGGAGAATAACATGCGCCGTCTCCTGCAATCACTATAACTTTAGTATGAGTGTTTCCTTGAGCTTCTAATGCGCCTGCAATTCCTGCTGCAACTGAAGCAGCATTTTCAAAAACACAATGAATATAAGGAACTCTCCAAGCACTTAAAGGATATTTTGATGAAACTATTTCCATACAGCCAGTTGCATTAACAACAATCACATCTTCGCCTAAAACATCTAAAACAGCGCGTAAAGTAATTGCAGGCCCGCATCCAGGACAAGCTGAATGCCCTGGAGCAAATAAATGCTCTTGTGCTTCAGAACTTAATTCTTTATTCATTTAGTTTCACTCCTTCAAAGCCGTCATAACCAATCCATTTTTTTATTGGTTTAACTGAATCCAATTTTTTAAATAGTTCAGTGAATTCTTTTCTTGTAATGCTTCTTCCTCCAAGCCCTCCATAAAAGCTTGAAATAATTGAATTAGTTCCCTGCAATGCTTCGCTTACTTCAACATATAATGGAGCTTCAGCGCCTAAACTGATTGCTCTGTCAATCACTCCGATTTTTTTTCCTGCAAGAATTTTTTTAATTTTTTCTCTTGGAAAAGGACGATAACTTCTGATATGCAGTACTCCAACTTTTTCTCCTTTTGAACGCAGTTCTTTTGCTACTGCAATTGCATTTAAAGTCATTGAGCCCAAAGAAACAATTATTTTTTCTGCATCACTGCATTTGAATTCATCAGTTAAACCATAACCTCTTCCTGAAATTTTTTTCCATTTATCTGATGCTTCTTCAATTACTTTCATTGAATTAAAAAAATCATTCTGTAAATCTTCTCTAAATAATTGATAATGTTCCGGCCCAGCATAAACTCCTAAACTAATTGGATTTTTTGAATCAAGTTTATCCTTTAATTTAAATTTAGGCAGAAAATCATCAACCTGTTTTTGAGAAGGAATAATTATTTGTTCAACTGCATGAGTTAAAAAAAATCCATCAACGCAAACCATTACAGGAATTAAAGTTTTTTCAGCAATAAAAAAAGCCTGAGGCATTAAATCAACTACTTCCTGATTGCTTTTAGCATACAACTGAATCCATCCAACATCTCTTTGAGAAATTGTATCCTGTTCATCATTCCAAATATTAAGCGGAGCGCTTACTGCTCTGTTTCCCACAAGCATTACTAATGGTAAACGCATTCCTGCTGCTGCATGCAATACTTCATGCATTAAAAGTAAACCCTGTCCGCCAGTAACTGAAAAAGAACGTGAACCTGCAGCAGTTGCTCCAACCAATGCACTTATTGCTGAAAATTCTGCTTCAACTGGAATGAATTTTTTTAATTTTCCATCAGCATAATATCTAGCCATTTTTTCTGCTACATGAGTTGTAGGAGTAATTGGATAAGCTGCAACAACTTCAGGACGGCACATTAAAGCACTTCTTGCAGCAGCATTTGAACCACTTACAGTAAGATTTCTTTCCTTTGAAGATAATTCACTCATCTGAATCAACTCTTTTCATTTCAATTGCTTTCACAGGACAAATGCTTGCGCATAACCCGCATCCCTTGCAGTAATTTAAATCAGGTTTAGGCACTTCACCTTTTTTTCCAAGAATTCCTTCAGGACAAATGCTCTGGCATATTCCACATTTAATGCATTTCTCTGAATTAATTTCAGGAAACTGATTTTTCCAGTCGCCTGTTTTTGTTTTAATACTTGAACCTGCTTTTGCTTTAGGAGTAATCATTTTCTCGCCTCTGTTTCATCATAACATTTTTTAACTAATTCAACATTTTTTTGAAACACTTCAGGAGAAAGTTTTTTCATCCTGATTTTCATTCCTTCAATTATTGATTTTAATGAAACCATTCCAGTAACTTTTGCTAATGCACCAAGCATTACTGTGTTGGTTATTGGCTTTCCTAAATATTTCACTGCAAGAGAAGTTGCATCAATTGAAAAAACATTATTTGATTTAAATTTTTTCCTTAATTCTTCTTCAGATTTTTTTGAATTAATTAAAATCAAACCGTTTTTTTTCATTCCTTTAGTTACATCAACTTCATCCAAAACACTTGCATCAGCAACAACAACAATATTTGGTTCATCAATTTCTTCAATAAAATCAATTGCTTTATCGCTTACCCTGCAAAAGCTTACCACAGGAGGACCTCTTTTTTCTGAACCAAATAAAGGAAAAGCCTGTGAATGTTTTCCTTCAAAAGAAACAGCTACAGCTAAAACTTTTGCAGCAGTAACCATTCCCTGTCCTGCGCGTCCATGAAAACGTATTTCACTTATTTCATTAGAATACAAAAAAACCCCTCTCTATTCGAAGACAAGAATAATAATTAAACATTAATAAATACCTTTCGCTGAAAAACGTCTTGCTTTACGTCAAATGAGGAAATAAGTTTTTTTTAATGAAAAAAATATTCTTTTCATTGCTTCAACTGAATTTTTAAATATTTTTCTTTTACTTTAATTAACTTTTTTGAGGCGAATAAATTGAATGAAAATGAATTTGATGTAATTGTTGTTGGTTCAGGCCCTGCAGGAAGCAGCGCAAGCTTTTTCTGCACTAAAAATAAATTAAAAACTCTTTTACTTGATAAAGCTGTTTTTCCAAGGGATAAAACATGCGGTGATGCAGAATCAGGCAAAACAGTTGGAATATTAAAAAAAATGAATTTATGGGAAGAAGCAAAAAAACTTCCTCATGGAACAACTTATGGAGTAATTCTTTCTTCTCCTAATGGTTATGCAGTTGAAATTTCTTATCCTGAAAATGACGGAAGAAAAGGAGAAGGAATGATTTGCCCAAGAAAAATATTTGATGATTTTTTATTTCAAAATTCAAAAAAAACTGTTTCAAAATGCATTGAAGGATTTACTGTAACTGATGTAATAAAAAAAGATGAACAAGTAATCGGAGTAAAAGGAATTGATACAGAAAAAAATGAAAAAGAATTTTATGCAAAAATTGTTATCGGAGCAGACGGAGCAAATTCAGTTATTGCAACTAAATTAGGATTAAATAAAATTGATGCAAAACACCAATGCATTGCTTCAAGAGCTTATTATGATAATGTTGAAGGATTAACTCAGAATATTGAAATTCATTTCATTGAATCAGTTTTACCAGGTTATTTCTGGATTTTTCCTTGCGGAGGAAAAAAAGCAAATGTTGGTGTGGGAATTCTTACTTCAGATGTAAAGAAAAAAAACAAAAAAGTAGTGCAGACAATGCTTGATGCAATTGAAAAAGAACCTTTATTCAAAGAAAGATTCAAGAACGCGAAAAGAATTTCTGAAATAAACGGATGGACTCTTCCAATGGCTTCAAAGAAAAGAAAGCTTACAGGAAACGGATTTGTTTTATGCGGTGATGCAGGAAGCTTAATTGACCCTTTTACAGGCGAAGGAATGGGAAACGGAATGACTTCAGGATTTATTGCAGCAGAAGTAATAGCTGAAGCAATAAAAGAAAATGATTTAAGTGAAAAAAAATTAAGCGAATATGAAAAAAAATTATGGAATGCAATAGGAGAAGAAGTAAAAACAAGTTACCTACTTCAGAGAATGGGAAAAATAAAGCCATTGCTGAATTTTGTAATTAAAAAAGCAGCAACAAAAAAAGAAGTGCAGGAAGTAATTTCAGGAATGCTTGCAAACGAAGAAGCAAAAAAAGAATTTTATAGTCCAGTATTTTACTTAAAACTTCTTTTTAGTTAATTCAATTCTGTGAAAAACAGAATTGCTTTTCTTTTTGCACCCGTGATTTTTCTTACTAAGAAAAAGCCGGAAAGAATTTTATAGTCCAGTATTTTACTTAAAACATCTTTTTAGTTAATTCAATTCTGTGAAAAACAGAATTGCTTTTTTATTTTTTTATTGAAATAAATAAAAAAAACGCAAGTAATTCAAGCAAGCCCATTAAAATAAATAATAAATTAAACCCATACATTGAAACAATTATCCCTCCAATTAATGCACTTAAACCCAAAACAATTTGACTTCCGCCTTCCTCTAAACTCCATTCACTTGATTCTTTTCCTTTATCTAAATTAATGGAATACATTGAATCCCATGCAGGAGTAACCATTGCTGCAGCAATTCCTAAAAAAGCCTGAACTAAAAACAAATGAATTGGTTCTGATACAAACATATAACTGAACGTAGCAATTGAACCAACTAATAACCCTGCTGAAATCATTTGTTCTTTTTTTAAAAAACCGTCTTCAAGTTTCCCAAAAACAAAAATTAATCCCCCTAAAACAATTGAATACAATGCCCAGCTTGAACTTGCAGTTAAAACATCTCCGCCAATCTGTTCAACAAACACAGCATAAATCGGCCCCATTAATCCTTCAGCAAAAAAACCAAGCATTGCAATAGTCAAAAGTATTTTTGAAATTTTCTTCATTTAAATCACTTAACTGAAAGCATATAATCCAATGATTTTTTTGCTTTTTTTTCTGTTTCTTTTTTTACATTAATTTTATGGATTTCTTTTTTTAATGAAATTAAAACATTTTCCAAAGAAATTTTTTTCATGTAAGGACATACTGAACAAGGATTAAGAAATTCTTTTTCAGGAAATTTCATTCTTAATACATCGCTCATACCGCATTCAGTTACAACCAGAAACTGTTTTGCACTGCTTTTTTCCACATATTTAATCATCCCGTTTGTTCCGCCTGCAAAATCGCTTAAAGCAATTACTTTAGGACTGCATTCTAAATGGCTCATTACTTTTATTTTTGAAAACATTTTTTTATATTTTAAAATTTGTTTTGAATTAAATTTTTCATGAGCAATGCATTTTCCTTTCCATAAAATTAATTTCTTTTTAGTTTTTTTCTGCAAATTTTTTCCCATGAATGCATCTGGAACAAAAATAATTTTTTTTTCCTTAAATGATTCAATTATTTTTAATGCATTAGCTGAAGTACAGACTGAGTCGCTTAATGCTTTTGTTTCCGCGGAAGAATTAATATAAGTAACAACAGGACTGTTTGGATTTTTTTGCTTTAATTTTTTTAAATCAACTGCATTAATGCTTTCAGCTAAACTGCATCCTGCTTCAAGAGACGGGATTAAAACATTTTTTTTAGGATTAAGTATTTTTGCGGTTTCAGCCATAAAGTGAACTCCGCAAAAAACAATTGATTTTTGTTTTGCATTCATTGCCTTTAAACTTAAATCCAGTGAATCACCAGTAAAATCAGCTATGCCTGCAATTATTTCTGCAGGCATATAATTATGAGCTAAAATTACTGCATTCTTTTTTTTCTTTAATTTATTTATTTCAAAGGTTAAAGGAGCAAAATCAAGGCAGTCGCTGAAATCATATTTTAGTTTATGCAGTTTACTGTAAAGCCTTTTTGCTTCCTTTTGGATTTCTTTTTCAGTTAAATTCATTTAAATTTCTCCAAAAAGGAATTTAAAATTTTTAAATTTTTTTGTAAAAAATTTAAATTCATTAAGAACCCTTTAGACTGCTTTAACTAAAGCTGTTGCAACTCCTTTGACTTCATTTAAAGTGGTTTCTTTTACTGCGCGAATATTCATGAATACTGACTGGTCATCATCAACCAATACAATTCTGAAAAAACTTCCTGTTGGCTGCTGCTGTTCAAACAAATAAGAAACTGTTCCAATATTTGAAGGATGCTGAATTGAATCAAACCATTGAGATAAAATCTGTTCTTTTTCATCTTCAACTGCAGTTAAAGCAAGTTCCTCTAAATCAGATGGAATCATAATAATATCATACAATAAAACTCCGTCCTCTGTTTTAACATTGCATTTGCTTTCGCTTGCAGGCCTTCCATACATTGAACTTTTTCCTATAACTATTTTTTCATCAAAAATTACCTGTAATGCTTCAGTTATTACTGGATCGTTGCACCTAATTGATGAAACTTTTTTATTTATAAAATTATAATTCAAAGTTTCGTTTTCCTGCTGAACTGCAATACAGTTATTATTACTGCATTCAAACCCAGTAAAACAATCAGCATTAGTTAAACATTCTGGCTGTTCTTCATTTTCTATTTCGTTTCCAGTTGAGTTTTCAATTTCAACACACACACCTGATTTGCATTCAGTTCCTTGCGCACATGAAACATCTGCTAAACAATTAGAACAGTTTTCTCCTGCATCAATAGTTCCATTGCCGCATAACTGAACTGCTGTTGGATCATAATTTGGATCGCAGTCCTGAGGACAGCTTTGAGCAGTTTCATTCAATGAATGACATTTACCGTCACCGCATTTAATTAATTCTTCACCACATCCAAACAAAAAAACCGATAAAATCAACAAAATCAACAATTTCTTCAAAAAAACACCTCAAAAAAATTATTTAAAGGAAATAATTAATAAACAAATGCGATATTAAAAGTTATTGATTTATATGCCTTTTTTGGATGCACAAAGATTAACTCTTAAAGGAGAAAAAAAATTCCTTAAACTAATTTTTGAAGAAGGAGACGAAATTCTTACAGGAATAAAAAATGCAATGAAAGAAAATTCTTTAAAGGAAATAAAATTAGAGGAAATTGAAGGAAAAATAAAAAAAGCAAAACTGCAGTATATGGAAGCAGCAAAATTAAAATCAAGAGAATTTGAAAACATTGAACCAATAAGAATTTCAGGAACAATAAAATTAAGCTTTGAAGAATTATTTGGCCCAGTGCATATAAGTTTTAATCCAAAAAACCCTATCAGCGCAACACTATTAACTGGAATTGCTGAACAGGAATTAATAATTAAAGCAAGCTATATTGAACTGAAATAATTTCTGAAAACAGATTAAAAATTTAAAAGGAAAAGATTTTATGAAAAAACCAGTTATTGCTTTGGCTCAAATAAAATACTTTGAAACAGGAGCAAGCAATATTGAAAAAATAAAGAAATATATAAAAAAAGCAAAAAAAGCAAAAGCAGACATAATATGTTTTCCTGAAACCTGCGTTCATAGAACAAAATATCTTTCTCCTGAACATGAACTTATTAAAGAAATACGCGATGAATGCAGAAAAAACAGTATCTGGTGCATTATAACAGAACATTTAAGCATAAAGAAAAAAGACTTCAATGCATCAATTTTAATCAACAGGGAAGGAAAAATTAAAGGAATATACAAAAAAATAAATTTATACGGAGATTATGTAAGAGCAGGAAAAAAAATAATGGTTTTCAACACAGATTTTGCTAAAATAGGAATTGCAATCTGCTGGGATTTAGCATTTCCAGAAATATTTCAAAAAATGAGAAAAAAAGGAGTTGAAATTGTTTTCAGTCCTTCAAAATGGTGGTATGAACCAGAAGCACATAACTCAAACCATAAAAAAAATGAAATAAAAATCCTGCAGGCATTAATTTTTACAAGAGCTTATGAAAACAGAATTTATGCATCAGTATGCAACCCTGTTTTAAAGTCAAAATTTCAAGTATCTTATTCAGGGATTGCTTCACCGCATAAAATAGTGAAAGAAATAATTGGAAAAGAAGGATTGATTAATGCTGAAATTGATTTAAAGGAAATGAAAAAATTAAGAAGAATTTATGAAACATAATTATTTAAATTTTTTAAAAAAATCCAATGCTTCACCAACAAGTCTTTTTTTATCATACTCAATAAAACCAAAAGTAGGCTGAGAATTAATTTCCAGTACACGCCATTCATTGTTTTTTTTAACCAAATCAATTCCACAAATATTTATTCCCGAAAAACCATTAATTTTTTTTACAATTTTTTTCAATGAAACATCAGGCTCGAATTTTCTGTGGCTTGAAGCCCATGCACCAACTGCTTTCCAGCCATGACATTTTTTTTTCACGCATTGAATTATTTTTCCTCCAATGGTTAAAACCCTGTAACTATGGGATTTAATAAATTCCTGAGCAATAATTGGTTTTGCTTCATTTTCTTTTTCAAGAAAAGAATAAATAATGTTTTTTGCTTCATCGGCATTTGCAGCCCTTGCAACAAACTCTCCTTGACATCCTTCAACTCTTTTTAATACAACCGGCCATTTATTGAATTTATTTAATTCAGCCAAAGCCATATTCGTGTTTTCAGATAAAAGAATTGTTTCAGGAACAGGAACAGAATGTTTTTTTGCATTCAAATAAAACATCCATTTATCCTCAGAATAATAATAGGCCTTAGGAGAATCAATTACTTTAGTTCCAAGGCATTCAATTGTTTTAGCCATTTCCAAAGCAAATTCTTCTGCAACACTATTGAAAACCAAATCACATCTTCTGGCTTTTTCTTTAATGTCTTTTTTATCAGTATCTTTCTCTAAATTAAAAAAAACCAAATCAATGTTTTTTTCCTTTGCAAGCTTTAAAAAAAGTTTTTCATCTTCTCCCAAAATAGTGCTGCTCATTATATATCCTAAAACTTTTTTAGCCATAAAATAAAAAAGAAAAAGAAGTATTTATTGGTTGCTGAAAGCATTAAATCAAAAATAAACTCATTTTTTGAAGTTCAATGCAATTGAATTAATGCAGTATCTTTTTCCGCTTGGTTTTGGGCCATCATCAAATAAATGCCCTAAATGACTTTTGCATTTAGCACAAACCACTTCAATTCTGTTTAATCCAAAAGAATTATCTTCCCTAAATTCAACACTTTTATGATTTGAATCACTGAAACTAGGCCAACCACACCCAGAATCAAATTTTGCATCAGAATTAAATAATTCGTTTCCACAGGCAGCACAAACATAAATTCCTTTTTCCTTATTATGCAGTAATTTTCCGCTAAAAGCAGGTTCAGTTGCTTTTTTTCTCAACACATTGAATTGATTTTCTGAAAGAATTTCTTTCCATTCTTCTTCTGATTTTTGCATTTAATTCACTCAAATTTTGAACCAGATAAATCCCCATTATTATTGTAACCTCTTTGCTCCCAGAATCCTTTGAATTGAGGGTTATCACTTAATTCAATTTTAGTAATCCATTTAATCCATTTATAACCCCATTTATCTTCTGCAACCAGCTGAAAAGGAAATCCACGTTCTGCAGGCAAAATAACTTCATTCATTTTAAATGCAATCAAAATATCATTATTCAAAATATAATCCAAAGGCAGTGAAGTCGAATAACCATCAAAAGCATAAAAAATAACTGTGCTTGCTTCAGGTTTAACTTTTACTTCATCAAATAAATCTTTTAACAAAACCCCTTCCCATAAAATTTTTGCACTCCATCCTTCAACACAATGTAAAGTAATCACTTTAGAATAATTTTGTTTTTGTAAAACTTCTTCATAAGAATAATTTTTTGGAGATTCAACTAAACCTGAAACTTCCAAATAATAAGAATCAGCATCAATTACTTGAGGGCCTTTAATTGAATTCTCACGGAAATCATTAATTGAAGAAAGATTTTCTCCTTGATATTCACGAACTTCAACTGAAGGCAATTCAACTGAATTCTGATTTGAATTAACACAGCCAAATAAAAACAAAACTAAAAACAAAAGAAATAATTTATTCATTTTTTTCACCAAAAAAGTTAGCGCTTAAATCGCTTCTTAAAAACATTAAAAACAAAAATAAAAAACCAGTAATTAATCCAAAACCGTCATGAATTCTTGAAATTAAACCAGCATTAACAAACAGATAAATTCCTGAAAAAATCCAATTAAATTCAGGAAACTTAATTAAACCAGTGGTGAACAAAACTATAAAAGAAACAGATAATAAAAAACCAGTTAATTTCATTAAATTTTTTTTATTCAAAAAAACACATAATAATTAAAGCAAAAGAAGTACAAAAAGTTTTCGGTTAAGATTCAACTGAAAAATGAAATTAAACAAATAATTTTAATTTAACAATCAAATCTTAAAATTCTTGTATTATATTATTGATATGAATTTAGGTAAAACTCTTTATGTGACTGATAGAAAAGCATGGCGTTTATGGCTTGAAAAGCATTATGATTCTGAAAAAGAAATATGGCTGGTTTATTACAAGAAGAATTCAATGAAACCAAGAATTCCTTACAATGATGCTGTTGAAGAAGCACTATGTTTTGGATGGATTGACAGCACAATGAAAAAAATTGATGAAGAAAGAAGCGCACAGCGTTTTACTCCGCGAAGAAAAAACAGTTCTTGGTCTGAAATGAATAAAGAACGAGCAAGAAGATTAATTAAATCCGGTTTAATGACTGAAACAGGATTAAAAAAAATCAATGATAATCTTAATGAAAAATTTGTTATTTCTGAAGATATCCTTAAAGAAATTAAGAAAAACAAAATTGCATGGAAAAACTTTCAGAAATTTCCAAAATATTATCAGAGAATCAGAATTGCATATATTGATAGTGCAAGAGAACTTCCTTCAGAGTTTCATAAAAGACTGAATTACTTCATTAAAATGACTGCTAAAAACAAAAAAATAGGAATGATTCAATAAAGCAATTAATTTAAAGAAAACCGCACACATTAGTAAATGGCAATGATGAGGTTAAGACCATTACGGCTTATAGGTAATAATGTCAATCATTCTGAATTTGAAAGATCCTTACTAGCTTTGAAGAATTCAGTTCCAAACCAATCAAGTTCAAAGTCGTCTTTTTTTTCACAATTTAACTTGTTTGCATCAAAATCAGGTGTACATTCACAGACTCTTATTTCTTGAGTTAAATTTGTAAATAACCCGTCGCCTTGTTTAACTTGCTGAGCAAATACAAATTTATTTTCATTTTTTTCTTTTTCAATTGTAAAATCAATGTTTTGATCCATAGAACCACTTCCATCAGGTTTTATATATCGCAGAGGCTCACAGCCCCAACAAGAAAAATTTTCATCAGTAAAAATTGCAGTTTTCGACCAAATTGATCTAGTTCCTTCTCCTTGAAGTCTTGCTGCTAAATCATTTAAATGAACTGAATAAGTTTGTTTTTCTTCGTTAATTAGAATAGTATAACCAGAACCACATGCTTCTTTGCCATCATAGTAAAACAATGGAACTGCAGTCAAATACTGAAGAATAGCCATCATCGCCATTATTGCTGTAAAAGCAGCAATAATATCATTAGATCTGTTTGTAAAAAAATATTTAATGAAAAAAATAACAAACACAAAAAATGCTAAAATCACAGTTACAATCAATGCGGAATAACTCTGACCTAAAATAAAAGAAGCAATTAATGCCAGTAAAAAAAGGAGAGAAATAACTAAAGGAATCCACAAATTGTTTTCATTATCTTTATTTTTTCTTTTGAGCAGAATATATCCTGCAGAATATATTTTTTCTAGTATTTTTGGTCCAATTCCTTTGATTTTCCCAATAAATTCTTTGTAATCCATTAAAACCATTTTAATTTTTATTTGGGCTCGGAGTTGAGTTAATTCATCATTCTTACGTCAGAAGGTGTTAACATCTTCATCGCCCAAATAACTACTGTTATGAATAATTAAAAAACAATATTAAAACTCATTCTAATTCAGTAAATACAATAAAATTTCTTGATATGTTTTGATCAATAAACTTGCTTTGAACAGTTAGATTATATTTTTTTGGAGCTCTGATTGTTTGCCTTTTTGCTTCAAAAGCTTTCTGGTCTGAAGAAATTTTTACTACATATTCACAAATATCACACGCAAGCACATTTTGATCTAAATCTGACTTATAAGGATTAAAACTAAAACCACCAATATCCGCAAAAAAATCAGTGTATGGTTCGCATGTTTTTTCTTTAAATCGTTCAATTGTTTTAGGATTTCTAAACTTAAGTTCAGCAGAAGTCCCTGCAGATAACCTAGGCAAAGTTATTTGTTCAAAATAATTATTCCCAGCACTATCTTTCATAAAACAAGTTGAAGTTTGAATTAATAAATTAGTAAGATCTACATCACCATTATTTTCCAAAATAAGCGAAAGGTATTTAATGTCAGTTCCTTGTAAAATATCATCTAATCTAGCATTTATTTCGATGACTGGAAGAGGAATAACTTCAAAGACAATATCTTTCTCTGAAGAAATACCAGACAAATTTGAAACAATTACTTTTAGTCTATAAACGCCGACAGCAAAAGGTTATTGCTTATTAGGATTCAAAGTAAGAGTCAAATCATTCTTTTTAGGAATTAAATTAGAAATCTTAATATTTTTGTTATTTTGATAGAACTCTAAGATAATTGAGTTAAAATCAATAGAGCTTTTATCAGAAAAGTTTATGTTCAATTCATTCAAATCCCCATAAAAAAATTTTGAACCGTTTGCTAAATTTAAGTTTATTTCAGGCGCGATTGTTTCAACTGGTTGATTAAACATAATTGTTTTATAGATGCCTAATGTGCTGTGAAGAGGAAACCAAAGCGGCCCAAGAATTAAACTAATAAATGCAATAAAAAAAGACAGTTTTATTGCGCGGTCTTGATGAAATAAACAATAGTTGCTCCCAAAAACTTTTTTATTTTTACAGCGTTCTCCTGCAGAGTTAATTGAATTACATTGTTTCATAAAGATTCCCTTAATTAAAGGATTGTTCGCAAAAATTATAAAGTCGCTTTAAACAACTTAGGGTATTTTATAGCATCTAAATCATATATTTTCTGTAAATAATCAAGTAAAACTTTTTTGCGTTCAGAAAATCTTTCCACAAGAGAAATAATTTCTGTTTCAGATAACTTAGGAAACTCTTTTTGCTTTACTAGCTTCTCGCAGATTTTTTTTAAATAATTAAATTCTTTTTCTGAATGAATGCACTCTGAACCTAACATATCTGAGTATTCATTAGCAAATAACGTTTCCTGTAGTTCATTAAATTCATCTTGTTTTAAAAAAATTAATTCAAATGCTGACGGAGATTTGCTTAGAATTTCAATTATTCTTTTTTTTTCATTTTTATTAAAGAAATTTCCAAATATATGAAAAATTTCATTATCTTGATTTTCTAAATATACAAGGATTGGTGGTTTTTCTGTTTTTATTTCCTTACATATTTCTCGCGCAGGCGAACATATAATAAAAATAAAGTCTTGTATTTGCTTGTCTTTCAAACATTCTTTAAAGAACTTTGAGTTGAACATTGCTTCAATTTCCTGTTTGCCGTAATTAATGAAAATGAATTGAATTATTTTAAGAAATGGATTCAAGTCTCTTTTTAGTTTAATGATTATTTCATTTTGGAAATTATTTTTTGTTTTAATCATGTTATTAAGTTGTTTAATGGTTCGACTTAACGTAGACTCAGAGATTCCTGTAATCAATGCTAACTTTTTTTGATTTATTGACTTATTCATCAAAGTAAAAAGAATTTTCCATTCATTCTCTTCAACTCTTTTTTGTTTCATGAAAAAACTGGTTCTTCATTTGTTTTTAAAACTATCTTTTAATTCCATTTTTTAACTTTTTTTTCTAAAAAATGCAATTTCTAAAAAAATCTTTTAAATTAAGCATCCAAAATTTTGCAGGAGGATTTTTTATGGAAATTTTATTTTGTAACACAATAAGTAAAAACATTGATTTGATGCTTCTTGAAGTAAATGTAAATGAAGGACAAATAATTGATTTATCAAAACAAAAAGGATTGAATTTAGAAAAAATTTTATTCGCGTCAATGTATCCAGCGGATGATTCAGCAGTAGATTCATCTTATTCTGTGATTAATTTAAATGGAAAAATTAAGTTTGCTTCAAAAGGAAAACATTGGATTTTAGTTGTTTTTAAAGAAAGGAGGAATTAAAATGAAATTAAATGAATTAAGAGAGGAATGGAAAGAAGTATTTCAAGCATATTGTTTGAAGAATGAACATATTGAACCGTTTATGTTTCACTTGTTGTTAGGGAAAATAGTTAATACGCGGTTCATGCACATGAGTGAAGAATTAAGCACTAGGTTAAGTTTGATGATTATTCAGCCATCAAGCACAGGCAAAGGACAATCAACTAAAGCATTAAAAAAAATTGTTGAAAAAATAAATGAATTGGCGCCTGAAGAAAAAAAAATTGAATTAGAAGAATACACTGAAAGCACTGATGCAGGTTTAACTCATTCTATTGCAACAAAAAAAATAACAATTAACAATGTAACTAGGGAAGGCGAAAAAGTAACAAAGAGATTGCCTCAACCAGTGCCTGGTTCATTAGGAACCGCAGATATTTTGATTTGCACTGAAGGAAGTGCTTTTTTAAAACCGGGTCCTTTTTCAAGACAAGTTATTGGACACTTACAAACTGCATTGGATGAACCGGGCAGAGTAAGTTTGAAAAGAGGTATGTTTTTTAATGGATTCAATTATCCAACAGAAGTGAGCATCATTTTAACTTCGTATGAATTTCAAGACCTTGAAAACATTTTACTTGTTACTGGTTTAATTCAAAGATTTTTAATTCTCTTTGAAGAAATAAGTGATGAATCATGGCAAGAAATTCATGAAAAAGCATTTATAGGGAATGTAACTAATTCAGAAACAAAAATAGATTCACTCGCAGAAAAATTTTTTAAACTCAAAAATCAAGAAAGAAAAATAATTAAAATAAACGAAAGCGATCAAACCTTATTTTACGAAAAATTTTTTAAACCTTCAATAAAATTAATTATTAATTCAATTAAAGGTAAACAAAAGAAAGACATTGTAAAAAGCTTTTTTATGCGCTTAATTTTACCCATGAAAAAAATAGCAGTTCAGAAAGCGTTTATTGAAAAAAAAGATGAAGTAAGCAGTGAAGAATGGCATTATGCTTTTGAAATAATTCAAAGAACTTTTTTTAGCATTAAAAAAATAATTAACTGTGCAATAAATAACACTAAAGAAAATCAAGAAAAAGAAGTTGAAAAAATTTTAACTGAAAAAAAGTTAACTATAAGTCAACTCAAAGATGAATTATTAAAAACAAATAATTGGGGCATAGGGTACAACAAAAGCGGAGAAGTAATAAAAAAATTAAGGAGTGAAGGAAAAATACTTGAAGAAAAAGGAGAAAAAAACACAGTTTATTTAAGCTGGAAAGAAAAAGAAGGTTAAATTTTTAAAAATTTAAATTTTTAAGGCATAAATGAACATTCCTTAAGATTTTCCTGTGGGGGTTATGTCAACTCCTGACCAAGTGGAAATTCCTTCTTGAATGCATTCTACTTGTTCTGTACCATTTCTAGGATGTCTACAGTCACGGGTTATATCGGTTAATATTTGCGGATAAAATATACACACAAGAATAACAATAATGAAAAGTATTACAAGTATTAGTTTTGCTTCCATTATATTTCACTCTAATTATTTGTTAATTATTTCCACTTTTTCTGCTCTCCATCTGCGTTCAAAAAACCAACCTGAAATTGCTCCAACAATAGCACTAGGAAGTGCACCTAAAAAGCCAATAACTAAATAAAATACAATTCCAAACCCAGTTAATAAAACATCAATTCCTGAAGCTTCAGCACGTCCTTGCAAAATCATGTTTATTGCAGTAATAAAAAAGGAAGCAATAATCATAAGAAATCCAAAACTTATAGCCAAGACCAAACCACTGACTGCACCTAAAGCTATTCCGTCTCCTTTGTCTAATCTCTTTTGAGCCATTAAACTTGGAGGGATTGCA
>JAFGBZ010000014.1 GCA_016932875.1 Candidatus Iainarchaeum sp.
AGAGGGCTTAAATTGTTTGATGATGATTCTCAAGAAGAACCCCAAGGAATTGATTTAAGTGGTACAAAGCTTATTCTTCCTGTTTTAGGAGTTCTTGTTCTTTTGATTATAGGTTTTTTTGCTTACAGTTACTTTATTGGAGATATAAAAGAAATTGAATTTCGCGGAAAGGATTTAAGCGGGAAAAATATTTCTAATTTTACAGTAAAAATTTCCAATGAACAAGGCGAAATAATTGCAACAGCCAAAGAAGGCGAAAAAATTTCTTTAAGAAAAGGAAATTATACTGCAAGAATAATTGCTTCAGGATATAAAACAGAAATTCAATCTATTGCTGTAACCAGAAATGATTCTTTTTCATTTGAATTAACTGCTGATATTGATGCTTCTTTTGGAAATATTCAGGGATTAAATGAAATAGTTCTTGCAGGAGAAACAATTAATGCAAAAATAATAATTAACAGCAATTCATCTCTGCAGGCAGATGCAACCATTTCATTCAGCGGAGACTTCAAAAATGTTTTTGAAAAAAATTCAGTTGAAGACAAAAAAATCACTTTAAAACCAGGAAGCAATGAAATTGAAGTTGAATTAAAAGTTAAAACAAAAACAAGTCTTTCAAGATACATGAACAAGGATTTAATCGGAGTGCTTTCATTAAAAGAAAACCCTGAAATAACTAAAAATTATTCCTTTAAAGCAGGAGTTCTTTCAGAAAATGATTTAAGTTTCTCTGAAACAAAACTTGATTTTGATAAAATCAACGCAGGTGAAAGCAGTTCAAAAACAATTATTGCTTCAAATAAAAATGCTTTAGTTAATTTTGAAAAAATTAATTTAACTCTTCAGATTACTTCAAGCGGAACCACTTCAGAAGAAGAAATTCTTTCATGGATTGAATTAAATCCTGAATCAATTGAATCCCTTGAAGCAAACGAACGTTCAACAAAACAAATTGAATTAAAAGTTACTCTGCCTTATGATGCTCCAACAGAAAGAATTACAGGAAAAATAATTGCTTCATTTAAGTTAATGAGCGAACAAAAAGAAAAAGAAATAAAGTTTGAATTTGATTCAGTTGAAGCAGAAGTAGGAATTGAACTGCAGGAATTTCCTTCAGGAACAATTGAAATAACCAAAGAAGATTCTGAAACAGTTTTTCCTTTAACTTCTTTTGATTTCTTTATTGCAAACACAGGCGAATTAAGATTACAAAACATTTCCATTACAAGAAAATGCGAACCCTATGAAGCAAACAACTGGATTAATTTATCAAAAGATTTTCTTGAATCAATTGAAGCACAGGAAAAACAAAAAATCACTTTAAGAGTAAACGCTAATACTGATGAAGAACAAACAATTCCCTGCTGGATTTATATTTCCTATTTAAACCCTGCAAGCACTGAAAAAGAAAATATTGAAAAAAGTTTTTCAATCAGATTAAAATCAATTGCAGCACCAGCTGAACCAGAAACATAAGCCTGCTCAAGAGTGCTTAAAAGCCCCCGAAGAGAGTTGAACTCTTGACCCCTTGTTTACGAAACAAGTGCTCTTCCACTAAGCTACGGGGGCATGAAATAAAAATAATAAGAAATAATTTTAAAGTCAGACTTCTATTTTAATTGAATCAAATTCAGCGGAAACAAGCACTGACTGCTTTGATTTCCTTAAATTAATTAAATCAAGATTTTTTAAATAATGCAAATCTCTGCTTATAGCTTCCTGTTTTCTATTCAAATCACTCGCAAGTTCATTAACAGTTTTATCTGAACCTGATTCAATCAAATACTTCAATAAATCAATTCTTTTAGGAGATAAAAGTTTATTTAATTCTTCAAATGAATTCAAATACAAAGCATTTTTTGGTTGATTTAAATTCTTTCCTTTAATCAATGCTTTTTCATCTTTCTCCATTTCACGCCCAATATAAATAATTAATTTATTCATAACACCCAACAGATAAGTTATATAACACAAAGGTTATATAAATCATTTGTTTTAATTAAAATGCTTTCGTAGATACCTTTGACGATAATCAAACCAGTGTTCTTCTATGTCTTTTTTGCATTCAAAAAACAATTCATTTGAAAGCTCCTAGTCATATTCTTTTCTGTGAGAAAGAGACTCAAAATAGTTATGGTAATTATATTTTCCATGCGAAAAATCATGTTTTTTTATTTGATAAAAATTTCCCTCAAAATAAAATAACTGCAATACCACAAAATTAATCATTTTCTTTTTTACTGAATCAAATAAAATTTCGGTTTTAATAAAATCAGTTACCTCTTTGTTTAACGGTTTTGTTTTTTTATAGGATTCAATAACCATAAAGAAAAAAAGAATTTTTAGTTTTTAAACTTCTGCAAGGTTGTTTGCCGGTGCGAAATTCAAATGCTTTCTTTTTCATTAAATAAATTCCATAATTTTAAGGGCAGTTCTTTTATTGGAATTCTTATTTGCTTCATTGAATTTCTTTCTCTTAAAGTTACATCATTTTTTTCTATTGAATCATAATCAATGGTTAAACAATAAGGCAATCCAATTTCATCTACTCTTGCATAGCGTTTTCCAATGCTTCCTTTTTCATCAAATAAAACTTCAAATCCATTGCTCCGCAAAACTGAAACAATTTCTTCTGCTTTTTCCTGCAATCCGTCTTTTTTCATTAAAGGAAACACTGCAACAAAATAAGGTGCAAGCAATGGATGCAAATCCAAATAAATTCTTTCTTCTTCTCCGCGTTTTTCTTTTCTGAATGCATGATCCAATACAACATAAAAAGTTCTGTCTACTCCAATTGATAATTCAAATACATGCGGAATGAATTCTTCTCCTGATTCTTCTTTTACAATCATACTTTTCTTTGATTCAGTTCCATGAGCTTTTAAATCATAATCAGTTCTGTAATTGCATGCAATTAATTCAATCCAACCTAAATCAGTGTTTACTTCAAAATCCCATGTTTCTTTAGAATAAAATGCTCTTGCTTCTTCTTTTAATTCACGGAAACGCATTTCAGATTTCTTTATTCCATAAGCTTCATATAATTGCTGAGTTCTTGCTAAATAATAAGCAATTAATTTTCCTGAAACAATTTTTTCTTTCACTGCTTTTTCACATGAAACTGAATGAACTTTTTTATCTTTCAATAAAAACAAATTTAATTCATATTTTTTTACTTCATCAAATTTATCAAATTCATTTATTTTTTTTGGATTAAAAAAAATTTCTGTTTCCATTTGATTGAATTCTCTTGCGCGAAGCAAAGTATTTCTTGGACTGATTTCATTTCGAAAAGATTTTCCTTCCTGTGAAATTCCTAAAGGTAAATTAACTCTTGAAGTTTTATATAATCTTAAAAAATCCAAAAAAATGCTTTGACAGGTTTCAGGCCTTAAATAACCTGGATTATTTCCTGTTGCTCCAATCTCTGTTTTCATCATCATATTAAATGATTTTACTTCACCTAATTCGCCTTCATCTTTAGGGCATTTTACTTTATTTTTTGCAATAAATTCATTGAATTTATTTAATGCCATGCTTTCAGGAACTTCTTTTCCTGTTACTTCTTCAATTAATTTATCCGCTCTATGAATTGAATGGCATTTTTTGCATTGCACTACAGGATCATTAAATGAAGTTAAATGCCCTGAAGCCTTGAATACTGCTTCAGGTAAAATCTGTGCTCCATCAATTTCAAGAAATCCTTCTTTTTCAACTAAATTTTTTCTCCAGAAAGAAATTACTTTTTGACGCATTCTGGTTCCAATTGGCCCAAAATCCCAAAATCCAGCTAAAGCGCTTGAATAAATTTCTGCTGCAGGAAAAAAAAGATTTCTTCTTAAAGCCAGATTAATAATTTCTTCTTTAGGCATTAAATCACTAAAAAATCGTGCGTAAAAACTAATTTAAAGCCATTCTTTAAACCTTTTTCTTTGAAAAGAAAAAGCTTTGCCAAAAAGAAGGGCTTTTTCGCATTAAGCGAAAAAGTAATAAGAAAACAGATAAACTAACAAAAAAGTGGTTTCAAAAACTAATTTAAAGCCATTCTTTCACTATATACTTCATGGATTTAAGCGATTTAAGAAACCAGATGATTCACTCAGTTAAAAAAGGAATTAAAGAAGAATACACTGAATCAGATTTGCATATAATTAAATCAATTAATTTAGTTGATGCAATGGATGAAACAGTTAATTTACTTACAGAACATTTAAGGGAATGGCATGCAATTCATTTTCCTGAATTAAATCAACTGGTTAATGATAATGAAAAATTTATAAAATTAGTTGCTGAATTAAATGAAAGAAAAAACTTTTCATTTGAAAAAATAATGAAAGTAATTGAAGACATTTCTTTGGCTGAAAAAATTGCATTAAAAGCAGAAAATTCTGCAGGAGAAGAAACAGATAAAAACGCATTAAATGAAATGCGTTCACTTGCAGAAAATATTAATGCATTAAAAAATCAGAGAAAACAAATACAGGAATTCATTGAAAAAGAAATGAGCAGAAAATGGCCTAATTATTCAAAGGAATGCGGAAGCATTATCGGAGCAAGAATTCTTGCTAAACTTGGTTCAGGAAAAAAACTTGCTTTTTCACCTAGTTCAACAATTCAAGTTGTTGGAGCAGAAAAAGCTTTATTCAATTATCTGAAAAAAGGAGGACTTCCTCCAAAATACGGTTACTTATTTGCACATCCATTAGTTCAGCAGGCAAAAAAAACAGATAAAGGAAAAACTGCACGCAAATTAGCAGGAAAAATTTCCATTGCAGCAAAAAAAGATTATTTTTCAGAAGATAAACCAAAATCAAAAATAATTCAAATACCTGAAATGAGAGAACACAGTTTTTTCAAAAAAGAATTCAAAGAAAGAAAACCTGAATTTAAAGAAAAAGACTCATTTGGAAAAGGATTCCGAGATAAAGGAAGAAGAGATTTCGGAAACAGGGGATTCAAAAAAGATTTTGGAAGCAGAAGCAGAGATTCAGATAATCGTGGATTTGGAAGAGATTCAGGAAACCGTGGATTTGGAAGAGATTCAGGAAATTCAGATTTTAAAAGAAAAAGCTTTGGAGATTCTGACAGAAAACCAAGATTCGGAAACTCAGACAGACCAAGATTTGGAGACAGAAAAAGCTTTGGAGACAGAGATAACAGTAGAAGCTTTGACAGAAAACCAAGATTCGGAAACTCAGACAGACCAAGATTTGGAGACAGAAAAAGCTTTGGAGACTCAGACAGACCAAGATTCAGTGACAGAAAACCAAGATTTGGAGACAGAGATTCAGACAGAAAACCAAGATTCAATGACAGAAGCCCTCGCGGAGACTTTGATAAAAAACCAAGATTTGGAGACTTTGACAGAAAACCTAGATTCAATGACAGAGATTCAGAAAGAACCCCTAGATTCAGCGACAGAAAAAGCTTTAGTGATTCAGACAAACCAAGATTTGGAGACAGAAAAAGTTTTAGAGATTCAGATAGAAGTTCTTTCAGAGGAAGCTCAAGTAATTCAAAATTTAAAAGAAAAAGTTCCAGTAGAAAACCTAAACCAAATAAAACTAAATTTAAATTCAAAAAAAATTAAAACCACTGAGTTAAATGAATTCGAGATTAACTGAATTATTTGACGGAGTTTATTCCTTTAATTCAGTTATTTTAACTAAAAATTTAGTTCCAGGAAAAAAAGTTTACAGTGAAGAATTATTTCATTTCAATAAAGAAGAATTTCGTTCATGGAATCCAAATAAATCAAAACTATGCGCTGGAATCAAAAAAGGATTAAAGAATTTTCCTTTCAGAAATGGAAGCAATGTGCTTTACTTGGGTTCAAGTGAAGGAACAACTGTTTCACATTTAAGCGATGTAATCGGATTGCAGGGAAAATTAATTGGAATAGATATTTCAACCCGTGCAATGCATAAATTTCTTTTCTTATGCGAACAGCGTCCAAATATTTTTCCTGTTTTAGGAGATGCAAACACACCTGGAGAATACCGCAATAAACTTGAAGGAATTAAATTCAATGTATTATTTCAGGATGTAAGCCAGCCGAATCAAGCAGAAATATTCAATAAAAATGCTGAAATGTATTTAAGCAAAAACTCTTTAGGTTTAATTGCAATTAAAGCACATTCAATTGATTCAAGCAGAAAACCAAAAGAAGTAATTGAAGCAGAAATAAATGAATTAGAAAAAAAATTTGAAATACTTGAAACAATTAATTTAGAGCCATTTGAAAAACACCATGCATTAATTGTAGGAAGAAAAAAGTGATTCGAGCTTTCTTTTAAAAGAAAGCATTGTCTGCAAAGAAAAAGCAATTTTGTTTCGCAAAATTGAAAGGAAGAAAAAAGTGATTTTTTGAAAGCATCAAGTCCAGCTCACATAACCGGATTATTCAGAATTTACCCTAATGGTTCAACAGGAGCAGGAATTAATTTAAAGAACGGAATGATTACTGAAGTAAAAACAAAAAAAGCAAAAAAAAATTCAATTAAAATTAATTTAAATAAAAAAAAATGCTCCTGCAAAACATCTTTAAGTGTTGCAAAAAAAATGCTTTTGCTTGCAGGAAAAAAACTTGAATTAACAATAAATCATTCAACACAATTTCCAATAGGATATGGATTAGGTTTAAGCGGTGCAGGCGCACTTTCACTGGCATTAGCTTTGAATAAAGAACTTAAATTGAAATTAACTAAAAAAAAATGCACTGAAATTGCAAAAAAAGCTGAAATTGAAAACAAAACAGGTTTAGGAGACGTAATTGCTGAACAATTTGCTGGAGCAATGATTGGCGCAAAACCTTATCCAAGCACTAAAATAATTTCAGTTAAAACTGATTACAAATTCATTGTTTTAGGTTTTTTTGATTCAATTGAAACAAAAAAAATAATTACTTCAATTAAATGGAAGAAAAAAATAAATGAATTTGGATTAATTGGAATGAAGAAATTAAATGAAGAAAAATCATTTCAGAATTTAATTTTACAGTCAAGAAATTTTACTTTCAGAACAAAATTATTTTCAAAAAAATTGCTTAAAGCGCTTGAATTCTTTCCTTTTAGTTCAATGAGCATGTTAGGGCAAACAATTTTTATTCCTTCAAAAAATCCAAAAAAAACTGAAAAAGAATTAAAGAAATTTACTTCAAGAACAAAAATAGCTAAAATTGCAAAAAAAGGAGCGGAATGAAGCACAATATTTAAAATAACAATTGTTAAGTATATTTTACAATTGTTAGGTGAAAATATGTTTGAGGAATACGCAGGACAGAAAATTCTCGAATTATTTTTTGAAAACCCTTTCAAAGAATTTCATTTAAGAGGAGTTGCAAAAGAAAGCAATTTTTCCGCACCTACTGCAAAAACTCAGCTGGATAAATTCGTGAAAGAAGGATTTATTGAAAAAAAAAATAAAGCAAACCTTGTTTTATTCAAAGCAATAACTAAAAGCAAAAGATTTCAGCTGCTTAAAACCGCGTTTTCATTGGAAAAAATCGAGAAAAGCAAATTACTTGATGAATTAAATAAACTAAACCCTTCAAGCATTGTTTTGTTTGGAAGCACTGCCAGGGGCGAAGATTCAGATGAAAGCGATTTAGATTTATTAATTATTTCCAAAAACAAGAAAGCACTGGATTTAACTAAGTTTGAAAAAAAACTGAAAAGAGAAATAAATTACTCTGTTTATTCTTTAAGTGAATGGAGTGAAAAAAGCAGTTCAGACAAGCCATTTTATCAAAGAATTCTGATTGAAGGAATTGCTTTGAAAGGAGAACTTCCGGTGGTAGAATGATTGATTTCAATGAATGCCTTGAAAAAAGACTTTTAAGAAAAGAAAAACCAGACAAAGAAAAAGCATTGATTGCAGTAAATATTTCAGAAGAACGCTTAATGGACGCAGAAATTTCTTTTGAAGGAGAAGTTTTTTCAGCAGCAATTCTTCTTTCTTATGCTTCAATGTTTCATGCTTCAAGAGCATTGTTATTCAAAGACGGATTCACTGAAAGAAGCCATATATGCTTGATTGAATTCATTAAAGAAAAATACATTAAAAAAGGATTAATTGAATCAAAATTTTCTTCTTTGCTAAATAATGCAAGAGAAGAAAGGCATGAAATACTTTACGGGCTTCAAAGAACTGAAACAAAAAAAGACTCTGAACTGGTTTTAAAAACAGCAAAAGAATACTTAAAAGAAGTGAAAAAAATAATTGAATCCTGAAATATAATTGAGCTGATTAAATTGATTCCAAAAAATCATCCAAGATATAATTCTTTAATGCAAAGGCATTTAATCGAAGAAGGAATTCATAAAGGAATTACTTCAATGCAGGGATTAATTGCTCAAGGCAGAGGAGAAACATTTGATTATTTATTAAAAGAAAAAACATCTAAATATGCTGAAGAAGCAATTCATGCAACGGCAGCGCTTTTATTGCTTTCAATTAAACCAGTGATTTCAGTTAATGGTAATACAACTGTTTTATGTTCAAAAGAATTAGTTGAGTTAAGCAATGAACTGAAATGCAGTATTGAAGTAAATTTATTTTACAGAACAAAAAAAAGAGAAAAATTAATTGAAAAAGAATTTCTGAAATTCAATAAAAAAATTCTTGGAGCAGGAAAAAAAATTAGATTAAAAGGATTAACTTCAAACAGAGGATTAGTTGATGTAAAAGGAATTTATTGCGCTGATACAGTTTTAGTAATGCTTGAAGACGGCGACAGAACTGAAAGCTTAATTAAAGCAGGAAAAAAAGTTATTGCAGTTGATTTAAATCCTTTAAGCAGAACAGCTCAAAAAGCTTCAATTTCAATTACAGATAATGTTTTACGGGTAATTCCTTTACTTATTAAAGAAATAAAGAAATTAAAGAAAAAGAAAACAAGTGAATTAATTAAAATTGTTTTAAAATACAATAATGAAAAGAATTTAATTAATTCAATTAATTTATTAAAGAAAGGGATTTAATTTGAGAAAAGAATTATTCAGACAAGCATTTCATTTGCTTTTAGGAATGCTTATTGCTTCTTTTGTACTGCTTTTAGGCAAAACAACTGCATTAATTTTAGTTTTAATGGGGATTGTTTTTTCATTAATTATTTCAATTTATTTAATTAAATCAAGAAAATTCCTTCCAGTAATTGATGATGTTCTTGAAGCCTGTGAACGCGAACATGAAAAAGGAATTCCTTTAAAGGCAGTGCATTTTTTTCTTTTAGGGTGCGTTATTGCTTTAATGTTTCCTGAAAACATTGCTTTAACTGCATTACTTGTTTTAAGCATTGGAGATGCAGCAAGCACTTTAATTGGAATAAAATTTGGACATATTAAACTAGGTAAAAAAAGCATTGAAGGCGCAATAGGTGGAACTTTATTCAGTTCAATTCCAGCATTCCTTGCATTAAACAGCATTCCATTAGCATTAATAGCATCCATTACAGGAATGCTAGCAGAACTCTTAATCCCAATAGATGACTCAATAACAATTCCATTAAGCGTTGGAATAATACTAATGATGGTGATTTAATTTTCACCGAATAATTCCATTGTTTCTTTTTTTAGTTTTTCTGCTAGTTCAGGGTTTTTTGTTACTATTACTGGAATTTTTACTGGCATTAAAAAGATTTCTTCAAATAATTGATTAATGTTTAATTCATTAATGTTTTTTACTTTTTTAAAAAAAACATCAATTTTTTTAACTAATTTTTTTGGATAAATTACTTCCATTATTATGTCTCCACAAATAACTAAATCTCTTCCTAAAGGCAATGGAACACCTAATTTTGTTTTTAATCCATGTCCTTTCCAGTATTCAGCGCACCAGTTATCAACAACAGTATTTGAAGGAGTGATCGCATATTTTGAATACAGTGAAAAAAATGATTTCATCATAAAGTATTCTTTCACTGAAAAAAATAAGGGAATCCAAAAATGATTCCAATGCAATCCAATAAATGTTTTTGAATCATTTTTTGGAATGCTTTTAATTAACATGCTTAACAAAAATTTATCACATTCATAACATGAATTCAATAAAACACTGAATTGATCTCCTTTAAACTTTGAAAAAGAACCATATTTTTCCAGTAATTCCTCTGAAGTTTTTTTATTTAAATCAAGCCATTCAATATTCAACTGAAAACCATCAATGGATTTAGTTAAAACAGTTCTTTCAACCAATTCCTTTACCTGCTTTTGAACTCCTTGATAAGAAATACTTTTATCTGACTCCTTTTGAACTTTATTAAAAATCTCTTTACCAGTTAAAGGCCATTCTCTGCCCAAAACCCGAACAATTAACTCCTTAGTAGAATCCAACCCAGAAGGAAGATAAAAAGAAATCACTCATTTTCACCAAACAAAGCCAAAACCTCTTTTCTAAAAGAATCAGCAAGTTCAGCATTCTTAAAAACAGTAACATTAATTTCCTCATTAAGATTTGAAATTAAGTCAAAATACTCCTGAATAGATAAGTCATCCATATGTTTAACTTTAGAATAAAGATAATCCATGTTTTTCAGAAGTTTTCTAGGTAAAAATGCTTGTAAAATAAAATCATCTTGTACAAATGAATCCGTAGGAATTGAATAATCTGCCCCAAATAAAAATTTTTTTCCAAACCCTGAAAGATAAGTTGAAAACCACCGGTCTAAAAAAGTATCTTTTTTACACAAAGAATAATGTTTTTTACCTGTACAAGTTGCTTTAATTGCTTCATGATCTGAATCATCCATTCCAAAAGAACCATAAACATGATTCCAAACACAAACATTAACTTTGTCCGAAGGAATTGCAAATAAAAAACCATTAACTAAAAATTTAGCAAAAGAATTAAAATTTTCAAATACTAAATTTATAATTTTGCCTGATTCTGCTTTTTTTAAAATATCCACCACATTTTCTTTTGTTGAAAAGTATTTTGAATCTAAGTCTTTTCCAAAGTCGACTATTTTTTTTATCCAGTTTGAATTTAATTTATATTTTAGTTCTTCTTTTTCAATTATTTTATCTTCAATTAATTCATTTAATGATTTATGAACTGATTGATAAGTTAAATTTAATCCAAATTCGTGTTTTAATCGATTATGAATTTCTTTTGCAGTTAAAGGAAACTCCTGCCCTAAAACAGTTATTATTGCAGATTTAGTTGATTCATTTACACCTAAACCAGGAATACTTAATTTATTCAAACTCCCACCATTAATTTTTCTTCACAAAATGCTTAAAAAATCAACTTTTTAGTTGATTTCAAATCAACCGAAGGTATATTACTTCTCAAAACAGAATTGTATTGGATTACAGCTTGGCCTTGTTGAATCCCAATAAAGTGGGGGATTAAATGAATTTAATAGAGCTAGCTTTAGCTAAAAAAATATTAATTGAACCAGAAGAAAAAATAAAAAACGCAGTAAAAGTATTTTATACAATACATAAATTTAAAGAATTAAATGAATTTGAAATAGCTGAACATAGCAACATTGATTTAAATGAAGTATTTAATGCACTTGATTTATTACATCAAAGAAACCTTATTACCTTCAAAAAAGGAAAATACATTATTCCAAACATATTAGAAGCAACTGAATATTTAACTGAAATAAGACAAACTAAACCAATAAGCATTTTTGCAGGAGCATGAATTTATTCAAGTTCTTTTTCAAATTTATGCCCGCGAATAATTGTCTGGCTTTCATTTTCTTTTGAATTAAATGTTTCTAAAATAATTTTTTTTGCTTTTATATCATCAAATTCTTTACAAGAATAAAAATCAGCAGTAAAAAACTTATGGGCAGGAAAAGTATGAATACTAAAATGACTTTGAGAAATCAAAACAACACCAGTAATGCCTCCTTTATCCCAACCACTGCCTTCATAGCGAACCACTAACGGTTTAGAAAATTTTGGAATTTCTAATTTATCAGGCAAAGAATTAAGTAAAAGAGTAACCAATTTTACATCATCCAATTTACTTTCACTACAGTGATAACCTTCAATCATTAAATGCATTCCAAAACTCATTTAAACCAAAATAAAAATAAATTAAGAATAAATAAATGTTTCTATTCACACAAGATAAAAATAAATACTCAAAAAAACAAATAATACCTTACATGTTTGAAGTAGGAATAGGAACAAGCCAAAACTGGGACCCAGAAAAAGCAGCAGAAGAAGCAATAGAAGAAGCATTAAAAAAACTCTCAAACAAACCAACATTTGCATTATTATTCTCAACAATACACTACGAAAAAAACAAAGGATTCCAAAAAATACTAAACAAAATATATACAAAAATACCAGAAGAAACAGAACTAATAGGCGGAACAGTAGCAGGATTTATGAATAACAGCGGAGCATATACTCGTGGCATAACACTATTATTATTAAATTCAGACAAAAGTAAAATTGTGACTGGAATAGGACACAATACAAAAAGAAGCCCAAAAAAAGCGGCTAAAACGTGTGTTTCAATAATAAATAAAAAAATTGAAAAAATAGATACAAATGAATACAACACAAAATTTATTTTAGAATTTATTTCCGCAGGAAAAATATTTAGCATTCCTTTTCTTGGACGACGAAAAATAATTTCCATTCCCAATAGATTAAATAATATAATAAGCCCAATTATAAATCCTACTTTAGAAATTTTAAATAAATTAAGTCAAATAGGAAATGGAAGAGAAGATGAAGTTTTAGAAGAACTAGTAAAATCATTTAAAGAATATACGATAATTGGTGGATCTACTTTAGATGATAACCAATGGAATGATAGTTATCAATTTTATAAAAAGAGCATAAATAAAGACTCATTAGTTTGTGCAGTTATATTAACTAATGAAAAAATAAATGCAAAAAACACATTAGGGTTAATCCCAACAGGAAAAAAATTAAAAGCAACTAAAATAGGTTTATTCAATTGCGCAATAGAAAAAATTGAAGGAAAACCAGCAACAAGCACCTTCTTAGAAAAACTATCTTGGCCAAAAGATTTTTTGAATGAGAGTTTGCATAGAAAAACATTATATTACCCATTATGTTATGAAAAAGAAGGAAAAGTATGCTCACGAGTTTTAGCATTGGTAGCCGGAGAAAATTTAATTTTCACTAATACAATAGAAAAAGAAAAAGAATTAGAGATTTATTATGCAACAGGCAAAAATTTGATTGATGCAATTGAACCACATTTACAAGAAGAAAGCAAATTCTCATTGTATGTATCTTGTTGTGCTAGATTGGAAGCACTAGGAAGAAATATTTTAAAAATACACAAAAGAATTAATGAAAAAAATGAACCTTTTTTATTAATATATATGTCTGGAGAAGATTTATATTCGCCAGGAAATCCCATATTAAGATTTAATGAAAGTTTTAATTCCCTAAAAATAAATTAAATTTTATTTAAAATTTCTTTCATTATTAATTCAGGCGATTTTTTTATCAAACGACTTATTTCAAAAGGCGTGAATAACCCCGAAGATAATGAAAATAAAAGAGGATATTGTTTTTTTTCATCTAATTTAAATACTTTTAACATTTCTTCTTTTAAGGAATCAGAATAATCAAACCCAAAAAGATTAGAATAAATTAAATTTTTATAAACCAAATCTGAATAAAAAGTATTTTTAGATATGTAATCACCCAACAAATTTCCACAAACTATTGCAGGAATGAACCCTTCTACAAATGGTTTATAATTCTGATTGGCCGCATCCCCTACAAAAAAAACATTGCCATAAATCCATTTTTTAAGTCTTGAACCAAATGCAGATGTTTTACTTTTATCTTTTAAAATTTTAAAATCTTTTAGTTGAGTTGAAACAGAATTTATTTCTTTAAATTCAGAAAAATAATTATCCATATTTTTAGTATGAAATATAGAACCAACTCCTATGTTTGCTATCTGGTTAGATTTAGGAAAAATAAAACCATACCCTGAAGGAGAAAAATCCCCAATAAATATTTGCTCAAAACGAATGTTTTTCAAATTATTTGATTTTATTTCTTTCACTAAAATATCTCCAACTATCTCTTCAAAAACAGGAATTTTTAAAAGTTCAGCGGTTTTAGAGAAAACTCCATCTGCAGCAACAATAACTTTAGGAAAAACATGTAAAAGTTTATTTCCTTTCTTTATTTTAGCACCAGAAACAAAAAAATTAGAATCAAAATTCAAATCCGAAAGAGAAGAATTAGTCCAAATAGTAGCATTATTATCAACTGCCTTTTTTAACAACCAGTTTTCAAAAATAGTTCTATTAATTGAAAAGCCAGCCCATTGTCCGCCTTTACGAGTAATAGTTAAATCCGAATAATTAAATTTAAGACCATCAATTCTCCATTCTAGTAGGTTTTTTGGTATTTTGAATGGAAGTTTGTTGAATAAATATGAGCCGATTCCTTCAGCACATCTAACTGGTTCTCCTATTTTTTCTTTTTTATCAATGCAAATTACTTTTTTTCCTGCTTTAGCCAAAGAATAAGCTGCCGAAAGACCAGCTGGACCTGCTCCAACAACAAGCACATCACAAGTTAAATTATTCAAAAAAACCACTGAATAATAAATTCTTCAAACTTAATTAAATACATGCCTAATCAATAAAACGGTAAAAATATTTTTGCCGCTGCTTTTAAGGTTAAAGTGATTGAAATATGTGGTTTACGAAGTAAAGCAAAAACCAAATTTCTTGATTTATATTTATTGAAATCAATTAAATCATCTAAATGCTGTTTTGAATTAAGGTAATTTGCTGAATCAACTAAAAAATCAAAGTCTTGATTAGTTAATTTATCATAAATGCCTCTGAATAAATGTCTTTGTTTTTCATTTCCAAGAAATTTTTTTAATTCTTTATTATATTCAGTTAAAGCAGGTAAATTCAAACCATTTTTTATAATGCTTTGAGCCAAAAAATAACTTGAATTCATTGCAGGATTAACCCCATACGCAAAAACTGGACTCATAGTGCGTGCAGCATCTCCACAAAAAACAACATTACCTGAAACACGTTTAGAAATCATTGAAATAGTTCTTTCTCCTGAATTAAAATTAATTGGCTCAGCATTAAGAAATATTGAATAGAGTTCAGAATTCTTTTCAATGAACTCATAAAAATAGTCTTTCAATGGTTTCTTTAATCGAGATTTATTTGCAACAACCATTGCAATCCCAATCTTGTCTGATACGCGACCTACAAAAAAATAACCACCAGGTGCATAAAATTCATCAAAAAAAATATAAGTTGAATTATTTTCAAGAGAAAGATTTTTCATTAATGACCCAAAACCAACAATAGAAACTGGATTGAATTCAGTAACATTTAATTTCTGTGAAAAAAAAGAATCGTTTCCAGTTGCAGCAACAATAATTTTTGGTTCAACAATAATTTTTTTTCCTTTTTTATTAATAACAACAGATGAAACAACACCATTCTTTAAATTCAAATCCACTGGTTTTGAGTTAAACCAAACATCAACACCATTGTTCTTCATCGCTAAAAACAAAGAGTTATCAAGAGAATTCTTTGAAGTTCCGCGTAAAAAAAAAATATCTTTAACAGAAGAAACAAAAGTAAATTTATTATTAGGTGAACACCAAACAGATTTATTTGTTTTAGATAAAAAATCAAGATTAAATTCTTTAACTAATTTTTCAATTCCTTTGCTTTCAACAATATCTATTTTAGGAGTATGCGCTTCTCCAGGACAAGAAGATTTATCAATGCAAATAACTTCAAATTTTTTTTTAGCAAGTTTAGCAGCACAAACAGCTCCAGCAGGGCCTGCGCCTACAACTAATACATCGCATTTTAATGACAAAATCTCACTCATTCATCTTTTTTAGCCAGTATTCTTTGTATTTTTCTTTTTGTGTTTTCTATTTCTACGTCTAGCAATCCCATGTTTGCTAAACTTGGAATTACTACAATTAATGCAAATGCTTTGGATAAAGGCGCTACAATTATAATGTATTCATTTAATTCAAGATTTAGTCTTTCAAGCTTGTAATCAAAGAATTTTTCTACTACTCCAAATAAATCACTGGTTGTTTCATGAATTAATTTCCATAAATCAATATTTTTAATTTTAGAAGTTTTAGGAACAATTCCTTCCAATCCTTTTTTTACAAGCATGCAAGCAAGAACATCATCTAATCTAAGCAAGTCATCTAATTCTTTAAGAACTTCATCTCGCTTCATTTTCTTACACCATTAATATAATGATTATTGCCAGTATAAGAGAATTTCCTTGAATTTCTAATATGCTCTGAAAGTTTAGTTACAACAATATAACCTAAATCCCAAAACAAGAACGCTAAGAAATAAAATAATTCAAAGAAACCAAAAAAAGCAAACAAAAACACAACAATTTTCATAAGCATTCTGTACTCAAAAAATAAATGAACTAATTTACCAAAAAAACCACGAGTATACATGTTCTTTTCATCAACAAAATCATTTCCAACTTCATCAATTACTCCTGCTAAAGAAATAATAATTAAAGGAAACCATAAAAACTGAAAAAACCCGAAAAAAAACAAAATTGTTCCAACACCAATAACTCCAATTTGAAATGCGATATTATCAACTTTACCTTTAACTAAAACACCAATCACAATTGCAGCCAAAATAGTAGCAGAAGCAGCACTCAAAGTCATATCAAAAGCCCACAATCCAGCAACAATAACAGATAAAATAGTGGCAACAGATTTAGATGCAAGAGCTTCATCAAAACAGTCATCAATAAATTTAATTAAAGCACCTAAAAAAAAATAAGAAACAATTAAATAAAAAGCAAAAATTTCGGGAGCGGAAAAAATAAAATCAAACCACTCCAAAATAAATCACCTTATAATTGAAGGTCCTTTTCTTTAATTTCAACACCATCCTTACCCAAAGAATAAGGCAAAGAACCTTTTTCATGGCTAGTATAACGCATTTTTCTTACACGCATATTTCTGAAAACAGATTCACCAACAGAAAGATACTCAAACAACATTACTCCATCGCAAATGAATTCACTTATTCCGTCAGCTGAAAGCTTTTTTTCATCTTCAGGCAATTCGCTTGTAAGCAAAATCGTTGAATTAAATAATCTTAATTTCTTCATTAAATGATACAATAAATTTTTTGAAACAATTCTTTCACTTCTTGGAATAGGTGAAACAGATTCAGCAATTCTTACAAGAGAATAATCTTTTTGAGATTCCAAACCAGAAACCAATAAAGAATCTGAAAGAGTAGTTAAAGAATCAATTACAACCCTTGTAGGCTGAAAAGAAG